>JAHHIF010000010.1 GCA_019358875.1 Symplocastrum torsivum CPER-KK1
TGAAAACTATTTGGCAAGGTCTGCGACGGCTGCATGACATTGCACAAACTTGGCTATTACTTTCCCCCACAACCGTTACTTCTGTCAAGTCAGAGTTTATTAAGAAAGATGTGACTAATGCATAGCTGCCCTCTGCCTTCTGCCATATAAGAATTTAGGGTTGCACCATAGAACTGTCCATAGCTTCAGAGTAGGCTAGATAAAAGACTCATAGTTATGTCTACTTCTTAGAACGCAATTCAGGACAAAGGCTGTGGCTTTGAAAATTGGTTTACTTGGATTGGGGACAGTTGGCACGGGAACGGCAGAGATTTTGCTGAACCCAGCAGGACGTCATCCCCTGCTGCAAGAGATAGAAATTTATAAAGTAGGGGTGCGATCGCTAGATAAACCCCGCACGGTATCACTACCGCCAGACGTTCTCACGACGGATATGGAGTCGATTGTCACCGACGAGGCAGTTGATATTGTGGTGGAAGTAATGGGGGGATTGGAACCTGCGCGATCGCTTATTCTCAAAGCTATTGCCCACGGTAAGCATATCGTCACTGCCAACAAAGCCGTGATTGCTCGTTACGGTGCTGAAATCTTCACAGCGGCTCAAAAAGCAGGTATTTACGTCATGCTAGAAGCCGCTGTTGGTGGTGGTATCCCTGTGATTCAACCCCTAAAGCAATCCTTGGGTGTCAATCGAATTCGCGCCATCACTGGCATCGTCAACGGCACAACCAATTACATCCTCACCCGAATGCAAGCGGAAGGGAGTGAATTTAATGATATCCTCGCCGATGCCCAGCAACTGGGTTATGCCGAGGCTGACCCTACCGCAGATGTCGATGGCTTGGATGCCGCTGATAAAATCGCGATCTTAGCCTCAATTGCCTACGGAGGACGGATTAAATTACCAGATGTGTCTTGTGAAGGGATTCGCCAAGTCAGTGCGGCAGATATTGCCTATGCCCAGAAACTAGGGTTTGTGATTAAACTACTAGCCGTGGCAAAGCGGGAGGAAACGGCACTGGTAGCTGATAGCCCAGATTCAGAAATGCTGCAAGTGAGAGTACATCCCACACTTGTCCCCCAAACCCATCCTCTCGCCAGCGTCAGTGGTGTCTACAACGCGATTTTGGTTGAAGGTGAACCGATTGGACAGGTGATGTTTTTTGGCCCTGGTGCGGGTTCTGGCCCAACTGCCAGTGCTGTGGTATCAGATATTGTGAACATCGCTGCCGTTTTGAAAACAGGTGGAAACACGGAACACCTGCATCCCTTGTTGAGTTGTTCCCATCAACACTACTGCCGCCTTGCCCCGATGTCGGAACTGGTAACTCGCTTTTATGCGCGTTTTCTCACCAAAGACAGTCCGGGTGTGATCGGGAGCCTAGGGACTTGCTTTGGCAAGCACAATGTTAGTTTAGAATCGGTTGTACAAACTGGCTTCCAAAACGAGTTGGCTGAAATTGTCGTTGTCACTCACGATGTCCGTGAAGGCAACTTCCGGCAAGCTCTCGATGAAATTCGCACATTAGAAGCGGTGGATAGTATTCCCAGTATTCTGCGAGTGCTATGAAGGTGTAAGTAAATACCAATGACTTTATCTGGCTGGCTTCTGGTTTTTTCGACAATTTTCTGCCTGATTACCCAAGCGATCGCTATAAATGTAAATCCTGCGATCGCTCAAGAGGGTTGTCCGCAACCCGCTCTTTCTCGCCTAACTCGCCATAAAGTTGCGGCAGGTGAAACCTTAGAAAGTGTGGCGAATCAATATAACCTCATTCCCGCGACGCTAATCAACCTCAATCCCGGCTTAAGAGGAGGAGCGTTGCCAGTTGGCAGAGAAATTCTGATTCCTCCTTTCAACGGTATCCGTGTGCAAGCACCTAGAGGTTCTAGTTGGCAAGATTTAGCTGCCTCCTACGGTGTCCGTGCTGACGTTTTGTACGAGATAAATGGCTGTCAAGCACAGCCTCAGCTAGTCTTCATTCCAGGGGCAAGCTCGCCAGCAGGAGCGCGTCCAAGTAGCGATCGCTTCACCGGATTTGCTGCTTACCCGTTGCCCTCTGAGGCTACAGTCGCACTCAGCTATGGTTGGCACCAAGACCCCAATACTGGGCAAGCGCGGTTTCACAGTGGCATTGATTTGCTAGCAGACCCTGGAACATCGGTGCTGTCAGTGGATTCTGGAACTGTAGCGTTTGCAGATCAGCAGGGAAGTTACGGCAATTTAGTGGTTGTCAATCATCAGGGAGGACGCCAAACCCGCTATGCTCATCTTGGTCGTGTGAGTGTGGCGGCAGGTCAGTTGGTGAAGGCAGGAGATACGCTAGGAATAGTTGGTTCTACTGGACGCCCTGAGACCGACAGTCCACATCTGCATTTTGAAGTGCGCTACTACTCATCTCAAGGTTGGGTTGCCCAAGACCCAGAACCAAACCTTAAGGCAAAACCAACAGCGAGAGCGGTAATGTTCGGGTAGCCGTCCCTAAATTCATGTTGCGTAAATGTAGGTCGTCAGGTATTAAGATCGGAAAACTTGCTTAATAGGCCAGTTGAGAGAGCGGCATAGAGAGCAAAATCTTTCTCTACTCCACTTCGTTCTAACATTACGAGACAATCACCAGAGCAAAAACCCTGAAAATAGCTCTGGAAAGAGTCAGTCATTATGGACTATAGAGGGAAATTCACTATCATGGAATTTTCACAAGCACGGCATAATTTTTCATCAGCTATTACTAAGTTTTGAACAGAAAACCTTTTCCGGTTTCCCCGCCTAGCCCACTAAAAAAATTGGCTGCTAAACTGGCAACATCGCCTTTTAGAGGCACAAACTAGGGAAAGAATAAGAGAGGCTTCCGATCCTTCCTATGTTTCCAGCTCAACCTCCTGCTTTGGAGAGTGGATTTCGTGCCCTGCTGAAGAACCGAGCCTTTATGGTGTTATGGTTTGGGCAGTTACTATCCCAAGTAGCAGACAAAGTTTTTTTTGTTTTGCTAATCTCTCTTCTCGAAAGCTATCAATCACCGCAGATGTTTGAAAATTCAATGCGCTCTGCCGTGATGATGGCTTTCACGTTACCAGCGATTTTATTTGGCTCAGCGGCTGGGATTTTTGTTGACCGCTTCCCTAAAAAGCAAACGATGATCGCGGCTGACGTAATTCGGGCAATATTGATGCTTGCTATCCCCCTCTTGCCCAAACAGTTTTTCATCCTGTTGGTGATTACGTTTTTAATCTCTAGCGTGACGCAATTTTTTGCTCCTGCTGAGCAGGCAGCAATTCCCTTATTGGTAAAACGGGAAAATTTGATGTCAGCCAATGCTTTATTTACGACAACAATGATGGGTTCATTGATTGTCGGTTTTGCCATTGGAGAACCGTTGTTGAGTCTGATTAGAACCTGGGCAGGAGAAGATAGTCAAGAGGTTTTTGTTGCTGGGTTGTACCTTGTTGCAGCGGCGAGTGGCTTTTACATCAACATCAAAGAAAAAATAACTCGTAAGAGTAAGTTAGCGATTCATCCTTGGCATGATTTTAAGGAAGGACTGAGCTACTTGTGGAAAAATCGCTTGGTTCGGAATGCGATGATCCAGCTAACTACCCTCTACTCAGTCTTTGCCGCATTAACGGTACTAGCGTTTAGTTTGGCAGAAAGGATTGGGCTTAAACCCACGCAATTTGGCTTTCTGTTAGCTGCCGCCGGAATTGGCTTAGTCTTAGGTGCTGGGGTATTAGGACACTGGGGCGATCGCTTTCATCATAAACCGTTACCGTTGATTGGGTTTCTCAGCATGGCGTTTGTCTTAGCGGTATTCACCTTCACGGAACAAATTTGGCTGGGATTAACGCTAAGTGCCATATTAGGATTAGGAGCCTCATTGATTGGCGTACCGATGCAAACTGCTGTCCATGCTTCGACAGAAGAATCGATGCGAGGTAAAGTCTTTGGATTTCAAAATAATGTCGTAAATATTGCTCTGAGCTTGCCCTTAGCTATTGCAGGACCCTTAACCGATGCCGTCGGCTTACGCACTGTGCTAATTGGCATGAGCGCAGTAGTGGCAGTAGCGGGCATCTGGGCGTGGCAAAATACTCGCAAAGTCTTACAGGATGTTATTTGAAGTAGGTGATGTCATCTAATTGGGGTTACTGTCCTGACCCCATTGCTTGGGTGATTTGAAGAGCCTGAGCGAGAAGTTCCGAAGCTTTTTCCTTTTGTTCTCTTGCGGTGTATTGTCTTGCTATCTCAGTCAAGGCTCTAGCTTTGCTGTATTGGTTATCAATCGTTTGGGCGAATTGAAGCGCTTGGTCAAATTGTCCTATCTTTGCATAGCTATTTGCGATCGCAGGTAACAACCACGTTACATTCACCTCAGGCGTTGAGAGTTCCCGAAGCATTTGGACCACTTGTAAAGCTCGATCCGGTTGTCCTGCTTCTGCGTACTTGGAAGCCACTTGAGTTAATGTACCGATTTTCGACTCAATCGAGGTACCCCCAAGGTTTTGAGCGACCTGAAAAGCCTGATCGAGTTGTCCAACTTCTGCGTAATAGCCAGCAATGCTAGACAATACCATAGCTTTTTCGTTTGTATCACCAATCATTTGGGCGACTCGAAGTGCTTGGTCAAATTGTCCTGTTTCTCCATACTGACGAGCAATGCTAGACAACACCCCATCTTTACGGGAAGTGTCATTAATGGTTTGGGCAAGTTGAAGCGCTTGGTCGTATTGCCCTGTTTCTGCATACTGAAGAGCAATGTTAGACAATGCCCCAGCTTTACCAGAGGGGTTATCAATGGTTTGGGCAAGTTGAAGCGCTTGGTCGTATTGTCCTGCTACTGCATATTGACGAGCAATGTTAGACAAAGCCCCAGCTTTAGCCGAGGGGTTATCGATGGTTTGGGCAAGTTGAAGCGCTTGGTCGTATTGTCCTGCTACTGCATACCAGCCAGCAACTTGAGACAATACCATGTGGCGTTCGGCATCATTGTCAATAGTTTGAGTGACGGACAGGGCTTGAGACAGAACCTCAATCGCTTGAGTCTTTTGTCCAACTTGTATATACCTGTCAGCAATTTCAACCAACATCCCAGCTTTAGACCAAACATCATCAATACTTTGGGCAGCCTGAATAGCCTGCTCCAAAACTTCAACAGCTTGGCTTTTTTGTCTTAACTTGATCGTGTGATCAGCAATTCTAAACAACGTCAAGGTTTTGAAGTTTGCATCATCAATAGTTTGAGCGCTTTGAATCGCTTCGGCTAGAATCTCAGCCGCTTGGTCAGTTCGTCCGACTTCTGCCAGTTGGGGAGCGTAGTAAGCCAGCATAAGTCCAATGAATTTGCCATCGTCTATTTCTCTGATGATCTGAAGCGCTTGGTCGTATTGTCCGTCCTCCCAATACTGACTAGCGATGTCTGCCAAGTTTTCAAATTCATCATTGTGACCCAAGCAGCCTGTTGCTGTTTTAGCAACCTGAATCGCTTGTGCTAAAAGCTGTGAACTTCTCGCTTCCTGTCCTGCTGCGGCATACTGACGAGCAATCTCAGCAATTGGCTCTGGTTTATTGCAGTTGTCGGAAATCGTCTGAACTAGGGGTAGGGCTTGAGCAAGGAGGTCTGCGGCTTTATCCTTTTGTCCTACAGCAGCATACTCACCAGCAATTTTAGTTAACATCCAGAGTCGGTCTATCTCAGAGCCAAGAGCGCTACCTCCTGGCAAGATTAGGCTTAGCAGTGCTGTAGTCGCCAGAATTTTATTAAGTTTCATTGCAGTTGACTCCGGTTTCAAGCAGGGCTACCCAAAACCTGACTCGATACCTTACGCAGTACGGAGTCAGGTATATGTCAACTGTACTGTAAGCCTAGCCAACAACGCCAGCTAGCGTTTGCTCTTGCTGTTCTTGCGGTGTTTCGTCTTGAGGCAATCCTAGGATATCGTTGTACATCTTGATGTACTGCACGGCTGATTTATCCCAGCTAAAGTCTTCCTGCATCCCTCGTTGCTGTAAGGTATGCCATTGGTCTTTAAAGCGGAAGGCTTCTGAGGCACGAGCCATACAAGTGTAGAAGTCTAACGGCTCATAGCGGTCAAAGCAGTAGCCCGTACCTGTTTGGTTAACGGGGTCGTGGTGGGCAACGGTATCAACCAAACCACCTGTGCGCCGCACGATTGGGACACAGCCGTAACGCATCGCTAGCATTTGGCTGATACCGCAGGGTTCAAAGCGTGAAGGCATCAGGAAGGCATCACTACCTGCATAGATGCGTCGGGCGATCGCGTCGTTAAAGAGGAGTTGGGCGGATAGACGCCCCCGATAACGGGATGCCATTTCCCACATTTGGGTTTCATAGTAGCGATCGCCTGTACCCAACAACACAAATTGGCTATCGGTGTATGCCATGAAGCGATCGAGAACTTGGATGAGTAGGTCAATCCCTTTTTGATCGACCAACCGCGTTACCATCCCCAATAGAAAGGTTCCGGCGTTCACTTGTAAGCCGATTTCTTCTTGCAGGGCGATTTTGTTAGCACTGCGCTGCTCAAGGGTATCAGCCGTGAAGTTGTGAGGGATGTATTTATCGGTTTGGGGGTTGTAACTTTCTGTATCAATCCCATTGACAATACCGACTGTCTTCCCACTGATGAACGACAGTAAGCCTTCTAGCGTTTCACCGTATTCAGCGGTTTGGATCTGCTGGGCGTAGGTGGGAGAAACTGTGTTTACGCGATCGGCAAATTGAACTGCTGCTGCCAAGGTGTTGTGACCTTGCATATACCAAGGACACCAAGTCATCTGATCTAAGCGCCAGCGCCACGGTCCCTGATAAGCGAGGTTGTGAATGGTGAAAACTGTACTAATATCAGGGTCTTGGTGCATCCACACCGGAATCATTCCCGTGTGCCAGTCGTGGCAGTGGATAATTTGCGGCTTCCAGTAGTTCCAGGCAAATTCAGCCGCACCGTTAGCAAACAACGTGAAACGCCAGTCTTCATCTGCCCCTCCGTAAATACTGCGACCGAGGAAGGAAGGATGCCCAAATAGATATAGAGGGACATCAGTTCCCGGTAAAATCGTCTCATAGACACCAAAGTTCTGAAACATGGCATAGCCATTCCAGATTGGTTCACTAGGAACTTTCATCTTGTCGGGCAAGAAGCCGTAGTAAGGCATAAAAATCCTCACATCATGCCCCATTTGCTTGAGAACTTTAGGCAACGCCCCGACAACATCCCCCATCCCCCCAACTTTTGCGATCGGTGCAGCTTCTGCGGCAACAAATAGAATTCTCATATTGATTGTTGTGTTCCTTTAGTCTCAGATAATAGTACCCAAAGAACGCATAATCGTATGTGCTAGAGAGCGATCACTTAGTTGGGTTGAATAAGGGCTTTCTTCCCTCCGCTCTAACAACTGCTTACGCCGCTCAAATTATCGGTGCCATTGCCTTTTACTACTTCTGGACTGCGGTGAATCCACCATCAATGACCAAGTTATGTCCAGTCACAAATCCAGCCCCGTCCGAACATAGCCAAACTACCGCCTCAGCAATATCTTCAGGTTTACCAATACGCTTCAGGGGAATACCTGCGGCGACTTGGTCAAGCATTTCAGGTGGAGCATCTACCCATAAGTCAGTCTTTACTGCACCTGGGCTTACAGAGTTAATCCGAATCTGAGCAGCAGAATTCTCAGCCGCCGCAGCACGGGATAAAGCGATTACACCCGCCTTAGCCGCGCCATAGGCTCCATAGTTTGCAGTACCGAGTAATGCTCCTTGAGAAGACATATTGACAATTGCACCACTACCCGATTCTTTCATGGCTGGAATTTCATATTTCATACATAACCAAATCGATTTGAGATTGACGTTAACTTCGTAATCCCAATCTGCTTCAGTTAAATCAACGATCGCACCTGCATTCCCAGAACCTGCATTGTTGAATGCATAATCCAATCGTCCATAAGCTTCGATTGTTTTGTTGACCATTGCCTCAACATCAGCCGCTTTCGTTACATCTACTTTGACAAACAGCCCCTCACCACCCGCTTCTCTGATGAGTTTTACTGTTTCTTCTCCTTCTGCCTCACGACGGGCTGCAACAACAACGTTTGCCCCGGCTTCGCCGAAAGCGATCGCACTTGCCCGACCAATACCCGAACTACCGCCAGTGACGATTGCGACTTTCCCCGTCATCTTACTTTCCATTTGAGGTTCTCCTGAGTGACTCCAAGGAAAGCTTATCGAAGTTGCCTTTGTATAAGATTGTAAATTCTTGCTCAATTTGCCAATTGTTTAAAAAAAATGCGATCGCCCATTCCTAATCAAGAGGCGATCGCATCCTGTAACTTATGGCTATTGCTCCAACCTGAGTTACTTCAAGATTGGCAAATCAGGATTCTAGCCGCGCTGAATTTCAGCAAAAATGGCTTCTAGAATTTCTTGTGCGCCCTGTTGCCGCATCCGTTCTGCGAGTTCAATCCCCAGTTGTTCAGCCTGACTTGCTTCACCGCTAAGCGTGTCCTTTACCAACTGCTTGCCATCTACACTGGCGACGATACCCGTTAAGGTAAGAGTCTCCCCATCTAAATGAGTATTAACACCAATCGGTACCTGACAACCGCCTTCTAGCTTACGCAAAAATGACCGTTCAGCATAGCAGCGTTGTGCTGTTGGGATATGTTCGATCGCTTTGAGCAATTCTAAGACTTCGGTATCACCAGCGCGGCATTCAATCCCCAAAGCCCCTTGCCCGACAGCATGAAGAGAAACTTCTGGTGGTAAAGTTTGGTGAATGCGATCGCCCATTCCGAGTCGCTGCAATCCGGCGACTGCCAAAATAATTGCGTCGTATTCCCCTTCATCCAGTTTTGCCAAGCGCGTGTTCAGGTTGCCCCGGATATCTTTAAAGGCTAGGTGAGGGAAGTGGTAGCGCAGTTGTGCCAGCCGCCGTAGCGAAGAAGTCCCAACAACTGCCCCTTCTGGGAGGGTATCAATCTGCTTATCTTTGTGCTTTTCATGCACCACCAGAGCATCAGCGGGGTTCTCCCGTTCCGTAACAACTCCCAATACCAATCCTTCGGGCAAGTTGGTAGGTAAGTCTTTTAGGGAATGAACCGCAAAATCAATGTCATTGCTGAGCATTCCAAGTTCTAGTTCCTTGGTAAACAGCCCCTTATCCCCAATCTTCGACAAGGCAACATCCAGGATTTTGTCGCCGTGGGTACTCATGGTTTGGACTTCAAAGGTGCGATCAGGAAAGTGTTTCTGCAGTTGTTCTTGCACCCAGTAAGTTTGAACCAGAGCGAGCTGACTTTTGCGAGAACCAATACGAATCGTGCGGAGAGGAGTGGTAACAGTGGAGGACATAGAGCGATCGCAATTGAAAACTAGCGAATGGAGTCACTTGATCTAGACTACCGCAGCAAGAGACTGTGCGATGCATTTGAGAGAATTTGCAAGAATTTGCGCCATCACCCAAGCTCAAACGGTCTCCCCATCTCCTCACCTCCCCATCTTCTATGTAGATTCAATGTATGAAGTGTTGGTTAAGCCTGATTGCTGAGCCAGATGCCAGGATAGAGAAGTATAGATAACTGGGTGCAGAGATATCGGTAAAGGGTTGCTTTAAGTAACAAAATTTTTACAATCCATGTCAGCAGCCAAAAACCCAACTTTGTCACCTATAAGAGTTGGCATCTTGCATTCTCTTAGCGGCACGATGTCCATTAGTGAAACGCCTCTAGTTGAGGCGGAACTCATGGCGATCACAGAAATTAATCAAGCTGGAGGAGTCCTCGGTAAGCTTATTGAGCCTGTCATTGAAGATGGTGCTTCTAATCCCGCTTACTTTGAAAGCTTAGCGCGAAAACTCATCCAACACGAGTATGTTACTACCGTCTTCGGCTGCTGGACTTCTGCGAGTCGAAAAGCTGTCTTACCAGTCTTTGAAGCGTTGAATGCTCAACTCTGGTACCCTCTACAGTACGAAGGACTAGAGTGTTCCAAAAATATTTTCTATACTGGCTCTTGTCCCAATCAACAAGTTGAGCCAGCCGTTAACTGGCTGCTGCAAAACAAAGGCAGCAGATTTTATCTTCTAGGAACTGATTATGTCTTCCCACGTACTGCCAACAAAATCATCAAAGCTCAACTCAAACAGCAAGATGGCACAGTAGTTGGTGAGGAGTACGTTCCTCTAGAGTGCCAAGACTTTCGAGAGATTATTCTCACAATCCAGCAAGCTAAACCGGATGTTGTTTTCAATACCCTCAACGGCGACAGCAACCTCGCTTTTTATCGCCAATATCAAGAGGCAGGAATTACAGCCCAAGAGATTCCTATCTTAGCTGTCAGTGTTGCTGAAGTAGAACTCCAGAAGATTGGGGAAGCGGCTGTTGGTCACTACGCCAGTTGGAGCTATTTTCAGAGTTTAGACACCCCCAACAATCGGCAATTTGTTAAGAATTTTCAAGCGAGATATGGATGCGATCGCGTAACCTCTGACCCAATCGAGTCGGCTTACACTCAGGTTTATCTGTGGAAGCAAGCCGTGGAACTTGCCTCATCTTTTGAGGTGGAGCGAGTGCGTCTAGCGGCTTATGGGCAAAGCTTTGAGGCTCCTGGCGGATTTGTCCGCGTCGAACCCAATCACCATGTGGGGAAAGCAAGCAGAATTGGGAAAATATTACCGACAGGACAATTTGAAATTGTTGGAGGAAGCGATTGTCCGATTAAACCACTGCCTTGGTTAGGTGTTGAAGAGTTGAACTTCAAGACCGCTAATGTAGTAATTGAAATGCTATCCGAAGTCAGCCAAGAGGTTCATAAAACTTGGCTGTTGGAGCAAAAGTCTCGTGAATTGGAAGCGGCGAGGGTAGAGTTACAGCGTGAAATTACCCAACGCCAGCGAGTCGAGGCAGTACTGCGTGACTCGGAAGCAGAACTCCATGCCTTGTTCGCCACAATTACGGATGTTGTCATCGTCCTTGATGCTCAAGGGCGCTATCTCAAAATTGCACCGACGAATCTCTCACTTTTATACAAACCTGCTGATCAACTGATTGGGAAGACAGTACACGAACTTTTTGAGCGATCGCAAGCGGATACCTTTCTTCGCTGCATCCAACAAGCTCTCTTCACTCGGCAGACTGTTAATGTTGAGTACAGCCGTCCTGCAATTGGGAAACAAGAAGTTTGGTTAACGGCTAGTATTTCACCAATTTCAGACGATACAGTTCTCTGGATGGCGCGTGATATCACCGCTCGCAAGCGGGTAGAAGAAGCCTTACGGGAGAGCGAGGCGCGATTTCGGGCAGCGGCTGAGGGTAGTCTTGATGCCTTTTTCATCTTCCAGAGTTTACGAGACGAGGTAGGGCACATTATCGACTTTACCTTCGCTGACCTCAACGCCAACGGCGAACAGATGATTTCGATGACCAAAGAACAGGTGCTTGGTAAGCGAATGTATGAACTTCTGCCCTTCAATCGCACCTCTGGCTTGTTGGAGAAATATATCAAGGTTGTTGAAACGGGAATTGTCTTAGAAGAAGAGTTTCCGGTTTCAACACCACAAGTGCAAGCCTCCTGGCTTCACCATCAAGTTGTCCCCTTAAGCGATGGCATAGCGATTACGTTAAGAGACATTAGTGAACGAAAACGAGCAGAAGAAGCGCTTAAGGAAAGCGAAGAACGCTATCGGGCTGTTGTTGAGCAGAGTGCAGAAGGCTTGTATCTCATTGATGCCGTCACCAAGCGTGTTCTGGAAGCCAATTCTACCTACCTCAATTTACTCGGTTATACTGCTGAGGAAATTCTGGAGCTGACTCTTTACGATCTTGTGCCTATTGATCGAGACGTTCTAGAGGTAAGAATTTCGCAGATTTTAAGGGAAAAACATCTTTATCTAAGCGAAACGCAGCACTGCCGCAAAGATGGCTCTCTTGTTGATGTTTCTGCCAGTGTTAGCCTAATCTCCTACAGGAGTCGGAAGGTTTTCTGCGTCGTCGTGCATGATATTACCCAGCTTAAGCAAGCTGCCGCCGCGTTGCAGGAGAGTGAAGCAAGGCTCAGATTAGCCCTGGAAGCTGCCCAGATGGGGACATGGGACTGGAATATCATGACCAATGAGGTCGTCTATTCTGACCAACTCGGACCCGTATTTGGTTTGCCTCTGGGTATGTATCATCCTACCTATGAAGCCTTTCTGGATTCTGTCTATCCAGAAGATCGTGAGTATGTGGCTCAATCGGTGGCTTGTGCGCTTACAGAAGGAAGAGATTACGCGATCGAATTTCGGGTAATTTGGCCAGACGGAACCCTAAATTGGGTAGGACACAAAGGTCAGGTTTACTGCGACCCTACTAGTAAGCCAATACGCATGGTTGGTGTGGCGATGAACATTACCGAGCGTAAGCTAGCAACCGAGGCTCTACGGCAAAGCGAGGAAAGGATGCGGGCACTTTTGGATGCCATGCCTGATCGGATGTTTCGCCATCGGGTGGATGGCACCTATTTAGACATCAAGGCACAAGCAGATGACTTGCTGGTTCCACCCGAAATGTTGATTGGGAAGAATTTGCGTGATGTGCCGATGCAGGAGGAGGTAAGAGAGCAGTTGCTTAGCCTAGTTCGGGTAGCTGTCGAAACGGGTGAGCTACAAACCTATGAACATGAACTAGAAAAGGCTGATGGGGTTCATAGTTTTGAGGCACGGATTGTCAAGAGCGGTGTTGATGAAGCCGTCTGCATTGTGCGCGATATCACTGAGCGTAAGCAGGCGCTTGATGCTCTGCGGCAAGCTGAGGAACGGTATCACAGCATTTTTGAGAATTCTGATCAGGGGCTATTTCAAGTAACACCGGATGGGCGTTATCTCAGTGCGAATCCAGCACTAGCCAGAATTTACGGCTACAAGTCTCCTGAAGACTTGATTGCCAATTCGACGGCTATCAGTGAGCAAATTTACGTTGACTCCCAACGCCGAGGGGAGTTTTGGGCGCTAATGGACGCACAGGATCGGGTATCAAATTTTGAGTTACAAATTTTCCGTCAAGATGGCAGTATTATCTGGATTTCGGAAAATAGCCACGCTGTTCGTGATGCTGATGGGGAACTACTCTACTACGAAGGCAGTATTGTTGATGTGACGGTGCGTAAGGTTTGGGAAGAAGCACTCCGCTATCAACAAGCCTGTGCTGAAGAACTGCTGTTGAATATTTTACCGGAGCCGATCGCGCAGCGGCTGAAATTGGCGGAAAGTACGATCGCGGATAGTTTTGCTTCAGTGACGGTTTTGTTTGCTGACTTGGTTAACTTTACAGAAATTTCTGCTCAGATTCCTCCCAGAGAATTAGTAGTTTTACTCAACCGGATATTCTCTGAGTTCGATCAACTCAGCGAAAAGCACGGTTTGGAGAAGATTAAGACGATTGGCGATGCCTATATGGTAGTGGGTGGTTTGCCCAAACCTAGAGCTGACCATGCAGAAGCGATCGCAGAAATGGCACTGGATATGCAACAGGCAATCAGTCACTTCAAACGCGACAACGATGAACCGTTCCGCCTCCGCATGGGTATCAATACGGGGCCTGTAGTAGCAGGTGTGATTGGTACAAAAAAGTTCACCTATGACTTATGGGGCGATACAGTGAATGTTGCTAGTCGCATGGAATCCCAAGGTATGCCAGGAGGAATTCAAGTCACGACGACAACGTATGAGCAGTTACGCGATAAGTATGTTTTTGAAGAGCGAGGTACTACCCTGGTTAAGGGTAAGGGAGAAATGCTTACTTACTGGCTGATTGGGCGAAAAGGTAGTTAGTTGTTGGTTGTTGGTCGTTCTTAAGGCATTAGAGAAGGCGATCGCGTATTTGGATCGGTCAACTTTCACATTAGAACGTAATAAGGCAATAAACATTGCTATATTCTAAAAAAACAATTTAAGCCTTATGTTGGTGCTTATTAACACGAAAAACACAATAAGATTTTTTCCTGTGTCAAGTGTTAATTCGCGCTACTTAAGGGATCAAGATTATTCCAGATGCAAAAAGAGCAAATCAGGATCGATTTCGGACAAATTGAACTATCAGACTTGGAAACCGAAGAGGATTTTCGCAAAGAAGCTCAAAGATTGCTGCCAGAAGCTCTCGTTCAGATAGGCGAAGCGATGGGTGAACAGACATGGATTGCCTTACAAGAAAAAGTAAAAGGCTCACGCTCGAAAGGAACCACCTCGTCTAACGAGAAGCGCAAGTTTGTCAAAGAAGCGGGGAAAAATTATCAAAGAGGGGCAACTGCTAGAGACAGAAAAGAAATCGAGGACTATATCGTGGAGCAACTGCGTAGTCATCAAGAGTAAGCGGCAGCGCCATTTAAGTTGCTTGCTTGATTGCAATCCCTTCTTTGTTAGCCGTTGACGGTTGTCAGTCAACGGTTAACAGTGACAAAAAGCAAGGCTTGTTCAATATAAAATTTACAATGCATATCAGCTTATTAAAAAATTATCCTAACTGGGCACGGCTCGTAAAGGGTTTCTCCATTGCCTTTAATTTCGACAGTTTGGATAACTTTTAGCCGAGACGCAATTCGGTATAAATCAGAAGCAAACTGTTGGTGCAAAGCTTTTGCATCATCGGGTATGGGGCAATCAATAATCAAATTCCCCTTGTCCACCACAACTGTAGAGAATCTGATAAGTTGCCGATAACCGCGTCTACCATCGCCGAGAAGTCTTAGCTTAATTGAATTCATGAGTACTCTTTTTCTTTACCTACACTCTCGGATTTCCTAAGTTATTGAATATAACTCAGAATTAACTGCTTTACTCTTTCGAGCGGCGTATCTATATCTAAAACTACTGGTTTTTCTTGCCCAGCTATATTGAACAAAATCAGTTCTTCCCCAAACTCTATAGCTGAAACACTGCCTTTGGTTGTTGAAAATACAGTCGCGTTCATAGCAGGGCTATGTAACTCAGCTTGAGATAAATTTAAACGAGAAGTATTTTCAGGAATAACGTCTAGTACAGTTGCCACTTCTATAGGGTGAACTGCTGTATTGATATTAGAGTCAGAAAATGAACGTAAAAGAGAGTCGAGCATAAGTTCCTCAAGATGATTTAC
The DNA here is from genome assembly GCA_019358875.1 of Symplocastrum torsivum CPER-KK1. GTDB lineage: Bacteria > Cyanobacteriota > Cyanobacteriia > Cyanobacteriales > Coleofasciculaceae > Symplocastrum > Symplocastrum torsivum. Next base: position 15,122 of record JAHHIF010000010.1, read on the forward strand.
CGCATTAAAATCAGGTCAAAAAGAGCAGACACTCAGAAAGCGCCCAACCCAGTAACGATAGAACCAAAAAGCAGAAAGTGATGTACTCGCTCATATTAATACCTCAATGACTCCTAAATGCTCTAAGCTCTTAGTAGGTCACGATTAGAAATAGTTTATTTTCTTATCTTTAAAGATAAGAAACTCTATCAATTTGAACTTCTACCAAAAGTAAAAAATGTTAGAGCGATCGCTTATAACAAAGTAAGACGAGGGTTAGACAAATAAGATTCTGGCAGAAAATCTTGTATGTCTTGAGAAGGGGATTCGTGCTAAGCGAGGTTGTCTAGATGAACACAGATTAGGGAGAAACGACAATCTTTCTCTTTGGGTTCGGTATCGGCAGTCGTGTTGAAATAATCAATGAGCAAGGAGATAACTGAATTGTGGATTTACTACTCTGGTTGGCTCAATCCTGATAGATCCGCGATCGCATATTCCAAACCTGCCACTACCCGTGCGAGGCTTTCGTAGTTAACTTTGTCGGGGGTATCATTTGCGGTGTGATAGTAGGGATAACGAAAAGGTGCGGTGTCCGTCACCATTATTCCGAGATAACCCTGCTGCCAGAATGACCACTGATCAGACCAACTTACACCAGTAATTTCGTTTGGCAGTGCAGTCCCTTCAGACGGGAATTTGGTATGACGACGGAAAGACGCGATCGCATCTGTTACCAGTGACTCGGAAGCGACATTGCCGACGAAGCTGATGAAATTCCCCTGGAGCGGGTAGATGGAGGATAGCTCAGGTAAAGGATATTTTTGGCTACCAATTTTGTCAGAATAGTACCCGATCGTTTCCAGACTGAGCATGGCAACGACGTTTTCAGAGCGCTGTTTGCATCGAGACGCATAAACCAGACTCCCCATCCCTTCTGAGAAGAAAAAAGGCGGCTCCTCATTAACAAACTCAACAAACCGTAAGGTTCTTTGAGGCTTTTTCCCAGCAAATAGACGCGCTAGTTCTAAAGTGGCAGCAGCGCCAGTGCCGTTGTCATTTGCACCAGGACTACCAGATACTGAGTCGTAGTGTCCGCCGACGATAACAATCTCGTCAGCTCGTTGAGTACCGGGGATTTCGACTTCAAGATTGTAGTAGGTCTGGTTGTCAATGGTGTATCCTTGCCTCTGGACTTTATACCCAGCTTGAGCGAATGAAGCGTCTAGGAAATCAGCCGCCGCCATTAGTTCCTTGTAGTGTAGGAAGTTCCGTTCCCCAATTTCACTCCCCAGCTTTTCTACATCCCGTTGAAGGGAATCCCTGAGCGCCACTTCTTTTTGGGTTAAGGGTGGTAACTCTCCTCGATAGCTTTCCCCAGGCATCTGAATCATACTTAACGAACCCCAGCTAAAGAGAATACCCAGGATGAGGAGGAGTCCCGCCAACAGGAGCAAGGCGGCTCGAAAAGGTCGTTGCACACCCAAAGGACGATTTTCGTTGGTGTCCCGCTCATCCACAACTTTATCTTTTTGATCAGGACTCACAAGAGAGGATATTCAGGTATTTCAGTAGCTTAAAAAGTTTGTCTGACAGAAACCTGGCTCTATGGTGGGATATCGGCTAGTCGGCATTTAAGTTGCACATAGCTTTAATAGCAGTGAGGGCTTTAGTAAGTCTAGGTTGCCTAGAGGCATTGGAAATGGTTAAAAATATTGGGTGCATTGCATAGTAGTTAATGTTGATTAACAAACGTTATGTCTATTCAAGTTTACGGAATACCAAATTGCACCACTTGCAAGAAGGCTCTCAACTGGCTCGAAGAGAAGGGTGTTGAGTACGACTTTATTAATACAAAGGAAAATCCACCAACCCGTGAAACGATCCAAAGTTGGGTGGATACTCTAGGTGCTAAGCCGATGCGGAACACTTCAGGTCAATCCTACCGGGCGCTAGGTGACGAGAAGCAGACTTGGGCTTCCCAGCAGTGGATTGAGGCGTTTGCCAAGGATGCGATGCTTCTCAAGCGACCGCTTTTCGTGAAGGATGGAGCAGCCGTGCTGGTAGGATTCAGAGATAAAGAGGATGTGATACGGGAAAAGTTAGGGTTATAGATGCCTGTAGTATACATCTCCGAAATATAAACCCTCGTGAGAGAATAGCAAAAGCAAGAGCAAGAGCAAATACTCTGTGTAAGGCTTGTATTATTTCAGACTTTAGTTTTTGTAAGTACTGTTGCAGTAGGGGTGAGACAACTGAGCATTCTCTAAAGCTCCGGTCCCACCATCCTGTTTTCGTATTTTATGGTCGATTTGAATTGACTTTGTATGTAACAATCCACCACAAATTGAACAGCAAGGTGCAGTCTTTACTGCCTCTCTAATAAAAGCAGCACTCTTGGTATCTTTGGAAAACGAAGAAGATTGGATTTCTGCTTGTTCAACTGACAAAACTAAATAGGAAAATTTCTTTTGTAAAACTACGTTTCTTAGTACATCTTCAGGAGAAACACCTTTATTCAACTCATCAAGAATCGCATCAAAATAATCAACAATAGGTACTATTGCCTTATTTGCCTGCCGTACCTTCCTAACAATTTGCTGGATAATATTGTCGGATTCCATCAATATTAACTCAAAGTTGGCACGATGTCTTGTAAAAATGTCTAGTTTACGTTTCTGGTCTAATCTTCTAGAGAATTCAATAACCGCATGAAAACAACTTACTCGAAAATGACCGTTACTACTATATATGTAGACTATAGGATGAAGACCTAACGAAGAAGGATGAATATCATTTACTCGCCTCAAGGCTTTACGGATGGATTTCAACAAACTAAGTGTTTTATCCCCATTCTCATCATCGACCTCTTTATCACTCTTAAAAAGGCTAACTAATTCATAGATCATAGATAACGAGCTGGCTTCATGATCTTTCCCACCAAGAGGTAGATCAAGGCTTTTAATAGGGCTAGTTAATATCGGCTCGAAAATAAGTTTATTAACCTCTTCTGCCTCTTTCTGAATATCATCAGCTATTTGGGGATTATAGGTTTTCCAATATTTATAGCCTTGACCTCCTCGACGAATAGCTCTTGAACATAATCCAGAAGGTTTTCTTCTAGATTTAAGGACTGCAATCTCAGTATCTTTGAGAGGAGTAGATTTTTGATTTATCTTGAAGAAAGAGTCTTCTGCTTTTCTCGAATCTCCATTAACCCACTGAAGATCGATAGCTCTCGTTCCAAGGTTTTTAACCTCTTTTTAACTTTGTCTTCCGCTAAATCAGGCTCAAACAAAGACTCTTCATAATGCTTAAATGCTCCAATCTCTGTATTAATTAGCTCTCTAGCCTTCTTTGCATTATCAATTTGAATTTCAGGAATACTATTATCAAAAAACTTTCTTGAAAGCTTACCGTCGCCATAGTCATCATTAACCCATGCTGCTAAAGCACTAATTCGATGAGCACCATCTATAACAAAGGTATAGCTATCTGCATACTTCCAAAGAATAACTGCTGGAATCAAATCGCCATCAAGAAAGCTTGCGATTAAATCACATACTTTTTCAGTATCCCATTCACTTGTTTCTCTTTGAAAATCAGGCTTCCTTAAAGACGCAAAGAAAAAACCGGGGATTTTAAAGTCACTATAGCTTAAACTAGTTTTATGAGGTCCCTGGGAGATCTGCGATTCATCCTGAACATCAAAATCTTCTCTACTAATCAGAGCATCTAAAAATAAGTTTCTTGCCATACTTGCTTTCTAAATGGCTTAATCCTTGAAGCTAGCCTGCGCTAGATGTCATTAACTTACGCTATCTATTCAGCTATCGCAAAGTCAGTACTACACCGTTGTTATACGATACACTTACTCAGCAATTCCTTCACTCATTGTATGATAACCGATGCCTTAAAACGAGAATCAAAGGCTCCCCGTTGATCTACTGTCAGCCAGCAACTGAGAATAACGGCTGCGTTAGACTTCGCGCTTCGATTTCTGAAACTCTAAAACCTTAGAGTATAAACTCGCCACTGATTCTTGTGCAAAAAGCTCATCCTTAAGTTTCAGGTAATTCCCTTTCCCCAGATTGGACGCTGCCCAGAATCGAGCAACCTGGGATGGTTCCATATTGGAAAAAAGGATCTGTAGTCCTTCTTGTAAAACTTGTTGCTCACTCTTGACTTGGATCATCGCTGCTTGTCTCCAACACGAAATTGACTGGATTTATCACTTTCATTGCAAAATAGATTTCATCTGAGGAATTTTCAGGAGTCTGCCCCATAGCGTGATTGCCTATGCTGATACTAAATGATATGAGCAGAATACGACTTGCCGATCGCAAACGTATCTTTAGTAATCTATTGATGAAACCCATTACTAAAAAAGTTACCGTCATGACACAAGCTAGAAATGTCCTTGGAGGAGAATTGGAGACTTGCTGCACTTCTCCCATGACCGGATTTTATCGGGATGGAAAATGTAGCACTGGAGCTGGTGACGTTGGTTCGCATATCGTCTGTGCCCAAGTTACGGAAGAGTTCCTTGCATTTACCAAGTCCAGAGGGAATGATTTGAGTACAGCAGTGCCAGCGTTTGATTTTCCTGGCTTGAAACCTGGCGATCGCTGGTGTCTGTGTGCGAGTCGATGGAAGGAGGCGCTAGATGCTGGCGTTGCTCCACCTGTAGTTTTGTCAGCAACCCATGCATTAGCTGTGGAATACGTTTCTCTGGATGAACTGAAGCAACACGCGCTTGACCTTGCCTAAGCTTCTATCCTCGGAGTTCAAGAGAATATAGATGCGATCGCACTCGATATTCAAAACTCATTCTCTGCTTCGCTAGTCAATAGATTTCTCAGAGGTTCTACCACTGGAGGAAGGTTGTTCTGAATCGTTCCCCAAACGATCTTGAGATTAACGTGAAAATACTCATGAGCCATGATATTTCGCATGTCGCTCATCAATCGCCACTGAACTTGAGGCGCACGAAGCTGAATCTCGGCAGGAATATTTGCTGCGGCTTCACCAATGACAATGTACTTATAGAGGACTGATTCTACAAGCATTTCATTCGCGCTAAACTCTTCAAATGTCAGCCTATCGGTACGCTGTTGGATCGTAGAAATCGCATTCAAAATATCCTGTACTCGGAGTTGCCAGCTTCTAGAAGACATGAATCACATCTTTCAAAACAGGTTCACGCAGATGTTCTTTTAAAGCATCCTGGGTACCTAGGTCAATATCACGTCCCAGGATATCCTCTAAATAGTGCTGAATCTCAAAGAATTCAAAAAATCCGACAGGTTTGGAAAACTCCACTAGAAAATCTACATCACTATCTTGTCTAGCTTCATCCCGTGCTACAGAACCAAACAAATCTAAAGACTTGACTCCTAGTTCTTGAAGCTTGACTTGATGGACTTTAATAATCGCTAGCACTTCATCTCGCTTCAACGTTGCAACCCTCCTTATCAGACTTCATTCCCTAGTTTCTCTCGTAACAATTTCATCGTAGTGTCAGTTAGTGGTTGATGTGTGCGATCGCAAATTGCCTAGGCTAGCGAAATCAAACAACTGGGTATCGGCAAGATGGGATGGGGTAACATTTTGAAGACTACTGAATAAAGTTTCAATTCGTCCTGGATGTTCCTGTTCCCAAGTCTGCAATAGCTGCTTGATCTGCGCCCGTTGCAGGTTCTCCTGAGAACCACACAGATTGCAGGGAATGATGGGAAACTGTTTGATGTCTGCGTAACGCTCGATATCACGCTCCGAACAATAGGCTAGCGGTCGAATAATCACCTGTTGTCCGTCATCGCTCAACAGCTTTGGTGGCATGGCTTTGAGTTGTCCACCATAGAACATATTGAGAAACAAGGTTTCCACAATATCATCCCGGTGATGACCCAGAGCAATCTTAGTAGCACCCTCTTCAGAAGCAACGCGATAGAGAATGCCGCGACGCAAGCGCGAACATAGGCTACACATGGTTTTTCCTTCAGGGATGACTCGCTGAACGATGCTGTAGGTGTCCTGTTCGACAATTCGATACGGCACCCCCAAAGAGTCCAAATACTCTGGCAACACATGCGCTGGAAAACCTGGCTGTTTCTGATCCAGGTTCACGGCGAGGAGGTCAAATTTTATTGGCGCTTTGCGTTGGAGGCTTAGCAGCACGTCGAGTAGGGTGTGGGAATCTTTGCCACCGGACAGACAAACCATTACGCGATCGCCTTCTGCAATCATGTTGTAATCTGCGATCGCTTTTCCTACTAAACTGCGTAGGTGCGTCTCTAGTTTTTTGAAGGTCTTTGAAGTACGAACCTTTGTCGCTTCCATGCAACGGTTCCCTCAGATTTCCACTGCCCATTTTAGGCTGAAATCAGGTGAAGGCGGGTAAAAGCACCGGAGATACACAACCCATTCATTAATTCAGCCCGAACTTTAGTTCAGGGCTTAAGGAGAGTGACATTCGTTTTAAGTCCTGGTCTGTGGGAAACGCAACAATACTAGAACACCAAGATTTGGTATCATCCCTCAAATAGGTAGCTAAGAATAACAAACTTTAGAGGCATCTACCCATGAAAGTTCTCCACGGCACTTGGATTCCCTCATCCGAAACATCATTCATCCAAACGGGTGCTTTTTACTTATGGATAGAAACGTTTTTTCAGAAGAGAAATAAAACTCAATCAGAAAACATTCATCCAGGACATTTAAGGAAAGAGGATTTATCTAACTTTCTTTTCAAGAAATTGGGTATTCCCGAAACTCCCTCGCTCCTGATTAAAAATAATATTTCCTCAAAATACTTCATTCTACCTAGCCTCGATAACCAACCTCTCCCTTCTCTAGAAATGACTCGATATCTAGAAGGAGAGACTCCTGAAGACATAGATTTTAAAGCTTGGGCTATTGATTGTTATCAAGTCACTCGAACTCTTCGAGGTACTAATTTTAAGTCTTACCAGGTCACACCAGTTATTCAACTCCTCAATGACCTTCATTTTCTAGCTCTCTATAGCTCAAACGAACTCCAGTTTGGCTCAGACTTGCTCTTCTGGTACCACTATACTCAGTCTTTCAAGCAAGTTCTCCTCAAAGACCAATATATTCCCGCTCTAAAATATCGGGAGTTACCTCTTCCTAAAGGAAAACGAAAAAAGCCAGCTAATAATTTTGAAATTTATCCAGCTTGGCAAATCATTTCTGAGCAATATGAAGCAAAGATTCATCAATATGTTGATTGTATGCCCCTGGCTTGTGTTTGCGGCTCAGAAAGCCAAATAAACTCAACTGAATTTTATGATAAAGAGACTTTGTTACGACATTTCTCCGAATATATCCTAACCGAAATTGTTGTCAATACTCCTTTACCAGCTAGCTTTGATAAAAAGATTATTGACTCATTAATTTACAGTTGTGTTTATCCCACCCAGTCGGTAGTAGCCGAATTAAAGATGAACAAGAATTTATTGCTGCGGCTTCAAACTACGATGTCATAATTACATCTTTTACTCTAGCCAGAAAAGACGAAAAACTCTTTAAAAGTGTGACATGGCAGCGCATTGTACTCGATGAAGCACAAAATATCAAAAATCCTCAAGCAGCACAAACTAAGGCGGTTTTAAAACTCCAAGCTAAGCACCGTCTGGCTTTAACAGGAACACCAGTAGAAAACCGCTTATTAGACCTGTGGTCTATTTTTAACTTTCTCAATCCTGGTTACTTGGGGAAGGAAGCGCAATTTCGCAAATCGTTTGAAATTCCGATTCAAAAAGAGAATGATAAAGTAAAGTCTACCACTTTAAAGAAGTTGGTAGAACCATTTATTCTTCGGCGAGTGAAGACGGATAAGCAAGTGATTAAAGATTTGCCGGATAAAGTTGAACACAAACAGTATTGCAACCTAACGAAAGAACAAGCTTCGTTATATGAGGCAGTTGTTAAGGATGTAGAAAGACAACTTGAGGAAGCAGAAGGCATACAACGCAAGGGACTAATCTTGTCTACCCTCATGAAGCTGAAGCAAGTGTGCAATCACCCAGCGCAGTTCTTACAGGATAGCAGTGAGTTTCTCCCAGAGCGATCGCATAAACTAGAACGCCTTGCCGAGATGATAGAAGAGGTCAATGCCGAAGGGGAAAGCTTACTGATTTTCACCCAGTTTACAGAAATCGGCGACAACCTGGAGAGGTATCTCAAACAAACCCTACATTACAACACCTATTATCTTCACGGTGGCACCAATCGCAACAAACGGGAAAAGATGATTACTGAGTTTCAAGACGCAGAAACTGAACCTTCTGTGTTTATCCTTTCTCTGAAAGCTGGTGGTGTTGGGATTACCCTAACTAAAGCAAATCATGTCTTCCATTTTGACCGTTGGTGGAATCCAGCAGTGGAAGACCAAGCAACAGATCGTGCTTTCCGGATTGGTCAGAATAAAAATGTATTTGTTCATAAATTTGTAACATTAGGAACTTTGGAAGAACGCATCGATCAAATGATTGAAGATAAGAAGAAACTCTCATCAGCAATTATTGGGACAGATGAATCTTGGTTAACTGAACTGGACAATGAAAGCTTTAAACAGTTGATTGCTTTGAACAAAACAGCGATTTTGGAGTAATTAGAAATGGCACAATTTAGTAGAACATGGTGGGGAAAGCGATTTATTGCCGCGTTGGAAGCCTTTACTGACTCAGCTAGATTAGGGAGGGGTCGGTCTTATGCCAGCGGAGGTAAAATTAAGGAATATAAAATAATTCAAGGAAAAATTACAGCAAAGGTGAGGGGGTCAGTTAATCCCTATTTCGGGGTTTACAAAGAACCTTTATACAACACAACTATCGAGATTAAACCCATTTCAGCAGCAGATTGGTCAAAAGCGATCGCACAGATTGCGTCGAAAGCTAGTTTTGTCTCAAAGTTATTAATGAACGAAGTGCCGGATAATATAGAATCGGCTTTTACTGAGCTAGATTTAAATTTATTACCTCAGAGCCGTAAGGATTTTACAACCAATTGTTCCTGTCCGGATTATTCCAATCCTTGTAAACATATTGCTGGAGTTTATTACTTAGTAGCCTCCGAATTAGACTCTAACCCATTCTTACTATTTGAACTTAGAGGATTATCACGGGAAAAACTCATTCAAGAGTTGGCTAAATCTCCACTAGGGCAAGTTCTCTCCTCAGGAATAGAACCTGAAGATATTCCGATTGAATCGGCTGTCTCCTACTACACGAAACCTGAAAAAGTGCCAGGAAAAGAATCGGTAAGTTTAAGAGACTTTTGGCTAGGGGAAAAGCGATTACCACAAACTATCGAAGCGGCTTCTCCAGCAAGTATTCCAGCAATTTTAATTAAGAAGGCGGGAGATTTCCCACCATTTTGGAAGAAGGATACTTCTTTTATTGAGGTAATGGAGGAGTTGTATCAGCGAGTGAGAACAAAAAATAAAGGGGTGATGTAACGAACAACAATGATAATCATTACAATAGTTTCTGGCAGAGTTATTACTTACCAGAATGAGCAACTGCTATACATCTAATGGCATAAACTGGACGGACGAGATGTCCATCCTACAAACAATACAGTCAAGGGCGCACAGCCGTGCGCCCCTACAACAATTGGTACTTTATTGACTTGAAAAACACTACAGTTTTACTTACTGGATTGACCACTGACTATACGGATGTTGAGATAGATTGACATTGTAATATCTGGGATCATCGGAAACTTCTATGTCAATCCAGTCTGGCAGTTCAATAACTTGATTTTCGTCGGTGAGTTCAACTTCCGCCACAATTAAGCCTTGATTTTCACCAGCGAATTCGTCTATTTCCCAAAGTAAGCCACCGAATTCTATTTTGTAGCGTGTTTTTTCAATCAACGGGGGTTCACATAATGTATCCAGCATTTCTTGAGCATCCTCTGCTGGAATAGTATACTCATACTCCGCTCTAGAAACACCCTTGGTTAAACCTTTGATGGTGAGATAGCCTTGATTTCCTGCTAGGCGTACTCTTACAGATTTGCCTTTTGTAGTGGAAAGATAACCTTGACGATAGATGGTGCCAGTAAGAAGTGCTGCCTCTGACTGATGCCTACGCCACACTTCACCTTTGACAAGAAACTTTCGCTCGATCTCAACTGCCATACCTGATATTTATAAGGGGGATGTACACGCCTAGATTGTTGAATACTATTTTATTTGTCCACGTTGACATAGTGAGTGTTGCGAAGCGATCGCATCTTCAAGTTGCAAGATAAACTTGTTGGCAAAAGAGGCAGGGGAAAGAAGCAGACAAGCAAAATGGCATTTGACAAGCAAGCATTGACTACAGGGAATAATCGGCGAGAACAAATCGAGCAAGTCGTGGTGACGGCACAGCAGATGCGCGAGATAGAAGGGCGCATCTTTGAGGCAGGGATGCCAGTTGCCGCGTTGATGGAAAAGGTTGCCGGACTGATTAGCCGTCGTATCCAGGAACTTTACCCTCGTTCTCTCCTACGTCGAGTCGGTGTGTTGGTAGGGCCAGGACACAATGGGGGGGATGCTTTAGTCGTGGCGCGGGAGTTGCACTTCCAGGGCTACGATGTGCTGATTTATCGTCCGATTTCAAAGCTCAAGGAACTCACCGCCAATCACGCTCAGTATGCAGAGAGTTTGGGTATTCCTGTTTATGAGCAGATTTCGCCCTTGTATCAGTGCGACTTGATTATAGATGGCTTATTTGGCTTTGGGCAAACGAGAGTACTTGAAGGGGAAATTGCTGGTGCCATTGACCAGTTAAATCAGCGATCGCAACCGATTGTCAGCATTGACCTACCTTCTGGGATACATACAGATACGGGAGAAGTGTTGGGAACGGCAGTTCGGGCAACCCATACTCTTTGCTTAGGGTTGTGGAAGCTGGCTATTCTGCAAGACCAAGCGTTGGAGTATTTCGGTAAAGCGGAGTTAATTGATTTTGGCATTCCTATGAGGGATGTCTGGTCAATCCTCAGTGAACCCGTTGGGATGCAACGAATGACAGCCGCCACTGCCAAAGACTTGTTACCGATACCTCGCCCAGCCGTAACTCATAAATACAAGCAAGGGCATCTCTTACTAGTTTGTGGTTCTCGTCGGTATTCAGGAGGGGCACTTTTAACAGGATTAGGTGGGCGTGGCAGTGGCGTTGGGATGCTCTCGATTGCCGTGCCAGAAAGCCTCAAGCCGATGCTGAGTAGCCAGTTGCCAGAGGCGCTAGTTATCGGTTGCCCAGAGACACAAGATGGGGCAATTTTGGAGTTACCAGCAGCGTTTGATTTGAGTAAGTATAGTGCGATCGCGTGTGGCCCTGGTTTGACGGTGGAGGCGAAGCCAGTGGTGCAAAGCGTGTTAGAGGCTGAATGTCCTCTAGTTTTAGATGCAGACGGTTTAAATATTCTTGCTGAACTGAGAACGATTCCCACATTATTAAGGCGTAGAGCAACTACCGTTTTAACACCTCATGCTGGTGAATTTAAGCGCCTATTCCCCGACTCAGCAACGTTACTCCCAGATCGAGTAAGTGCTGTTCGTAAAGCATCCCAACTGAGTCGTGCTGTCGTCTTGTTAAAGGGGGCCAGGACAGCAATTGCTCATCCTGGAGGCTCTGTCTGGCTGATTCCTGAGAGTACACCCGCTCTTGCTCGTGGTGGTAGTGGGGATGTATTGACAGGGCTTTTGGGAGGTCTAGTGGCGCAGGAAGCCTTGCAAGAACAGCCTTTGGAAGCAACAACTGCCGTTGCCGCTTGGTGGCACGCCCAAGCGGGGATTATGGCAGCAGAGGAACGAACAGAATTAGGAGTCGATGCTTTTACCTTGTCACAGTATTTGATTCCGGTTGTGCGATCGCTTAATGTCACTGACTTAAGCCAAAAGTAATCGTTCGTAGAAAAACCTTGCTTGGGGGGCTTCCCCCCAAACCCCCTCCTCACTAAAGCTCCGGTGGGGGACGGAGTGCCTCCCCCAAACCCCCTGCACAAGGATTGATCGAGAGGTGGCAGAGGTTGGATTTATTCTTTAAGTCAGTGCCATTCGTGCGATCGCTTTTTTCAAATCACTGATGCTAACCAACAACCAACAACCAACAACCAACAACTAAACCTCAACAGAAAAATCCCTAACTGCCCGTACTAAATCATCCGGTGTGCCAATATCCAGGTAACTACCTTGAGGAAATACCTCAGCTTCTACTCGCAACCCTTTATAAATTGCTGCTTGAATTACATCCCCAATCGGTATCTCTGATTGTGGTGGTAGCGAATCCGCCGCCTCACTTCGCACTTTACCCGACTCAATCACCACTATGTACTCATGCATGAACTGTGTAAAAGTAGGTGTCCATACGGCAATCCCCCACATATAACGTAAATCAGTCTCGTGAGGCTTTTCGACAATTAGCTGCACTCGACCTGTCGTATCAAAATCAACCATACCTGCCTTTTGAGGTTGATTAGTCGGGAATAATCCCAAGACAACATCAGCTTGAGTCGTCGCTTGACGCGCAAGTAACTGTACATAGGCATCATCAGGCTGAAACAAGATATCCGGGAAACCCAAGGCTACCAGCGAATCTTGAACAAAAGGATACGCCTGATCCAAGGTGTAAGGCACACCATAAGGCAAGTTCATAATCAGATAGCCTAAGTTCATCTTCAGCATTGTGCCATCCCTAAAATAGGCAGGAATGTCCCACTTCCCAGCACGCAGAATAAAGAAGGCTTGCTCAATTCCTGCTAACTGCATCTTCTCCAACAGGTAATGACAAACAACTTTTGGTCGTAAACTACCGCCTTCCTCCACATGCCGAAAGCCAATCGGATACAACTCCTTACTTACAGGTAAGGGCGAAATCCTTGTTGCATATCCGCCAGCGGGTAACAACCCAATGACTTTTTGCTTGTTGGTTTGATGGCTATTGGTCATAAGGGGATGGGGGATAGGGGCTAGTGCAAGAAGGCAGAAGGTCAAAAGGCTTGTACTTTTCAAGGAAAACAGAAAAGCTGATAGCTGATAGCTGACTGCTAACCGCCATAGTTGCTTTTTGTTAGGAAGCGGCTGATATTTGAATTGCGATCGCAAACGCTAGTCTAGAAACTAAAGGTTGTCCGCACCGTTCCAATCACGACATCATCATTAACACTATTGTGGTCGGGTGCTGTCAGCCAAATCACCCCCGGCGTAATCGTGATATTATCCGTCAACTTGTATTGATAGAACGCTTCTAGATGAAGTGACGTGCTTGGGTTATCAATACCCAGATTTACCAAAGGGTTGTCACTATCCGTTACTTTTGGCTCCATGCCAATGATAATACCTGCCAGGTTACCAGTCTTACCCAAATCCGGAAATGCGGCGGTTACTGCCCAGTTCCAGATACTAGCATCTCCCTGATCGATGACACGCGCTTGGGTATATCCTGCCCAACCGCCCAAAACGAACTGAGGGCTAATTTCAAAGGATGCTTCCACACCGTAGGAATTGCTGAGTGCCGATAGTCCTAACAAATTGGCATTGTTGCTACCAGTACCTAAGTAGTTGTTATAGGCGTGAACATAGGTTAAACCAAGACTCAAGCGTTCACTCGGCTGAACCACTAACTGCGCTAATGCGCCATAGGAACCATTAAACAAACCAGCACCTGCTTCCGGATTACCCGCATCACCAGCTAAGTAACCTAGACTCAGTTCTACATTGTCACTAAAAGCGTGGCGAACACCAACACCAGCACCCTTCACGAGGTAGTAGATAGAAGGGCGAGTCCCAAAGCGTGAGAGTGCGCCGCTTGCGCCATCACCATCCAGGTAAGGATTAACTGTATTAGCAAAATCTTCCGCCCCAGCAGCATTCGCGGCAATGACAACTTGGGTACGACTACCAATAGGGAAACTATATAGCAGTTCATCCAGTTGAACATCACTATCTGTTTCCCCTGTAAAAGCCAGTTCACCTTCGGGGGTAAGAGTACGGCTTTCCAGAGAACTCAAGCCTTCTGCCTGAAGTCGTGTGCGGAGTATATCTCTACCTGTGAAACTGGTTTCTAAGTTTAAACGGGTTCGATGACCAAATGTGGTGACAGTATCAATATCATTACCCTCGGCATCCTCTCCATCTACAATGCTGGCAAGCCCGAAGATGACTTCTCCATCCAGTTTGGTTGTGCTGGAAAATTGCGTGAGTTCCAGTTCCCTAGTACGGGCAGTAAGCGCATCAACATCAGCGCGTAGTAAAGTGAGTTCAAGGATAAAGCCTTGCCTTAAGCGTTGTAAAGTTGCTAAGTCTTCTTGAGTGACAAGATTTTCATTTCTCGCGATGAGTGTCTGAATTTGATCGAGGGCGCGTTGTAAGCCTGCGGCAAACTCATAGCGAGTCATGCTGCGGTTGCCTCGGAAGGTTCCATCAGGATAACCCGCAATCGCACCATATCGTTCCACAAGCGATCGCAAAGCTTCATACGCCCAGTCTCCCGGTTGAACATCAGCGAGTTGAGAAACGTTGGTTACCTGCCCAAAATCATCTGCTTCCTGATTGTTATAGTGATTGATTTGCTCTAAGACACTTGATGTTGAGTCTGTCACCTCAACTGCTTGGGATTGGGTTAAGGTTGGCTCAGTTGAGTTTTCCTCCAATCCCCTAGTGACTGACTTCTCGGTAGCACTCACCTCACCCGACACAACGAAAAGTAGAAATGCGATCGCTACAACTGGACTAACCCGTAGACGATTCTGCAAAATTTGATACATTTTAGCCTCACACCAACACACTCCTCCCACATTGTTAATCCCTGGAGAGCTAAGATGCCAAGCAAATTCCAATATCTAGTGGAAGACGAGATTTTTTAGTAGGCGATTCTTTAAAGAGGTAAACCTAAAACAGGTAACACCAATTTTCTTAAGTTCATTGGTGCAGACCGAAGAGAAGCAAACTTTAGCCAAACAAAAATAGGAAATACTAATTTAAAACTGACCGATAGGTTTAGGAAACCAATTAGTCCCTTTTGCAGTACTAATCATTAAGTTTATTTTTCAATACCCTTAACAAGGGTAAAAGAAGTTTTTAATCTTTAACGCTTACTGAAGTCATTTGTCCATCATCTTTAACAGAAATCTCAGTAGCTCTATAACTTTTTTCGTGTAGGACAAGTAAGAACCTCACAGATTGTACTAGATAGAAGACGCAAATTTTGTATAATTTATTTCTCTAGATAGAGTTTATGAATCCTTCTAAATGCTTTCATAGCAGATTGAAAGCTCCAACTTTTATCTAATCCTAAAAGAGGTTCTTTCAATGCCCCCCTATGGGATTGCATTTTTTATACAAGACAGGTTTTATTAGAGGGTTGCACTTATTGAAGCAACCGACAAAAAATAGAGTTTGTAGTAATGATTACAGTCTTGCTGCCCAGTATTTCCACGCACAACTTGCTGCATTGGCTTATACAGCCACAGTTAGCGTTGCACATTCCCGATGGGTTTTTGAGTCTACCCGTTAGCCTTGTCACCTGGCTACTTGCGATCGCCCTGATTGCAGTCTCCCTAAAGCAAGTGCAAGCGGACTATCAGGAACGGGCAGTACCACTGATGGGGGTTTGTGGGGCGTTTATCTTCGCTGCTCAAATGATCAATTTCCCGATTCCAGGAGGCACCTCTGGTCATTTACTCGGTGGAACACTAGCGGGAGTTTTACTAGGGCCTTGGGCTGGTTCATTGGTGATGGTTGCTGTTTTTATTGTGCAGTCTGTCTTCTTTCAGGATGGTGGCTTAACGGTACTCGGAGCAAATATCACCAATATGGGTCTGATTGGGACATTTGGTGGTTATTATCTCTACAAAGCAATCCGATTTGCGATCGGACGCAATACTTGGCGGGGAATGTTGATTGGTACAGCGATCGCATCTTGGACGAGTGTCTTTGTTGCTGCCCTTTTAACGGCAGTGCAACTAGCGCTATCGGATAAAGTCTCTCTGGGGCTGGCTTTAGGGGCAATGGCATTTTGGCACATCCTGATCGGCATTGGCGAAGCGATCATTACCGTCGTGGCTGTCAGCTATGTCTGGCGCGCTCGACCTGATTTGTTTTTTGACCCACCACGCAAAACAGTCTCCTCAAACTCTCGCCCAGTTTCAACCCGCTAAATTTATACATCTTGTTAGACAGAGATTCAATACTTATGAGTAGCAACCTCTCTCGCCAACGCAACCGTGCCTTCGTCATCGCTGGCTTAGGTGTTGCCCTCCTAGTTGCAATTTTCCTCTCTCCCTTTGCGAGTTCAGATCCAGACGGCTTAGATCGAGTTTCTCAGGATCTAAAGTTTGATGATGAAGCCGTCGAAGAAGCCCCTGCCCAAAAGCTACCCTTTTACGCTGTTTTTGAAGAGTATGCCCTTCGGGGTGTACCGGAAGCCGTTGCAACTCCCTTAGCTGGGTTAGTAGGTACATTAGCAACATTTGGCTTAGCTTGGGGCATTGGCAAGCTGGTGGTTCGGGGTACGTCGCCATCTACTACAGACGATGATGCCCCCCAGTATCTCGATGATCCAGACCAGCCCCTGGATAGATAGGAATTACAAGCAGATGCTGCTGCACATTGGGGCATTTAATCTAGATGTTGATAGCAAAAATGATACACCCTGGCACTCCTTAGCTCCCCGGACTCGCGTTCTATGTACCGTACTTTTGGTGTTTGCGATCGCGCTGACACCAGATGGGCGTTGGTGGACTTGGGCAATTTATGGCGCAGGTGTGTTAAGCGTTATCCTCCTGAGTCGGGTGACTTTGAGCGTGCTACTCAAGCGAATCGCTGTTGAGTTTGTTTTTGTTGGCACGATACTACTTGGCACCTTATTTCAGAAGGGTGGCGAAGCCATCTGGTCTTGGGGAATACTAAAAATTACGACAGAAGGGTTGATGGTTTTAGGGAGTGTCGCAATTAAGGCAATGCTTTCACTCTTGATGCTCAATATCCTCACCCTAACTACTTCCGTCCCAGCCTTACTGAATGCTTTAGTCGCCTTACGCACTCCTCCTCTGTTGGTAGCAATTCTTGCTTCAATGTATCGCTACATCGGTGTTCTAATTGGTGAGTTCAACGCGATGCGTCGCGCAGCAGCATCTCGCAATTTGATGGGGAGTAACCGCTCTTCACGCTTAGTAATTGGCAACATGATGGGAGCGCTATTTATTCGTACCTATGAGCGAGGAGAGCGAGTTCATCAGGCAATGCTATCACGGGGTTATCGAGGAGTACCACCGATTGAGAAGGTTCCTCCAGGTGGCAAACGGGATATTGTGGCTATTACCTTGACCGTAATTTTGGCGCTACTCGGACAGGTTATCTACTTATTACGCCGATAAAGTTGAAGAAGGAGTTCAGAAGTTACAGGAGTTACAGAATCTCTTTCAGACCTGGATTGTGACCCCTGCTCCATGAGAAGTCGCTCCTATCTTCAGGGAAGTCCAAAAGTTCAGAATTTTCTGAACTCCTGAACTCCTGAGTTCTCTTGTTCATTCCAATTTTCTTCATGCACCACAATCCTATATCAATCAAAAATCTTAGCTACACCTACCCAGATGGAACTCAAGCATTAAGGGATATAAATATTGCAATTCGAGCCAGTGAACGGGTGGCGCTAATCGGGGCGAATGGTTCGGGAAAATCGACATTACAGTTACACCTGAATGGAATTTTGCTACCCCAAGAGGGAGAGGTGGCAATTGGAGAGTTGCTTGTTACGCCGGAGAATTTGCGAGAGATTCGGAATTTTGTAGGGTTGGTGTTTCAGAATCCTGATAATCAGCTATTCATGCCAACGGTATGGGAGGATGTTTGCTTTGGTCCAATGAATCTTGGCTTACGCGATCAAGAATTGCGTGAGCGAGTGATTCAGTCAATGGCAGCAGTGAACATCGATCCAGAACATTATGGGCAACGGAGTACCGAGAATTTGTCTGGGGGGGAAAAGAAACGAATTGCGATCGCAGGCGTACTGGCGATGAACCCACAAGTCTTGGTGTTTGATGAACCCTCCGCGCAATTAGACCCACGTTCGCGCCGTCAGTTAATCGAGTTACTGAAAAGCTTAGACCTAACACAACTCATTGCTACCCATGATTTAGATTTAGCCTTGGAATTATGCGATCGCACCATTGTCCTCAGTCAAGGACAAATCGTCTTTGATGGCAAGACAGAGCAAGTGATGAGCAATCCAGAATTCTTAATCGAACACGCTTTAGAGTCGCCCTTAAGCTACAGCCGTCCCTACTGTCTCTTAGAACACTCCCCTGTTCGTCCAGTACTGGCCAAGCAATCGGTGTAAGTCGAGAACCCACACACTCTTCGGCTGAGACATCAACGAAAACTTATCTATTGGTGTTTACAGCTAAGTTAGCGCAAGGTTTTCGAGCAATACCCAGCAGTTGACGAAAAGCCAGAGTTTGGCGTCAAAATGATCAAGTAGTTGGTTTTTTGAAGTGAGCCTTTTATGGCTGTTAGAGGCGATTCTCGCTGGGACTTGTCAGTTGACAACCGCGATGGTCAACTGGCTCTTGTGGTTGAAGTCAAGCGCAAAACTAACGCATCACCAGAGTGGGCAGCCCAACTCCGACGTAATATTTTCGCACACGGCACTTTCCCAAAGGCTCCCTATTTTCTGATGGTCTTTCCAGATAAATTTTACCTATGGACTGATGCTGAGGCTTATCTTGATCAGAGTGAACCTACTTACATGATTGATGCACGTCCTATTCTTGAGCCTTACTTTGAAAGGGCAGGGGTAACGGCTGATCAAATCAGTGGACAAAGCCTTGAACTAATTGTTGCATCTTGGCTTGGAGAGATTATTCACGCTGAGAAATTGCCTGAAAATGTGGATAATTCACAGCATTGGTTGATTGAGTCAGGGCTGTACACCGCCATAGCCGGAGGAAAGTTTGAGCATGAGGCGGCTGTGTGAATATTTATGTTGAGACAAATTTTGTTTTAGAGCTAACCTTCGAGCAAGAGCAGTATGCAAGTTGTGAACAAATTCTGCAACTTTGTGAAGCAGGGCAGGCGAAGCTGGTTATTCCAGCCTATAGTCTTGCTGAGCCTCATGAGAAATTGATTCGTCAAGCCAGGAGTCGCAATCAACTACAACAGTCGTTGAATGCTGAGTTAGGACAACTTAAACGTACAGCTTCTTATGCAAGTCGTATCGAGAGTATCCAACAAATTAACAGATTATTAGTAGACAGCAATGAGGAGGAACAAAAGCGCTTTATTCAGTGCCGAGATCGACTCCTCAATATTGGAGACATTGTTGCGCTCACCGCCGACATTCTGATTAAGGCAGCTTCTTGTGAAGACATCTATGATTTAACACCACAAGATGCCTTTGTTTATGCATCAGTTATTGATCACTTACAACGTTATCAGCCAAAGCAGGCGTGTTTTTTGAATCTAAACTCTAAAGACTTTGACAATCCTGATATCGTTAACAAACTCAACCAATTGAACTGTAGGATGATTTTTCGGTTTGATCACGGTTATAGTTTTCTTCAGTCGCAGTTATTGTCCTAGCAGGCAGAGGCATATCAAGTCGCTCTACAACTCTTTTCTGCCAACAATGAGGATAAGTAGTCATTTCTCCTTTCCCTAATAAAATCTTGGGCAATAACTCTTCAGGTTGCCGATCGCGTTGTAGTTTTAGAATCGCCTAAATACTCCCATAAACCGGAACAGCAGCACCACGCACATCTTTTGCCGCTTCCGAGGCGAGGAAACAGATAACTTGCGCTAAGGACTCTGGTTTAACCCATTTATCAGCGTCTTGAGTCCCCATCGCCTCCCGGTTAGCAGGTGTATCAATGATGCTGGGAAGCACAACATTTGCTGTAATATTTGTTCCTTTCGTTTCGTCAGCGATCGCTTTTGTCAACGCGACAACCCCAGCCTTAGATGCACAATAAGCCGCTAGTTGTCCGGCTGGTTCAACGGCTCCCCTTGAGCCTACTGTAACAATCCGCCCATATCCGTGCTGCAACATTTTGCCAAGGCTATGCTTGCACACTAAAAATGTCGTATTCAGATTTAAATCAAAATCTCGTCGCCAATCGGCAAAACTATATTCATGAGTTTTGCCCATAGCGAAGCCACCTACCAGATGAATCAGGACATCGACTCGCCCCATATCATTGATTAGCTGTTCCACCACTGACTCATCAGACAGGTTAGCTGCAACAAATCGAATCCGTTCAAATTCAGCAGCCGCTAACTTCCCCTTCAAGCGTTCTACTTCTTTTTCATTGTGGTAGGGAATCGTTACTTCTCCACCTTGGGCGAGAACAGTAGCAGTGACACCCATCCCTAAACCACCCGTTCCACCCGTAAGTAAAACTTGCTTCCCTTTCATTGGTTTTGCCTCCTCTAAATTTCATCCTCACCATAGCTTGAGTTAGGTAGAGATGGAAGTTTAGAGGCTGTACAACGGATTAAACCGACTTCATATAGCGCGTCTAAATCATTTGTACAACCAACTGACTTCATTATCTAATAATTGATGTTTGGGAAAAGTCTTTGGCTTGTAACTACTGACTTCTAACCTTGGTCTTTTCGGTGCCACCTGAGTTGTATAACTCATTTAGACTCGCTATATCAGCTTCTTGATGTTCTCTTTTAACCGCTAGACTTCTGCCTAGTTTGCTGAGTGTGAACACCAACAACACTGCCACTAAACAGACAGTAAATACAGGAACTGCGATCGCCAATCCCGATAGGATAATCGAACCACCTGATTCAATCGTCGATATTAAAGGATTTCCCAATCCTCCCGTCATCATCGTTGAAGCCAAACGTCCTATTCCTGTGAAGGCTTGAATGGTACCTGCTGCACCGCCACCTGCAATCAAGGCCACAGTCCACTGCAACATCGGATCGCCCTCAGGAATTACGGAAGCCGTCACAAACGTACCTGCTGCGATCGCCATTGGTGTAGCGATCGTATCCAGCAAGTTATCAACCCAAGGAATGTAATAAGCCGCAATTTCAATACCAGTTGCCACCGCGAACACTACCAGCGCTGAATAACTTCCCATCCACTCAAAACTCGGTGAGAGTGTCAGATGCCCAAACAGAGACGCCATACTCATCACCAACGGCGGCACAAAAATCCGGAAACCACAAGCCGCACTCAAACCAATCCCAATACAAATGCTCAACAGCGTATCCATACTAATCTTTCAGCTTAGAACCTATATCTCCAGCTTATGAAAAAATTCCTCAATCCAATTCCGTCAAATTGCGTAGCCTCATCACCACTACTCCTAAGAACACACAAGAGAGGACTTTCTTTTTAACTTCCCCTGCCTCCCTTCTTCCCTACACTCTCACCTCAGAGTAAGCAATAACCCTCTACTGATTCCTCCTTACTGACTTCGCCATATAAATGTCCGGCTTTCCCAACCCGTTAGCATCCGGAATCACACCGACAATGACAAATCCGCACTTCTGGTAAAACTCGTAGGGATGACTACGCAGGTTCTTTATCCTTGCAATATGCTCAAAAACGTTCGGGTAGAGGTTGACACCTGAGAGGCTTGTCATATTGTCCTCATCATCCGTACCCAGCCAGATCGTGAAACCCCCACATTCTCTCACTTGCTCTTCCAAGTCCGCCACAAGCGCTTTCCCAATTCCCTGCCCTCGACACTCAGAACGCACAACCAACGGATGAAGTTCCCAAACATTACCGTCGTACTGCTTAATACCACCAATCCAACCCAGAACAACACCAGCCTCATCCACCGCAATTCGGCTAATTCGGTCTGTGCTAAACGATTCTTGCACCTCTGCCAAAGCACTATCTAGATCTGACCATGCAGTTGACCAATGCTCTTTGAAGCCTTCAACTAACAAAGTCGCTGCCTGCTGAATCGCTTCTAGATTATCAGGACACAGATCAATGATTTGCATCATCTTTTAAAATAATCGTTAGTCATATACTTTTTTAAAACCAAATTCATTGAAGCTTTATAAACAAAGAAGGATAACTACTAAATCATTACATAAACCTGATAGATTTTCTAAAAAACATATTTTTTTTAAATTAAACTAGTAGCAGCCACAAAAATATTAGAGATTTACATCTCGCCTAGAGCATTTTGGTGCATCAATCTCTTCTTAACCAACAGGGTTCTTAAAACCGAATTTTCTTGAATTCATCTGCCTACCGAAATATCTAACGAATTTTACAAGGGTAGATTTACAGCGAATACAGAAAAATAATGTATTCGTTAAGTCTTGCCGTTCGTTTTAGACAACCTGTTGAGATGCGCTAAAAAATTGACTCGAAATTCTCTATCGATTATCATGCGTGAAGTTTGTAAGTTGAAAGCGGGACGCTTTATTTTCCGCTCTTATTCTAGAAGTTCTAGAAGTTTTTCTGAGATTTCAAAACCAATTACTGCCAATTCTTCTGTTTTTGAAAACATCAATGTAGATGAAAGGATTTGTTATTTAAAAAAGGATGGGTTTGCTTTAGGATTTAACCTTCCTCAAGCGATAGTTCAAGAAATCTATGAATTTGCACTTGACAATCCTTGTTATGGCAACAGAAAGCCCAATTTGGGATTCTATTACGCTGACAAACTAAAAGTACAAGCGAACTATAAAAAATCAATAGCCGTTGGAAGCTATTACAATACAGCTTCACTGTGTCCAGCCATCAAAAAGCTGGAAAGCGATCCAATCCTATTAGAGATTGCAGCTAAGTATCTAGAGGCTACGCCTGTACATCAAGGAAATCAGCTTTGGTGGAGTTTTCCTGTAGATTCAACTATCTATGAGCGTCGCCGTGCGGCTCAAGTGTTTTACACAGATTCAGATGAAGCTCGTATCCTGAAATTTTTCTTTTATTTAACAGATGTAGACTTGTGTAGTAGTCCACGTGTTTGTGTGCGAGGCAGCCACCTCAAGAAGAAGCTTTCACATCTATTTTTACGAAAAGGGCGATCGCACCAAGAAATTGCTGAATACTACGGCTATGAAAATATCGTACCGCTCTGCGGTAAAGCGGGTTTTGGATTTGTGGAAGATAGCAATTGCTTCTACAAAGCGACTCCTCCTGGTAGTAAAGAGCGTTTGGTATTACAAATAGAATTTGCGGATAAGGACTATAAACGGCAAAACGATCTGATCGATGCGTCTCAACTAGAGTGCATATCTAAGCTCGATGAAACAACGCACGATAAACAGGTTCACCACGAGACAGTGTAGAGACTTCTCGTTCAGTAGGAACTTGCAGGGGGTTAGTTGCCAACCAAGGCTCAGTCCCTTGTTTGATGAACGCCGGGTGAGATTCAAAGCGATCGCACATTTCCACCGCTACCGCTTCAATATCTG
This sequence comes from Symplocastrum torsivum CPER-KK1, assembly GCA_019358875.1. GTDB lineage: Bacteria > Cyanobacteriota > Cyanobacteriia > Cyanobacteriales > Coleofasciculaceae > Symplocastrum > Symplocastrum torsivum. The sequence goes on from JAHHIF010000010.1 coordinate 38,517, forward strand.
ACTGAAGAAAAACCATTCCCCCAGACGCTAGATATTTGGCTAGGGCCTCCACTAATTCTGGCTGCACTACCCGTCGTTTCGCTTGGCGCTTTTTGAACCAGGGGTCAGGAAATTGGATAGTAACACGTTGTAATGTACCACTAGGAAAAGACTCAAGCACTGGTACTAGAGAGTTATTCGCATTACAAAACAGGTAGTGGAGATTACTCAAGCTCAATTCCGAGGCAATAGCATTTGCCTGTTCTACTAAAGGTTCACGAATTTCTAACCCCAAAAAATTCCACTCAGGTTGTAGCGTTGCCATCTCCAACAAGAACTCCCCCCTTGCACAGCCAATATCTAGATGCAGTGGCGAACTCACCTTGGCATAAACTTGAGTCCAATCAGGAGGACTCAGGGGTGTCTGGTATTTCTTACTCAGGGGATTGACGTGTTGACGGACTCGAACTCTTGGCAACCTTTACACCTCCTTGCTGGTAGGGTGCGTCACGACGCACCCTACTAGTTTTAACGCTTGGGAGGAAATTTTGCGTAGTTTGAACAGAAAACTCACTCTATCGAGTCACCCAAGTTGGTGTGAGGACAAAGGCATGGTTTTCTCCATTCACAGTTCCATAACCAACAATTCGTCCGTTGTTGTTGATATCCCGTGCCTCAATCAGTTCCCATCCGGAATTAGCAGGAATCAAGTTATTCAAATCTCGTATTCCATTATTTAATCGCACAAAAGCATGGGAACTGCCACTATTGTTTGTCGCCGTCCCAACAACTCGCCCCTTGTTATTGATGCCATAAGCGACGCTGCTGGTGTAGTTAGCAAGAGTGCCTAAGTCTTGCATCGCACCATCCCAAAAGAAGGCGTGAAAATCACCCGTGCTAGTTTGCGCTCTACCAACGACTTGCCCCACGTCATTAACGGCATTAGCTTCACTATTAGTGCCACCAAGAGTACCTAGCTCAGTTGTTGTACCATCCTGCCACAAGAAGGCTTCGTAGTCATTGTTCGTATTGACATCGACAATCTCGGAATTAAAAGCGCCAACGACTTGTCCTGAATTGTTGATGTCATAAGCTGAACTAGGAAGGTCGAGGATTATTGAACCACCTGGCAAGAAGGCAGCAGAGGCATAGTTAGTCCCTATGACAATACATAAGCCAACGATTTGTTCCGCATCGTTAATACCAGAGGCGTAACAAATCTCAGGGTCTGGAAGTGTTGTTATCGTGTCATTGCTCCACAAGAATGGAGAGGAAACAAAGAGTGGAACCTGACTTGTTGTACCACCGAGAACTTGCCCCGCGTTATTGATGTCGATAGCAATGCTGTTGTTGTAGCCAGCAGCCGTACCGATATCAGTCATCGCACCACCCTGCCACAAGAAAGCTTGAGAGTTTCCACTACTCGTTTGTGATCTGCCGACGATTTGCCCCATGTCGTTGATGCTCATTGCATAGCTTTCGCTACCGCCGAGAGTCCCTAAGTCAGTGATGGAATAGTAGAACCGTGTCGCGGCAGTAGTAGCTGTAAATATTGAGAGTCCAAAAGCAATTACTAACGCTCCCACTAAACCAAGCAAGAAATGTCTGAGCCAACGGGTTTTCATAAAGTCTCTTCCTAAGAAAGTGGGTGCTTGAGCTTTTAGGAAATTCTCAGACTTAGGCAGAAGATTTATGCAGATAGTTACAAAAATTTATTCCCTCTTTTGTTACTTTAGGGCTTGAAGCCTGGGCGAAGCATTCTTGGATATAGGTTTCTGTGCTTCGCAGTAAGTTTGTGGCAATGATTCTTGCCCGGAAATAACAAAAGAGGGTTATCGGTAATTTGTTGGACTAGGCGATTCGCTTACTGACTTAGTAATACTGGAAGTGAGCCAATTTTTAAAATGCGATCGCTCCTTTAACATCAATGCAATTTAGCACAAGCGCTCGCCTAATCTTAACCTTCTGGTAATTCTCCAAACAACTGACGATAGCGTTCAAGTTGCTGTTGCGCTTGTTGAGATCTTTCCTCTGCCGTCAAATATCGAGTTCCTTGTTTGTCGTACCAATACAACGCTTCAATCTCAATCTCTCCATCCCGGTAAGGCGCACGTCCAATGCCTAAATTGATTTCACTCATCCAATACGGTTCGCCAATTTGAAGTTGATACTTTCCATCAATTAAGCGATAAACCTCAAAAGGCTGATGTCTATCCCGTTGCCAATATTCGGGGTTATAAACTACATAATATAAAACGCCAAGTTTTGCATAAACCTCCATTTTTTTATCATATTCTCCCCCTGGAGTCAGCGACACAATCTCTAGAGCAAAAATAGGAACAACCTCGTTTTCTTCCCAAACTACATAGCTTTTCCGTAACCTCTCGCTTCTGTGCCGCTCAACCCCTAAACTCAAAAATCCGTCAGGGACAATAGGCACCAACGGACTCACTCCTGTGGTGTGATAAATCCCCATATCCACAGCAAAAAACCAATCAGAGCGATTGCCCCAAATAAACTTGAGCAAAAATAAAAGTAAGTTGGGAATAAAATTTTGATTCTCGTTATCCACTGGCGTATCATCTGAGCAAGGCAATTCCTCGCTAGTTGGTAAGCGCAACTTAGGGTCAGATTGTACCATCGCTCACACTCCTCATAAATCTTTGTACCTCCAATCTTAAAACCCTCTACTTTGTCTGAGCGATCGCTTCTTTTATTTCAGTTAAATCTGGTATGTGTGATTAGCCCTTCGGGTTAGCACTTGGGCGAGTGCATTTGTATCGTGTAATCAGTAATTATATTGCGGTTCTCATGTTGATGAGGCACAAATTTCTGGGTTTTCGGCAATTAGGCTGAAGTCCCCCATACAGATGTACTGTTGGACAAGCCAAAGCTTGCTCCGCCTTAGATAGAGCTACCGCTCCTCTGGTCTTTGTACCCATGTAATTTTAGAATTCGGTTGAACAAGCCTTTCGCAGTTATAAAACCGTGGATTTAAAGGTGCGTCCGATTATCATCATCTGGCAGACGGCGATTCGCTTACTGACTTAGTAATACTGGAAGTGAGCCAATTTTCAAAATGCGATCGCGCCCAAGCTCTGTTTTCTCCCCATACAAATTTTGGACTTGCTGAACCTCGTAGTTTTCAGGGACTTTGAAGCTCAAGTCATCACGCTGGGAGTTCCAGACAACCCAGGCTGGCTTACCACTTTCTTGAACTAATTCGCACGTCCAAGTGTTCCGAAAATCTGGCTGACACTTTTTCATTTGTGAGCCTACGAGCCACTTTTGAATTTCACCATAAGCTTTTGCTGCTCCTGTCAGAGTTTGGTTATCTTCCTTAACCATCAGCATCGTTACAACGTTACGATTATCCCAGGCATACCAGTAAAAACGCTCTATTCCTGATGCCCAATTCAACAAGTACATTCGGGCAACATAAGCCATACTTTGTTCATCCGAATAGAAGGCATTGTCCTGTTTATTGCCATATCCTGTCTCAGTATTCCAGAACGGCTTTTGCTCCAGTTTGTGTTTGGCAATCACTTGTTGAACTTTGCGAATGAGAGGCAAACTTTCTTCAGGAGGTTTATCATTTGCGATGTAGAAATGAGCGCCAATAATGTCAGCGTAATTGCCTCCCCCTTTAGCAAAATATTCATCAAGCCAAGGCAATGCTCCATAATCTGAGTACAGCGATGGAGAGACAACTTTTGCGGCTGGATCAACCTCTTTAATAATGGTGTAAGCTTCACGGGCTAGGGTGACTAGCTGGTCAATAGAACCACTGAAAAAATGCTTCAGATTGGGTTCGTTCCAAATTTCGTAATACTGAATTTTGCCTTTGTAACGGGTGGCGACAGTACGGACAAAGTTACGCCAGTCATCTAGGTTTTTTGGTTCCGCTGCGGTGGGGCCATCACCATACGGGGAGGAGTCATTTCTTGCTGCCGCCCATTTCGGTGTCAGCGCCATCGTGTAGATTAAATCGACTCCTTTTTCACTGGCTAACTTTACACAGTCATCCAGGGTTCTGAAGTCCCATTGACCTTTTTCCCGTTCCAAATGCGGCCAAAAGGGTAATCCTGCTGCGCTACTTGTATCCCACAGTCTCCAACTGCCAATTGGAACTGCGGGCCAGGGAATCCTAAAGGGTTCGGCAATGTGCATCCCAAAATAGGTTTGCGGGATGGGTTTCGTGCTTACAGCGGCGGCTTGGGTGCCACTCAGCCGCATCCCGATATCCTTTAGAAAGGAGGGTTGAGTGTAGATGAAAACGACTAGCAGGCTTGAAGTAAGCGCTAAGCCAAGCAGTTTCCAGAATCTCGTCTGAAGATGTCTCATAGTAGACGCTAGCGGGTTGTTGGTTATCAGTTGCTCTAGATAACGATAAACAACAAATAACAAACAACACGCTTTAAATCACTGATACAATCATTCCTTCACGCGCTAAAAATGCCCCTTCAAAGGCATCCTGCACTTCTACTTCGATTTGATCGAGAAAGTCATCTGAGTGATTGGGTTCGTGATGGAAAATCGCTAAGCGCTTTGTACCCGATTCCTTTGCCGCCTTCACACCTTCTTGCCAAGTCGAGTGTCCCCAACCAACTTTTGGAGATTTCGGGCTGTGGTATTCTTCATCGGTGTACATCGCATCGTAGATAATTACATCAGAATCACGAGCGAGTTGTAGCACATTTTCATCTACACGGTCAGGAAAATGTTCTGTATCTGTGCAGTAGACGGCAGAATGTCCCTGCCACGTCACGCGATAGCCCATCGCCCCATTGGGATGGTTTAGAGGGCTAGTTTCAATGGTGATATCACCCAGCGTCATCGTATCGCCGCAGACTAGATCGTAGAACTTCAAGTCTGCCTGTATCGATTTGACGGGTACAGGTGAATTCATGTGCAAAACGCGATCGCAAAAATGCTGCTCCATCGCTGCACCTTCGGGTGCTGCCCCATGAATATGGAAGGTATTTCCTTCAACAAATGCTGGGGTGAAAAATGGCACGCCTTGAATATGATCCCAGTGGTAGTGAGTAAAAAACCAGTAGGCTTCAAGTGGCTGCTGAGGTTGTAAACTTTTACCTAGCATCCGCAATCCGGTGCCGCCATCAAAAATCAAGCGTTTTCCAGCGACTCGCATCTCAACACAGGATGTATTGCCGCCGTATCGAACTGTCTCTTTTCCAGGAGAGGGGACACTGCCTCGGACTCCCCAGAATTGGACAACAAACTCAGAGGAAGGACTTGTTTCCATTTTCTTGCTTTAAGACTTTAAAGTACGGCACTGACCCTGATGACGCAGTAGGTGATCGCATAATACTAAAGCGACCATTGCTTCTACCATAGGCACTGCTCTCGGTAAGACGCAAGGGTCATGTCGTCCTTTGGCGGCTAGTATTGTCTCAACGCCTGTGCTGGTTACAGTACGCTGTTCTTTTCGTATGGTAGCAGTGGGTTTAAATGCTACCCGAAGAATAATATTCTCCCCATTGGTTATGCCACCCTGAATCCCGCCGGAGCGGTTGCTTACGGTGCGGATTTCACCTGTTTCGTCGGTGTAAAATTCGTCGTTATGCTCACTACCTGTGAGGAGGGTTCCGGAAAAACCCGAACCAATTTCAAACCCTTTACTCGCAGGTAGGGACATAACCCCCTTTGCTAAATCGGCTTCCAGCTTGTCAAAAACTGGTTCTCCTAAGCCTTTTGGTACATTTCGGGCAATGCATTCAACCACCCCACCAATTGAATCACCGCTACGCCCAATTTGCTCAATTCGTTCAATCATCCGCTCTGCACATTCCGCGTCAGGGCAGCGGACGATATTACTTTCTACTTGCTCTAGGGTAACGGTATTCGGGTCAATGATGCCTTCTAAATCTTGAATGCGCTTGACGTAGCCAATAACTTCAACGCCAGCGACTTGTGAGAGGATTTTTTTTGCGATCGCACCTGCTGCAACTCGTCCAATCGTTTCTCGTGCTGAGGAACGTCCTCCACCCTGCCAGTTGCGGATACCGTATTTGGCATCATACGTCGCATCGGCATGGGATGGGCGATACGTCTGTTGCATCTCGTCATAATCTTGGGAACGAGTATCTTTGTTGCGTACCAAGATAGCGATGGGCGTTCCCAAGGTTTTCCCCTCAAACATCCCGGAAACAATTTCGCAGGTATCCGTTTCCTTGCGGGGTGTCGTAATTTTGCTTTGTCCTGGACGCCTTCGATCCAGTTCAAACTGAATTTCTTGAGCGTCAATTTCCAGTTGTGGGGGGCACCCATCGATCACAACACCAACGCCACCCCCGTGAGACTCGCCAAAGGTAGTAACCCGAAATAGATGCCCAAACGTGTTGCCCATAATGCTTATTGGAAGAAGGCTAGCGAATACTGATCTTAACAGTCCTTCTTGTTTACAAGTAGGCGATCGCTTCCTGAATCACCAGATAGTGATGCAGTGTAGTAAAATAATAGATTACTCATAATTTATGAATACAGTACACTAACGCTCTTGTATGCCTCCCCAATTCCCAGTTGACGTTTCCACCACAGGCACAATGAACCAATCGTCTACCTCATTGCTTGCGTTAACCGTAGCACCCGCTCAGGTATTGCGGGGTTTTCAAGCATTGGAACAGTCAGGAGAGGCGATCGCACGTTTGGGGAAGCGTCCATTGATTGTAGGAGGCGATCGCACATTAGCGACTCTGGCTTCTCAACTCCAATCTGTCCTAGAACATCAGCCATTAAACTACTCCTTCGCTTCCTACAGCCCAGATTGCAGTGAAGCGTCCTTAGCCTCCCTCCAAAAAGCCACCGCCTCGCATCAAGCGGATTTAATCATTGGGGTTGGTGGCGGTAAGGCGATGGATACCGCTAAAGTTTTAGCGCACCAGTGTAAGCTTCCGGTTGTCACGATTCCTACCTCTGCGGCTACCTGTGCGGCTTGGACAGGTTTATCAAATATCTATTCCGATCAAGGCGCTTTCTTATATGATGTTGGTCTTGACCGTTGTCCAAACCTGCTAGTACTCGATTACAGCCTGATTCAGACAGCACCCCAACGTACCCTAATTGCTGGAATTGGTGATGCCTTGGCAAAGTGGTACGAAGCTTCTGTTAGTAGCGGCAGTTCTCCCTTCACTCTGATTATTTCTGCTGTTCAACAGGCGCGAGTCTTGCGCGATATCCTGTTTCAAAAATCGGCTGATGCGCTTAAGGAACCGGGAAGTGAAGTTTGGCGGGAAGTCGTCGATGCTACGGTTCTACTAGCTGGAGTCATTGGTGGCTTAGGGGGGGCACAGTGTCGTACTGTCGCCGCTCACGCAGTTCATAATGGCTTAACCCATCTGCCTGCGGCTCATGATGTTCTTCATGGTGAGAAAGTGGCGTATGGTATTCTCGCGCAGTTGCGTTTAGAGGAGATGCTTCAGGGCAACCAATTGGCAGCATCGGCACGACAACAGTTATTGAAGTTTTACGCTGAAATTGGTCTACCCCAAAGCCTAGATGACCTAAATCTTGGGAACATTACGCTACTAGAATTACGGCAAGCGGCTGAAATTGCTTGCTCACCTAGCTCTGATATCCACCGACTACCCTTCAAAGTTGTGCCTGAGCAGTTAATGGCAGCAATGGTTTCCACCACAACGCCCGTGGAGAGAAGTCGTAGCCACCAAGAGCTAACAACGGCGATGAATGAAGAATAGAATTCTAGTCGTAGAGACGTTCCAGCGGAACGTCTCTATATAGTTTTTTAGCGAGAGTTCATCTAACTCAAGGAAGAACTCGTGTTCCTCTATACACAAGGCATTAACAGAAGTCTCAACCCTTTGGACGAATCAAGTGAGGCTTATACCCCTTCCGTCAGTCTGGGGTAAAATCTTAACCCTTCATACTGAAAATCCGTAAAAATACGGTCTATAAACTGTTAATAGTTTTGTTAACTTGAGGTAGATACTACCAATAGGTTTAAACCCAGATGATACTAGACACTAGAGGTTAACAGCGCTTGTTTGAACCATTTCATCGTTCCATAACGTAGACACGATTTCCGGTATAGGGCTGGGAGTGTCACTTGAAAAAAGAGCAATAGAGTTACAGGGTGGAAATTATACTTCTATATTTACTGGCTTTTGTAGTTCAAGAATGAGATTTAGTAAGACTGATGTCAGGTGTTTGGCCATCTACTGTTTCTGACTCAGAGAGAAGCTTTCTCCTCAAGAATCTCTGAATAGTTGCACAAGCGATCAACGTAGACAGAACGATGACAAGAATTTTGATCATTGAAGATGAGCAAACCGTGCGAGAGAATCTTTTAGAACTCTTGGAAGCTGAAGGGTTTGAGGGGATTGGGGCTGAGAATGGTGCTATTGGTGCGCGTTTAGCACTCTCCTACCTACCCGATTTGATTATTTGCGATGTAATGATGCCCGAACTCGATGGTTTTGGTGTACTTGAGTTGTTGCGTCAAAATCCGCTCACAGATACGATTCCATTCATTTTTCTGACTGCCAAAGTAGACCCAGCTGATCTACGCAGGGGGATGTGTTTGGGCGCTGACGATTATCTAACCAAGCCAATTCGGGCAAAAGACCTCCTACAAGCGATCGCTACTCGACTGGAAAAACAAGCTGCGATTGAGAGACAACAAGCACAAAAACTTGATGAGTTGCGCGGTAGTATTACCCTGTCATTGCCTCACGAACTGCGGACTCCCTTAAATGGTATTTTAGGTTATGCGGAACTGCTGATTGCGGACTATGATGCGCTCGAACCCGCTGAGCGATTGGAGATGCTAGAGGGCATCCGGACTTCGGGAAAACGCTTATACCGACTGATCCAGAATTTCTTGCTGTATGCAGAACTGGAGTTAATCTCAACTGACTCAAGACGATTAAAGTCACTGCGGAGTGAGCAAACTCAGTATGTTGAAACACTGATTGCTGACCAAGCCATGCAGCAAGCTTGTGCCGCCAACCGAGAAGCTGATTTGCACTTAAAACTGGTTGAGGTAGGGGTACAGATATCTGCTAACCGCCTCAATAAAGTGGTTGAAGAACTGGTGCAAAATGCCTTCAAGTTTTCGAGGCCTGGTACACCAGTAACAATCTCTAATAGAGTTGAGGATGATACCTTGATTCTGTCTATTACTGACAATGGACGAGGTATGAGTGCTGAACAGATTGCAGGGCTTGGTGCTTATCAGCAATTTGAACGGAAACTATACGAACAACAAGGTTCCGGTTTAGGGCTGATGATTGCTAAACGCCTGAGCGAATTACATGCTGGGACGCTGACCATTGAAAGTATTCCTGAGCAACAAACAACTGTACTAGTGGCTCTTCCTATACTCAGAGACTGTGCTTCTGAATCTGCATCGTGCTGATATCCAACTTCAGCCATTAGCTATTAATCTTTGCTGACACTCCCCAATCTAAAGACGGAACTTAGACAAAAATCAAGAACTATTGTTTGGGCTTGAAATTTGTTTAAGTCCCGTTAACAAGAAAAGGAACTAGTTTTCGTTGACTGACTTATGTCGTTTACTTGGTATAGGCATAATCAGCAACTTATCGACTCTATTACCATCCATATCCATGACTTCAAAACGCATTCCCCGCCACTCAAAATGATCAGTGGCAATTGGGATGCGTCCCAAGTGCGTAACGACAAAGCCTCCCATCGTGTGATAGTTACCTCGTTGCTCTCTGGGTAACTCCTCAATTTCAAAAAGTTCAAAAAACTCTTCTACTGGCAACATCCCATCCACTAACCAAGAACCATCATCACGCTGTACGGCTTGCGGCTCATCAATTTGATCAACTGAAGGAAGATCTCCCACAATTTCTTCAAGAATATCGTTGAGGGTGACCAACCCCTGAAGCACACCATATTCATCAACAACCATTGCAATGTGAGTGCCAGATTGCTTAAACAGCTCTAGAATCTTCAATCCAGGTGTGCCTTCCGGCACATACAAAGGACGGCGTAAAGTTGATGTCAAGTCAAGCGGCTGATTGTTCAGACAGCGAGATAGCAAATCATTGACATGTATGACCCCAAGCACATTATCAAGCTCACCCTGGCATACCGGAAACTGAGAATGAGTGTTATCAATAATCACTTGCCGATTTGTTTGTGCCGGGTCATCCAAGTCAAGCCAGACGATATCCGGTCGTGGTGTCATCATCGCACTAACTCGCCTATCTCCCAAGCGAAACACTCGATTGAGCATTTCTTGTTCCGCTTCCTCAAATGTTCCCGCTTCGGTGCCTTGCTCGATTAAAATTTTAATTTCTTCCTCAGTAACCTCTGGCTCTCTAGAGGGTCCAATCCCCAACAGCCGCAGAACCAAATCGGTCGAGTAGCTCAACAGATGCACCGCAGGCGCAGCAATTTTCGCCAAAAAGCGCATGGGAGAAGCCACACCCACGGCAATTTGTTCAGGATTGTTTAACGCTAACCGCTTGGGTACCAGTTCACCGATTACAAGTGAAAGGTAGGTGATGATCAAAACCACAATAAACAACGCGATCGCATTAGAGTTGGCGGACAAAAATGCTATTGGAATCAGTTTCAACTGAGTTGCCAGCTTCTCCGCCAGAGTTGCCCCACCAAAAGCACCGGCTAGAGTGCCAATGAGTGTAATCCCAATCTGAACAGTCGAGAAAAACTGATTTGGTGACTCCGCCAGCTTTAAAGCGTTGCGAGCCTTAATATTTCCCTGATTGGATAGCTGTTGCAGACGTACCTTCCGTGCCGATACCACTGCCATCTCCGACATAGAAAAGACCCCATTGAGGATAATTAGCAAAAGAAGGAAGAAAATTTCGAGAGGTATGGAGGACATTTATTTAATGGTCGGTGGTGAGAAAGAGGTGCCCTTAACGTTCTAGTATCTAGTATCCTTTCCTGCTCTAAAACATCACCTGCCCCTGGCAAGACTGCGAGTTTTCGTGAGGCTTCATAAAATGAGGGAGATAGACCGCTATGATTAGCGTTTATTATCACGAGCCAAGTATTCTGTGAACCCATGCCATTTTCTTCAATCATTCGGGCACTAGAGCGATCGCCCCTGACTGGTGAACTGCTCGCTGTACTGAATCGCTCCTCATCTCTACAGCTAAATGGTGTTTCCCGTCTTCCAAAAGGATTGGTAGCGTCCGCCCTAGCAAAGGCGAGTTCTCGTAACTTGTTCGTGGTTGCCAGCACCCTAGAGGAAGCAAGTCGTTGGGCAGCCCAACTCGAAGCAATGGGTTGGGATACTGTCCACTTTTACCCAACCTCCGAAGCCTCACCTTATGAGCCATTTGACCCAGAATCGGAAATGACTTGGGGACAAATGCAAGTCTTAGCCGATTTAGTCAAAGGTGAGGAGTCAGTCGATCCTCCTTTAAAAAGGGGGGAGAACAACGGACAACTAGCAATCATCGCTACTCAAGCCTCGCTGCAACCGCACTTGCCTCCAGTTGCTGCCTTCAAGCCCTACTGCCTCACCCTCAAGCAAGGGATGAGTTGGGACTCAAAGAGTGTTGATGAGAAGTTAGCACGACTGGGTTATGAGCGGGTTCCCTTGGTAGAAACAGAAGGGCAGTGGAGTCGGCGTGGTGATATTGTCGATGTTTTCCCGGTAGCCGCCGAGTTGCCAGTGCGGTTGGAATGGTTTGGGGATGAGCTTGACAAACTACGAGAGTTTGACCCAGCAACCCAACGCTCGTTAGACAAAATTGAGCAGTTGGTACTCACGCCTACGGATTTTAGTCCAATTATTGTCGCCTCATTAAGCGAATCGCAGCGAGAACAAGTCAAATCACGACTTTCGCCAGAAGACCAAGACTATCTAGAAGCCGGGACACCACCAGAAGGCACTCGCCGGTTCTTAGGGATTGCCTTTGATCAGCCAGCGTCTCTTCTCGACTATCTGCCAAAGAATACCTTGATTGCCATAGATGAGTTAGAGCAGTGTCGAGCGCATAGCGATCGCGCTTGTGAACACGCGCAAGAACAACTGGAATCTCTGGCTTTCCCTCTTCCCCCTCTTCACCGCTCTTTTGACGACTCTCTGGCAGCCTTAGGACAAGGAACTGAGCAAGACGCTTCCCGATTCCCCTTGGTTTATCTCTCAGAACTGGTGGAAGAGTTAACCGACAAGGGTTCTACAAAAACTGTTAATCTTGCCAGCCGACCTGTACCCACGACACCTCACCAATTTGCCAAGCTTGCGGAGGTACTACGGGGAGAACGCGATCGTAACTTCTCTGTTTGGCTGATTTCCGCTCAACCTAGTCGTTCTGTCTCCCTACTCCAAGAACACGACTGTCCTGCCCAATTCGTCCCCAACCCTCGCGACTATCCAGCGATTGATAAGCTACAAATCCAGCACACGCCAGTCGCGCTCAAGTATTCAGGATTGGCAGAACTCGAAGGCTTCATTCTGCCTACCTACCGCCTTGTGGTCGTTACTGACCGCGAATTCTTTGGGCAGCATACCCTCACAACGCCCAGTTATGTCCGCAAGCGACGTCGTGCTGCCTCAAAACAGGTAGACCCCAACAAGCTACGACAAGGGGATTATGTCGTTCACAAAAACCATGGTGTCGGTAAGTTTCTCAAGCTAGAAAGCCTGACGATTAACAACGAAACCCGCGAGTATTTGGTACTTCAGTATGCTGATGGCTTACTGCGGGTATCGGCTGACCAACTAGGAGTATTATCCCGGTTTCGCGCTACCGGAGAGCGACCGCCAGAACTGAATAAGATGTCTGGCAAAGCCTGGGAGAGGACAAAAAGTCGGGTTCGTAAAGGGATTAGAAAACTTGCCGTTGATTTGCTGCAACTGTATGCAACGCGATCGCAACGCCAGGGTTTTGCCTACCCAGAGGATTTACCTTGGCAAGAAGAGTTAGAAGATTCCTTCCCCTATCAACCTACACCTGACCAGTTGAAAGCAGTGCAGGATGTGAAGCGAGATATGATGAGCGATCGCCCGATGGATCGCTTGGTTTGTGGGGATGTCGGCTTTGGTAAAACAGAAGTAGCAATTCGCGCCATTTTCAAAGCTGTTACGGCCGGTAAGCAAGTTGCTGTCCTCGCCCCGACGACAATCCTGACTCAACAGCATTACCATACCCTCAAAGAACGCTTTGCCCCTTATCCGATCAATGTCGGTTTGCTCAACCGCTTCCGCAGTGCTGAGGAACGGCGCAATATCCAACAACGCCTCACAACTGGGGAATTAGATGTTGTCGTCGGTACGCATCAGCTTTTAGGTAAAGGGGTGACATTCCGGGATTTGGGGATGTTGGTGGTGGATGAAGAACAGCGCTTTGGGGTTAACCAGAAGGAGAAAATCAAGACACTCAAAACTCAGGTTGATGTCCTCACTCTGACAGCAACACCGATTCCGCGCACCCTCTATATGTCGTTATCTGGGGTGCGAGAAATGAGTTTGATTACCACACCACCCCCCTCACGTCGTCCGATTAAAACCCATCTTGCGCCTTACGATCCCGAAGCAGTACGCACAGCGATTCGGAATGAACTGGATCGAGGTGGGCAAGTATTCTATGTAGTACCGAGAGTTGAGGGCATCGAAGAAGTTGCCACCCAAATCCGGGAAATGATACCAGGGGCAAGACTTGCGATCGCACATGGTCAGATGGACGAAGGGGAACTCGAAGCAACGATGCTCACCTTTGGTAATGGGGATGCAGAGGTCTTAGTCTGTACCACCATTATTGAGTCTGGGTTGGATATTCCGAGAGTCAACACCATCTTGATCGAAGATGCTCAGAAGTTCGGGTTATCCCAGTTGTACCAGTTACGTGGACGGGTTGGACGTGCGGGAATTCAAGCCCATGCATGGCTCTTTTATCCCAAGCAACGGGTACTTTCCGAACCGGCACGGAAGCGCTTACGAGCGATTCAGGAATTTACTCAACTCGGTTCCGGTTATCAACTGGCGACACGGGATATGGAAATCCGTGGTGTTGGTAATCTCCTGGGTGCGGAACAGTCTGGACAGATGGAGGCAATTGGTTTTGACCTTTATATGGAAATGCTGCAAGAGGCAATTCGGGAGATTCAAGGGCAGGAAATTCCGAAAGTGGACGACACGCAGATTGACCTCAATCTCACTGCCTTTATCCCGGCTGAGTATATCCCGGATTTAGACCAGAAAATGAGTGCTTACCGGGCTGTGGCTTCTGCGAACTCGAAGGAGGAATTGACTCAGCTAGCAGCAGATTGGAGCGATCGCTATGGTCAAATTCCCCCAGCCGCGCAGCAATTGTTGCGTGTGGTGGAACTCAAACAGATTGCGAAGTCGTTAGGGTTTAGCCGAATCAAACCGGAGGACAAGCAGCACGTTGTTCTGGAGACACCAATGGAGGAACCGGCTTGGAACTTGCTGAAGGAGAATTTACCAGATCATATGCGATCGCGTTTTGTCTACACTCCGGGTAAGGTAACTGTTCGGGGTTTAGGTGTCCTGAAGGCAGAGCAACAATTGGAAAACTTAATTAACTTTTTAGGCAAAATGCAAGGAGCAATACCGGAAGTAACCTTAGTCTAAATTTTCAATAAACGGGCATAACTCAACAGCAATGGCTTACAGTGACTTTAAACTCAGTGAACTGATAAAGACCTTTAGCTTAACTCTTAGCGAAACAGTTGACTTGTTTGCAGATGTTAACGAGGTTGAGTGTAGTGAAAATCTAGCTTTTAACCTCAAAGAGAATATTCCCTTAGCTGTAGCTATTGGTACAGAAAAAGCCCGTTCTGAAATGATTATTGTCCCGATATTACTAGAGATGAAGAGACGATTAAAACATCAAATTAGTTTATTTTCAGGGACAGATTTTAATGTGGATTTTGACAAAGGATTAAATGGAATTTGCGATTTTATAATTAGTCTTTCTCCGGAACAGCTTTTTGTTAAGGCTCCAGTAATTACTCTTGTAGAAGCCAAAAATGATAATATTAAATCTGGCTTGGGACAGTGTGTTGCCGAAATGATTGCAGCACAATTGTTTAATGAACGCGAAGGGAATGATATCCAACTAATTTATGGAGTGGTGACAACGGGAGAACTTTGGAAGTTCTTGAAGTTAGAAGGTAAACATGTATCTATTGATTTAAGCAATTATCCTGTCGGTAATGCTAATAAAATTTTAGGGATTTTATTGAGTACTATTCAGGATACTAAAATAGATGAGTAGCGCTCTCCTCTCTAACCATGACAGCCACAGTCCCTGCCGTCGAAACAGAACCCTTCTACCCCAGTGCTGATGGTGAACCCGTGGCAGAAACCTATGACCACCTCTATGCCTTACTGACTACTTTAGAAGTACTGAAACAATATCTAGCAGATCGTCAGGCAACAGTTTTGGGCAATCAATTTCTTTACTATGCTCAAGGCTTTCCTAAGTTACGGGTTGCCCCAGATGTGATGGTAATCTTTGACGTGGCACCAGGTGGTCGAGACAACTACAAAATCTGGCAAGAGGGGCAAGTACCCAGTGTGGTTTTTGAGATGACATCGGGTGGGACAAAAGATCAAGATCAGGTGTTCAAGAAGACGCTGTATGAGCAGTTAGGGGTAAAAGAATATTGGCTATTTGACCCTAAGGGTGAGTGGGTAAAAGAACAGTTGCGCGGCTATCGGCTAAGAGGCGAAGCTTACGAACCAATCCAGGATAGCCGTAGTGAGCCTCTACAGCTACGGTTACAGGTTGAGGGAAGATTGATTAGTTTTACCCGTGAAGATACGGGAGAAAAACTGCTCATTCCTGATGAACTGGCAGAGGCGTTACGGCAAGAAGTTTTAGCTCGTCAGCAGGCAGAGGAACAAGCACAACAGGAACGCCAACGCGCTGAACAGGAACGCCAACGTGCTGAACAGGAACGCCAACGCGCTGAACAAGCAGAATCGCAGGTAGAACAGTTGAAAGCAAGGTTGCGATCGCTCGGTATTGACCCTGATACTATTGCGTAACGCGGATTTTGGAGATTCTACAACCTACATCAAGGCATCTGCTTGTTCCTGCGTTGTAATAACTGCGCCCTCTGGTACTTGCACCCCGTCACGCAGTGTTACGTCAATGACTAGCGCCCCAGTGCCGATAGTTACGTTGTTGCCCACCTTAGAGCGGAATAATACGGCATCATCCTCAATCGTTAGGTTGTCACCAACTTCGAGTGGACCATGAAACACAATGTTATCGTCGGTGTTCAGGTTCTTACCGATGCGAATACTCGTACCCTTGAGAGCATGAAAGGTTACTCGATCCTCAATCTCTGCATTGTCACCAATGATAATGGGTGAGCCTTCATCAGCACGAATCGCTGTACGCTCTCCTACCACACTATTACTACCCAACCGCACATCTCCAACGAGCCGAACGAATTCATCAAGCCGGACGTTCTCACCCAGGGTAGGACTAACAGGGTTAGGATTCCAGGAAGTCTTCGGTGCAACGCTTGCTCCAGTCACCAAGTCAAACCCCTCTTCCTCGTAGAGTTCGCCGTAGTGTTCGGCAAACTCCTCATTCACCTCCAGGACTTCATTTTGGAATTCAGAGTTAGCTTCTGTTTTTAGTGGTAAGGCATCCGCTTGGGCTTGATTTGTGATGACTGCCCCAATTGGCACCAAGCGATCTTTGCCAATTCTCACATTCGAGAGAGTCGCACCGTGCAGTACAAAGGCACCGTCTTCTAGCACTACATTGTTAAGACGGGAACGGAAACCAATAAACGTAAAGTTACCGATACTTGAGTTCTTGATGTTAGCTTGGTGGGCGATACTGACTCGCTCTCCAGTACTACTTGATCTCGCCCCGCAGGGTGTGGGTGGGGCTGGGGTATTATCGAGTGCCAGAAACAGGATATTGTCTTGGAGGTTGGTTTCATTGCCAATACAGAGACGGGTTTCGGGTTCTGCACGTAGGATAGTATTGCTAGCAACGAAGACGTTTTTCCCTACAGAGACATCGCCAAATAGTTCCACCAGTGGGCTGATGTAGCTGGAATTCACCACAACCTTAGGTGGGCTAAATAAACTTACTAAGTCACTTTCTTGAGCAGCTATTGCGGCTGTTCCCGACAGCAACGCGCTCAAGAAAATACCAGCTATAAATATGAATTTAAGCTTATTGTTGAATTTTTTGTACATCAGAAAGCTTCTATAGGTTGAGACAAAAAGTTTGCATCAACAATAGTATGTGAACAAGAGCGATCGCGCTTCTTACCAGTTGAAGGCAGCATCTGGAGAACCTGATAGGTTCGCTATACCCCTCAAAACGAAAATCTAGGCTCACTGAACGTGCGTGATAGATAATAAGGAACGCCTCTAAAGTTTTCCAGGGTCACACCAATCTGAGAAGTAGGCAACTAATATAGGCTTGCAATGTCCTGATTTATTAAACTCAGGGGTAACCAGCACAGTAGAAGATTAATGGAAAATTCTTTCCTGGACACCCAACCTAATTCTCCCAATGTGTCCCCATTGTCCGATCCTTCAACTGCATTTGATCGCACCATGATGCAACGGTGCATCGAACTTGCCCACCGCGCCCTCGGACGAACAAGTCCTAATCCCCTCGTCGGTTCTGTGATTGTCCAGAATGGTGAGATTGTGGGAGAAGGGTTTCATCCGGGTGCGGGTCAACCCCATGCGGAAGTCTTTGCGCTGCGGGAAGCAGGTGAAAAGGCGAAAGGAGCGACGATTTATGTCAATCTGGAACCTTGCAATCACTACGGACGAACGCCTCCTTGTTCAGAAGGATTAGTGGCGGCAGGTGTAGGTAAGGTCATAGTCGGGATGGTTGACCCTGATCCACGGGTATCCGGGGGAGGAATTGAGCGATTACGTGCCGCAGGGATTGAGGTTGTGGTAGGAGTCGAAGAAGCGGCTTGCCGTCAGCTTAATGAAGCGTTTATTCATCGCATTCTCTACAAGCGTCCTTTGGGAATTTTGAAGTATGCGATGACCTTGGACGGGAAAATTGCTACGATCAGCGGTCATAGCACTTGGGTTACGGGTAAAGAGGCGCGATCGCATGTGCATCAACTCCGGGCGGCTTGTGATGCGGTAATTGTTGGTGGTAATACGGTGCGTCAAGATAATCCTTACCTAACCAGCCATCATCCCGATGCTCACAACCCACTGCGAATCGTCATGAGTCGCACGTTTGACCTACCAGCAGATGCTCATCTCTGGCACACGGTTGATGCCCCTACCTTAATCTTGACTGAGCCAGGAGCTAATCCGGATTTGCAGCAACAGCTAGTGAAAAAGGGTGTGGAGGTAGTGGAACTGACGCCCCTAACTCCTCGACAGGTAATGACTTATTTGTATGAGCGGCAACTTTCGAGTGTGTTATGGGAATGTGGCGGAACTTTAGCAGCAAGTGCGATCGCGGATGGCACTGTGCAAAAAGTTCTTGCTTTCATTGCTCCGAAAATCGTCGGTGGCAAGGTAGCTCCCTCGCCAGTCGGGGATTTAGGATTTGCAACGATGACAGAGGCTCTGACGTTAGAAAGTGTCACTTGGCGACAACTGGGGTCAGATTATGTGATTGAAGGCTATTTGCCTTGGCAAAATAACACGGATGAGGCAGGTGGGAGATAAGGCGGCGTTATGAATTTGAGACAAAAAGCAGCATAAATCATGCTCGAAATAACGATTTGGAGCTTGTTGGTCGGCAATGTTGGTTGGCAGGCGGTAGTGGTGAGTGGATTGCTGCGCTGGCGGCAAGTTGTTAACAGTCAGCAACAGCAGGAGGAGGAAGAAATTTTGACGTGTTTTGAATCAAAAGAAGACTTTCCAGCGGCAAAGGCGGTACAACACAATGGGAGGGCTGATTACTCTAACCGTCCGCATGAAGCTTCTACAGATCCGCAGCTTGTTGGCTGGGAATTCAAGATTGTGCGAGCCAGTCGTGACTTATTTCGTAACCCAGTGGTTCTTCAAAAGCTGTGTGAAGAAGAGGCAATGTCTGGCTGGATTCTATTAGAAAAACTGGATGATCGACGGGTACGTTTTAAGCGACTAATTGCTTTACGCAATGTCTTAGATGTCAAACAGCTTTCCTATGACCCGTACCGCAGTCATTACGGCTCTTCGTTGACACCCCTAACCTGGGTAGGTGCGATCGCTGCTGTCCTGATGGTTGTTGTCCCCTCCTATTTTGCTTATAACTTAGTATCAGGAATGCTCTCTCATGCCCAGGAGAATCCACCCGCATCTCCTTATGAGGAGATACCACCACAAGATTTTCCTCCAGCCCAGTAAGAGTTTTATCACTTGGCTAATATGCATTTAAATTAGTTGCTAAATCTAGCTATTTTTCGTTTACTGTTGTTAGCAAATATCTAATTATCTACCGTTAATACCAATCACTAAAACTTTGCAAAGAGGGATAGGACTCTTTTAGTGAATTGGTTAAAGGGAAACGTAAATTCCTTTTTTGCTTTTACGTTATCCCTCTTCTTAAATTTACCTCAGCTTATAGGAATTCTCATATCAGTGAGGCACATCTTACTTTCTTGCCAATTCCCAATTCCCAATTCCCTGCGGGTGCGCTTCCTCATCCGGAGGGAACCTCCGGATGCCAGCGTCACCCAATTCCCGAAAACCCAGAAGTCTGTACCTCATCCACCTGAGACTCACTATATTATTTATTAAAACTTTGGCTCGATCCATAATAGGAACAGTTAATCAGTGCAGGCACTTCATTAGCAGACTGCTGTTGGCTATAAAGGAAAACCTCATCAACCCTAAACCAATAAGAACCGAAGCCTATACAATCTCCTACTCTAGGAATAATCGGGTAAGTTGCAAACCAATCCATGTTTTCATCAGGCTTCCATACAGCATCAGAGCCTCGACTTGAATGATAAACAAAATGAATTTTGTACACTAGCTAATACTTCTGTGAAATCTAGACAAAACTGACATCTTAAAGAGGAAACTGCCTCTTTAGAATAAGCACATTATTGAACACAACATAGATTATCTGCTCTCGCATTTAACTTACTTGCTTTAAGTAATCCCTATGCGTTGACTCTTAACTGTTGAGTGACAACGGGCAACAGTTAGTAGTGAACAAAAACTAACTAAATTCAATGTGTAGTTTAAATGCACATTAGCTTAGCAGACAATCTCCATCTCTAAGCTAACCATAGCTAAGAGAAGCACTGTTGCCAAGGGTCGGGACTTTCTCCAATGATTAAGCATCTCTGTTTTGGCTGCCTAATTTCGGAGCAATATAGCAAAGGGCAGAGGGCAGAAGGCAGAAGGGAAAAGATTGACTGGCAAAGGTTTCAGTATTTAGCGCAAGTCCTAATCACCTTGGCGACTGCTATAAATACCTATTACGAGTTGTATCCCAGATTCTGAGGATGTAGTTTGGTTTGAAATAATTGTTGAAATTCAGTGTAAGTAACGCTTACAGGGGCTTGTGCTTCTTCATTCGTACTCAAACACCCCATAATCTAGGTACAAATTACGCTTTTAAAAAGAAAATCGCTGTCATGCTTAAGCCAACTGTGTAATGTATGGAAAATTTACACAGTGACAAGGACTGAAAAGATTAAGATACGTCTTTGTTTCTCAAACCTTAGATAGCTAGAGAATTTGAGATAGGAACTTACGAGTCCGTTCTTCTCTGGGATTCTGGAAGAATTCTGTTGGTTTTGCTTCTTCCACCAACACACCACCGTCCATGAGGACAATTCGATCAGCTACTTCACGGGCAAAACCAACTTCATGAGTAACAACAACCATTGTCATCCCGCTCTGAGCAAGCGATCGCATTGTATCAAGCACTTCCCTTACCATCTCTGGGTCAAGGGCAGATGTTGGCTCATCAAATAGCATAATCTTAGGTTGCATCGCCAAGGCGCGTGCGATCGCAACCCGTTGCTGTTGCCCTCCCGATAGCTGACCAGGGAACTTCTTCGCCTGTTCCAAAATTCCTACTTTCTCCAGCAACTTCATTGCGTTTTCTTCGGCTTGTGCCTTTTTCTGTCGCCGTACCCAGATCGGGGCTAAAGTGACATTTTCTAGCACAGTCAGGTGTGGGAACAAGTTGAATTGCTGAAACACCATCCCCACTTCCCGGCGAATTGCATCAATGTTACGCAAATCATGGGAGAGTTCAATCCCATCAATGACGATTTTTCCTTGTTGGAATTCCTCTAAAGCATTAAATGTTCGGATAAACGTCGATTTTCCCGAACCAGAGGGACCCATTACAACGACAACTTCCCCACGATGCACCGTCATGCTTACACCCTTGAGGACGTGAAACTGACCGTACCACTTATGGACATCTGTCGCGATGATGACTTGCTCTTGAGCCGTTAACTGGGAATCATCTAAAACTAGATTTGCTTGCTGATCTTCCATAATTTTTTACCTAAATTAGTGATTGGTGAATAGGAATAGGTAATTGAGAGCGCTTCCCAACCACCAGTTCTTGATTAAACTCTAGCGCTGTCCGACATTCATACTGGCTTCGAGGCGTTGACCGACGGATGACATCGCATAACAGAAAACCCAGTAGATCAAGCCGATGAATGGATAAGCTTCATTGGAACGCCCAATGTATGCTGGGTTGGCAAGAATTGTTTTCGATATTCCAAACAAATCTAAAAATCCAAAGATAGAAAGTAGGGATGTGTCTTTGAACAATCCCAGAAACGTTCCTACAAGTGCTGGAATCACAGCACGTATCGCTTGAGGTAGCACAATCAGGAGAACAACTAAGGGCGCACTTAAACCTAGTGACCGTGCAGCTTCTCCCTGTCCACGAGGTACGGATTGTAGACCCCCTCTCACATCTTCTGCGATGTAGGCAGCACTAAATAAAGTCAATGCTATTATCGCTCTTGGCACCCGATCCACCTGGCTGAGTTCTGGTGGCAGGAAAAAAGGCAGCATCACCATACCGAGAAATAGGATGCTGATTAATGGTACTCCCCGAACAATTTCAATGTAGAGAGTTGAAAGTAAACGGACTACTGGCAGGGGACTTTGGCGTCCAAGAGCAAGTAAAACGCCTAGGGGAAACGATAGGCTAATACTAAGAACGGCTGTCAATAAGGTTAGTACTAGACCACTCCATACGCTAGTCTGAAGATTCTCTAAGCCTAAGCCACCTTTGAGCAACCAGAAGACAACTGGAATAGAGATAACCCAGAGGAGGGGTAGCCAACGGCTAAATTTGATATCGAGCTGTCGTCCAACCCAATAGCCAACTGCCACAAGAGCAATCTGTCCACAGAGGATGAGGCGAGCATTCAATCCAATGGGCGAAATCAAAACTAAGGCTACAGCGATCGCAAATCCAATCAATACAGGACGACTCCAAGGGCGAGATTGCATTTGGAGATTCCCCCAAGTTAGACCTCCCAGGAAGGTGATGATTGCCAAGATGAGCCACAGACGCCAGACTGAGTCCGCAGGAAAGCGACCTGCAAAATATAGCCTCAAGTTATCGCTGACCACAGCCCATTTTGCCTGTGTCGTTGCCCACACCAGAAAGCTACTGATTGCCTGAAATATTACCAACAGGAAAACAACGCTGAGGATAACGTTGTACCAGGTACTAAATAAATTTTTCCGCGCCCAGTTCCAGGGTGTTGGTCTGACGCTGGGTGGGGGAGCCATTTCAAGGGTCATTGTTAGTTGTTGGTTATTAGTTATTAGTTATTAGTTGTTAGTTGTTAGTTGTTGGTTGTTAAATAGCTGCTTATGACCAACCACTGACATTTACCGTTCTTTAATTTGTACGGTGCGGTTATACAGGTTCATGAGTAGGGAAATAGTCAAACTAATTGTGAGGTAAGTTCCAGCAATGATCAGAAAAACTTCTGGCGCACGACCTGTCTGATTAAGCGTTGTGTTTGAGACGGCATAGAGATCAGGGAAGCCAATTGCGATCGCTAAACTAGAATTCTTTGCTAAGTTCAGGTACTGACTTGTCAGGGGTGGCACAATTACTCGTAAAGCTTGAGGTAAAATTACTCGTCGCGTGATAATTCCAGATTTTAGTCCCAAAGCGCGTGCCGCTTCCCCCTGTCCTTTCGGTACCGATTGAATTCCAGCACGGACAATCTCAGCAATAAAACTCGCAGTAAAGATCGTCAGTCCGATAAGCAAGGCACTGAACTCTGGAGAGAGTTGCAGCCCACCTAGGAGTTGTGTACCTTCCACTCTCGGAATTGTTAGGTTAAACGGGGCTGTCCGGCTGATGATTAAAGCCAGTAGTGCTGCACTGGCAATTGCCCCTCCTGACCACAGCAACCGTTTACTAGGGATACCTTGTTCCACCCGCAAACGAGTACGCCAACGCCCAAGCCACGCGGCTGCCAAAATTCCACTTGCTAGTAAAATCAGCCAAATTCCTGTCCCTGATGTTGGATTAATCCAAGGGACAGCCATACCACGCTTTGTAAAGTAAAACGGAATCAACGATGGAGCAGTTTGAGCATCAAGCGCTGGCAATTTGTTGAAAACCGTATACCAGAAGACCAGTTGTAGCAGTAAAGGTGTATTCCGGAAGATCTCGACATAGACAAGCGCCAACTTGCGAACTAACCAGTTATCAGATAGACGGGCAACACCAACAACTAATCCCAAAAGTGTCGCGAGGATGATGCCGATTGCCGACACCCGTAGCGTGTTAATCAACCCCACCCTCATCGCTTTACCAAAGCTATCAGAAGGGCTAAAGGGAATGAGACTTTCACCAATATCGAAAGAAGCTTGGCTACCTAAGAAACCGTAACCAAATGGGATACCCAACCGCTGCAAGTTGAAGTTGAGATTGTGCCAGAGAAGGGCAAAAAACAGTCCCACAGCAACGATGGCAATGACCTGTCCAGCTAACTTCCAGAAGCGGCTATCCCGTACTAGGGTTGAAAAGTTCTTGAAATCAGACAACCCTAGTGAATTTCCACGAGACGATTGTGTAGTCATCGGGCTTACCTTAGCGGAATGGTGGGGAATACATCAAGCCACCCTCACTCCAGAGCGCATTTTGTCCACGCTCTAGCTTAAAGGGTGTACTCTCGCCAAGGTTGCGCTCATAAATCTCGCCGTAGTTACCTGCTGCTTTAATCGCCTGCACAGCAAAGTTATTTTCAAGTCCTAACCCTTTACCCAAATCTCCTTCTGTACCCAAGAGACGCTTCACTTCAGGGTCAGTTGTGCTTGAGGCGATTTGATCAACATTTTTCGAGTCAACGCCCGACTCTTCTGCTTGAATCAAGCTGTAGACGACCCACCTCACCACATCAGTCCATTGAGGGTCACCCTGTTTGACGGCTGGGGCAAGGGGTTCTTTTGACATCACAACATCAAGAACCAGATTTTCATCAGGATTCGGTAATGTTGAGCGTTTCGATACTAGTCCAGAACGGTCTGTAGTAACGCCTTCACAGCGTCCTTCTTGGTAAGCGGCGAAGGTAGCGTTGTCATCTTCAAAGACAATCGGCGTGTACTTAACTCCAGCTTTCCGCATTTGGTCAGCTAGGTTTTGCTCGGTTGTTGTCCCTGTTTGAACGCAGACCGATTTACCTTCTAAGCCTTTTAAGTCTTTGATACCACTAGACTGTTTTACCATCATGCCCTGTCCGTCATAAAAGACAACAGGGGCAAAGTCTAATCCGGTTGAAGTCTCCCGGCTAATTGTTAAAGTTGTGTTGCGGCTCAGGAGGTCTACTTCACCGGATTGTAATGCTGTAAATCGTTGAGCTGCACTGAGGTTACGGTACTCAACTTTTTCTGGATCGTTAAAGATAGCCGCCGCGATCGCACGGCACACATCAACATCAAGTCCAGAGTATTTCCCTTGTGAATCTACAAAACTAAACCCAGGCAACTGACCGCTAACCCCACAAATCAGATTGCCGCGACTTTTTATCTTCGCTAATGTACCTGAAGCTCCGGCTTGAGCTTGAGAACTACCTTGGGTTGTCGCCGCTTGTTTGGGATCTCCCGTAGCACAGGCTCCCAACGAGACAACAAATACTGTGGCAGCTAGCAAAGAACCAGCTTTACGCCAATAACTCCATCTACCCATGAACCCCTTGCCCTTATTTCGATTCCTTCATCGTTACTTGATATTATTTGTCTATCAGACTCCCTAGAAGGTATAAACCTATACAGTTCTTCATAGACCCTTTGAGGGACGGCTCTTGATAGAACAAAGGACAAGCTTAAAGGTCTCGCGCTTTTCCGATTGCTGAAGCGAGGAGTGAGCTGGGCTGAGGTATCGATGGCTTGACTGAACTACTAACGTTGCGCTGCCAAATCGCGGATGAGAGATATCCGGGAGTAGATGTAATCGCTTATAATATCAGCTTCCTGGGTATCAAGCGATCGCTTTTGCTTGAATTGCTTTAGTATCCACTGCACCAAACTTGCATCATCCTGTTTCAGCAGTAGATTGGTCTGAGTTGTTTCAATTAAAGACCATAACTGTCGCAGCATTGTGGGAGTCATAGAATCTCCTTTTTAGGTAAAAACCCTGGCGCTTGCTGGGGTTTGGGGGAAACTGGTCTTTGAAGACCGTGTAAGTGATCCGTTCAGAACACGGCATTACTTAAGAATTCCTTAAGAATTCTTTTGTCTTCTCTACAATAGCTGATCTGGAGATACCACGGGCAAGATCACACAAGTTGATACAAGAGTTACAAATCTCTTAACAAAGCGTACATTATCTTGATAAACGTAAAAGTGGAGAATAGGAGAGTCGAACTCCTGACCTCGGCGGTGCGATCGCCGCGCTCTACCAACTGAGCTAATTCCCCTAGTTACCTCGGATTCTAGATTAAATCCTAAAACCTTAAATAACCGTTTCTTATTGTAACACTTTCTGTACGATCCATCTGTCCGGAGGAATAGAATTGAACTCCAGCTTAGGAACAGGAGTAGTGAAAAAGACATAAAAAAAATCTCCCTTGTCCTGCTTGTCCCCATTAGTCTCTACTCCCTATATACGGCTAGGCTGATGTGTAGTGCCAGAATAGACTTGCTGTACTCGGTCGAGTTCGAGTTCATTAAGATAATCTACAGTCCAGCTAGCCTGACGCTGAAGCATATGAAAAGGATAGGTATTTGCTACTCCAACAACCTGCATTCCAGCCCGCTTCGCCGCTTCAATTCCAGCGAACGTGTCTTCAATGGCTAAACATTCTGAAGCATCGGCTTTCAACTCAGGATACTGCTGATTTAACTGCTCAACGGCAAGAAGATAGCCATCGGGTTCAGGCTTACTCACCTTAATGTCGTCACCCGCTACGATTACTGTAAAGTATTGCGCCAACTGAGCGCGACTCAGTACCAGTTCTACCTCACAACGGAGTGCGCCGCTGACAACACCCATCGGCAACTGCGCGACACGAATTTGGAAAATCAAGTCTTCCACACCTGGATAGATAGGCAACTTCTCCAGTGTTTCTAGCTGGCGCTGGTAAGCTTCGGCTTTGCGGGTAATAATCTGATCTAGGTAGCTGTCTGTAACGACTCGACCTCGACGTTTGAGTATATCAGTAAGACAAACGCGATCGCTTCTCCCCAGACAAATTTCCCGGTACTCCTGAGGAGAGGGACGTAGATTTTCCTCAATCAGAATCGCTTCAATTAGCTGCTGGTGAATTGCTTCATCTTTAATAATGACACCATTAAAATCAAACAGAACTGCCTTTAAAGTCATGCCGTTGTGCTAGAAAGCTGGGGCAGGAAAGCCCTCAGAACCAAAATCATCAAGTGTCTTACTGGTAGATACCTGCTGTGCTGCTGAATAACCCTCAACTGGGATAGGTTTCATTGCTTGCGTTACCTGCTGCAACCAAAACACGTCCTTTGTTTGTACCGCTTCAAAACCTGCTGCCCCCATCCAAGCATCTAAATTACCAGCCGCATAAGCTTTGATGTACGGTTCCTCAAAAACTTCAGTTAACCAATCGACTTGGCGTATCGTTTTCTGATTGCCGTCCAAAATTAAAACTTCCCCACCTGCCGTAAGTAACCGGAAGCATTCCCGTAAAATTGCCTTAGTTACGCTTGGGGGTGTCTCGTGAAACAACAAGGATGCTGTAACTAAGTCGAATGAGGCATCCGGGAAACCTGTCTCTTCTGCCTTGCCGTGACGCCATTGAACATCTAACCTTGCGGCTTTCGCTTTGTGGTCAGCCATTACCAGCATATAGGGTGACAAATCTAGCCCGATTACCTCGGCTTGAGGAAACGCTTGCTTCAACATCAGTGTAGTAGAACCCGTGCCACAGCCCAAGTCCAAAATTCTTCGTGGCTTTCCCTGAATGCTATCAATCAAGCCTTGACGTACCCATTTTTCGCTAGGGGGTAGCACGTATTGGGTAATCGGGTCATAGGAGGTTGCTGCACCACCATTAAGGTAGCCTCCCTCAATGCCGTGGAAGTTTTGACTACTGTAGTACTGAGGATATGTTACATCAGGGCGACGGAAGCGATCGCTCTCGGCTTGCCAGTCCTTACTTTCATAGAACTGCCGCAACTTTTCTTCATCAATAAAGCTTCGGATGATTGGAGATAAGAAACGATCCCAAAGTGTATCCTTGCGAACTGCCATAGCCGTAGACCTATATTTGCGTGGATTGCTCTTGACTCACTAGGGCAGCCAGAGAAAGCCTTGCCCTCTTTACAAATTTTAATGTAGTTTCTCTTTCTTAAATCAGCTTTACTACTGTTTTCAATTCTTTACAAATCTGCTGGCGCTTGTAGTATAAATGTAGTATAAAAGAAGTAATTCCAGGATGAGCTGAGCGATTGCCCTTAGCGCTGCCCAAAAGGCGATCGCAAGCTGATTCCTGTGTTACAGATGTTGTTAGAGGCAAACGTTTATGCCATACGAAAAGCTGGAAATTTCAACCCCAAAACCAGTTCTCTCTTGGGCGAATCATTCCCTTGGCTCAGATGAAACAAAAATGGCAAAGAACGTTGCTTCACTGCCATTTGTGTTTAAGCATGTGGCGCTAATGCCAGATGTTCACCTGGGGAAAGGAGCGTTAGTGGGTTCTGTCGTTGCAACCAAAGATGCTGTTATCCCGGCCGCTGTCGGGGTGGATGTTGGTTGTGGGATGAGTGCAATCAAAACTCCATTTGTTGCTGAACAATTGGAGGGGAAACTCAAGCAGATTCGTCTGGATATTGAAGCAGCAATCCCGGTTGGCTTTAACCAAAACAAAGATGTTGAGAAAACTGTAGCTAACTGGCCAGGGTGGCGTGATTTCAAAGAACTTCATTCTGGAGTACAACGCCTAGAGGGAAAAGCCATGAAACAGATGGGTTCTCTTGGAGGGGGTGAAAGATTGCCCCTTACTGTAGTAATGCAGTAATCAAAACTCGTCCAAATCGGTGGAAGCTGAGATGCCAATACCGAGGGAAGCGATAATACGCCCCGTAGAGAGCAGAGGGACTTGGGCATCCTAATTAATTAGGATGAAGGTGTGCTCCGAACTATACCAAATAGGAAGGTATAGAACCAAGCAGAAATGTCTTGGTCAATTGCAACTTTCATTCATGATATTGTGAGGTCATGGAACCCACTAATATCAGCCTCGAAGTTCCCCATTTCGCCTACTTGTTTGGCTTCATTCAAACCGATGGTCATCTGTACAATAGCACTCGTAATCGCGGTCGCTTAAGTATAGAGGTCAGCAAGAAGGATGAGGACATACTTTGGGCATTCAAGAGTCTTATACCCTTCAATTCTTCTGTTACTGAGCGTGTGCGTACAACTAACTTTAGTAGTAATCACACATCCGTTGTTTTGAAGGTTTACGATAAACGATTTCGAGATTATCTTGAATTATGGGGATTACCGAGTGGTAGTAAGTCAGAATTAATAAAGCCACCTAGTTGTAGCTTCTCTAAAGTGGATTATGTTAGAGGTCTGATAGACGGTGATGGTTCGTTAGGACTCACCTCTAAAGGGTTCCCTTTTCTATCCCTGGTTACGTCTAGTTCACACATTGCTGTGGAGTATCTAGAATTAATCAGTCAGATTACGGGTAAAGTAAAGACTGTTAATAGAAACACTAGGGATAGAGTCTACAACATAGTTGTGTACAAAGAGGATGCTCAACTTTTAGCAAAAAACTTATACTATGACGATTGTCTAGCTTTACCCAGAAAGCTAACTAAGGTAAGTGAAGTGCTGAGTTGGTGCCGCCCTAGTGATATGAAGCGGGTGAACAATAGGAAGCCTTGGACATCTGAAGAAGATCACTTTATTACTACCCATTCACTTGAGTCTTCAATGAAAGTGTTAAGCAGAAGTCGAAACAGTGTTGAACTTAGGCTGTGGAGACTTAATAAGCTTAGCAAGCAATTAGTAACAAATTGAATCACTTTATTGAGGTTTGCCTCGATACCGAAAATGCTGTCTGGTTGATGTTGCATTCTGGTTCACGCCATATCGGCAACATGCTAGCGCAGAACCATATCAGCACCGCTAAGCAATTGGCGAAACTGGCAGACACCACTTTGCCCGATCCAGATTTAGCTTACTTTGTTGCAGGGACTCCAGAATTTACTGCCTACTGGCGAGACTTACAGTGGGCGCAGGACTATGCGCGTTTCAATCGCGATGTGATGATGGCACGCTTCCAACGAATTGTGGAGAAGCATCTCGCTGGGGGTAAGCCAACTAAGCCTCTGCTATCGGTGAACTGCCATCACAACTACGCCGAGAAGGAAGTCCATTTTGGTGAAGACGTGTATGTTACGCGCAAGGGTGCTGTTCGGGCGCGAGAGGAAGATTACGGCATTATCCCTGGTTCGATGGGGACAAAGTCATTCATCGTCAAGGGTAAGGGTAACCACGACAGCTACTGTAGCTGTTCGCATGGTGCCGGACGTTTGATGTCTCGCAACAAAGCGAAGAAGCACTTTTCACTGGATGATTTGGTTGAGCAAACCCAAGGTATTGAGTGCCGTAAGGATGAGGGTGTTTTGGATGAAATTCCAGGTGCTTATAAGCCAATTGACGAGGTGATGGCTAATCAGTCTGACCTTGTGGAGGTTGTGGCAACACTGAAGCAGGTTGTCTGCGTGAAAGGTTAGATTGCCCGTTGGTGGTTAGAGGACGATAAAACTAAAGAAGGCAATAAAGTAGTCTGAATAGGCTGACTACTTTATTGCCTTCAGTTATACAAAGCTAGAGAAGCTTAGCTTTAGGGTTTAGTAGCGGCGAGAGAAGTTTCCACCACGACCACCACCACCGCCACCGCCGCCAGGACCTCTGCTTTCACGAGGCTTAGCCTTGTTAACTTTCAAATCACGACCCATCCATTCAGCACCATCTAGTGCCTCAATAGCCGCTGCTTCTTCAGCTTCTGTTGCCATTTCCACAAAACCAAAGCCGCGTAGACGACCGGTTTCACGGTCAGTGGGTAACTGAACCCGCTTTACAGAACCGTATTCTGCAAAAACAGCACTGAGGTCTTCTTGAGTAACCTCGTAGGATAAGTTGCCTACATAAATTGACATGGATCTTCTCCAAAATCAGAAGGGTGTAGAGATGTAGATTTCGGAGAGAAGCCTGTCAAGACTAAAAGCAATAAGCCTGTCAATGAAAACAAAACCTGCAACCGAATTAACTCTCTTCCCGAAGGTAGCACAGTAGCTAAGCCCTTAGGTAGAGAGTAAAAAAATATTTTACAAAAAGTAAGGTTTTGGAGACTGAACCCTTCATCTTCTCCAACTTAACAGAGTCAATAGACAAGGGCGTCAGATTGTAAGTAGGCAACTGCGATCGCTTCTCAGTAAGAGCTGTCAGCTTTCAGCTATCAGCAGTCAGCTTTTAGAAACTTGTGCATGAGAGGTGAGACAACAACCAAAGGGAAGCGAAGTGTTAAATAGTAGCATAGATTACAAAAGATTTGAGGGGGACTGTAACCCCTGACCATCTGGTATGGCAGAAGGCAGAAGAGTGACGGGTTAAGGTTTTAGTATTTGGCGAGAGTCAAGAGTCGCCTTGGTGACTGCTAGGGCTTACTTGAACAAATCGCTTGAATTTGAACCTTGAGCTTGGTCATGCCTGTCTTAACAGTGGTTAGCTAGCATGAACCTATGAGATCTTCTGATTCTTTCTCCAAATATAAAAGACGCCAAGTACTGCGACTGGCTGGACTGGCAGCAGGCGCTTCTATCCTGCCTACAGCTTGCCGTGCTGTGCAATCACCGTCAGAAACGGCAGATGCCAGAGTTCCTGAACTTACCACACCAACCCCTGCGGCTACGCCTAACACTCAATCAGCGGCTCAAAACGTCAGTCGGGTTGTCCTTGTGCGTAGTGAAGACCGAATTTCTGGTACTCGTAAAGCTTTGGATTTACTCCAGCCTCAAGGAATTTCTGGTCAGACTGTGTTCCTCAAGCCTAACTACAATACGGCTGACCCCGCCCCGGCGGCAACGGATACGAAACTGCTAGAAGCCTTAGTACAGGAATTACAGAACGCGGGTGCTGGACAAATTACGATAGGCGATCGCTCTGGTATGGCGGATACTCGTCAAGCGATGCAGACAAAAGGCGTATTTCAGCTAGCTGAGCGTTATGGGTTGAAGGCGATTGTGTTTGATGAAATGGGTGCCGATGATTGGCAATCTTTTCCGGCTGAGGGTACCCACTGGCAACAGGGATTTGCGATCGCACGTCCGGTTCTCGATGCGGGTGCTGTCATCAACACCTGCTGCTTAAAAACACATCGCTTTGGAGGACATTTCACTCTCTCCCTGAAAAACACAGTAGGAATGGTTGCCAAGTATGTTCCTGGCAACTCTTATAACTACATGCAAGAACTACACTCCTCACCGCATCAACGCTTGATGATTGCTGAAATCAATAAAGCTTACCAACCCGCACTGGTATTAGTCGATGGCGTGGAAGCACTGGTGAATGGTGGGCCAGAAGCAGGCAAGAAGGTTAAGTCTGGTGTAATTTTGGCAGGGACTGATCGTGTGGCTGTCGATGTTGTGGCGATTGGGATTTTGCGATCGCTTGGTACGACAGACGCTGTCTCTCGTGGTTCTGTCTGGGATTTAGAACAAATCCAAAGAGCAGTACAGCTAGGGTTAGGCAGTAGTAGTGATGAACAAATTGAAATCGTCACAGCAGACACAGCTAGCCAAACTATGGCAGACTCAATCCGCAAGTTGATTGTTGCCTAAAGGAGTAAATCTGTTAATGAAAGCGGTCACGATTAATCAATATGGTTCGGCTTCTGTCTTGCACTATACAGACATTGAACAGCCTCGAATCAAGCCTGAGCAGATGCTAGTAAAAGTTCAGGCAAGCAGTGTTAATCCTGTGGATTGGAAAATCCGCTCCGGACAGCTTCAACTTCTTACAGGCTACAATTTCCCCCTTGTATTAGGCTTTGATGTTGCGGGAACTGTTGTGGAGGTGGGTGCCGGGGTGACACGCTTCAAAGCGGGTGACGAAATCTACGCCTACCTCGATTCCATACCGGGAGGCGCTTACGCTGAATATGCGGCTGTGTCAGAAAGGGCCGCTTGTCTATTACCCAATAACATGACTTATGAACAAGCAGCGGCAGTTCCTCTTGCTGCAACGACTGCCTTGCAAGCATTGCGAGACTTAGGTTTAATTCAGTCGGGACACCAAGTCTTAATCAATGGTAGTTCAGGCGGCGTAGGGACTTTTGCCGTGCAAATTGCTAAGGCGCTTGGTGCTGAGGTGACAACCGTTTGCAGCACCAAGAATCTGGAGTTGATGACATCCTTAGGTGCTGATCATGTTATTGATTACACCAGCACGGACATTACTCAAGATACAAGGCAGTACGACATTATTTTGGATGCGGTTGGCAAGCAATCCTTTTCTAGCTGCCAAGCGATTTTGAAGCCGAATGGGATTTACGTTAATACCTTGCCCATGCCTGACACTTTAGTGCAGGGTTGCCTCACATTCTTCTTACCCGGTAAGAAAGCGAAACTGGTCATCGCTCAATCGAATAGCAAGGATTTAGGCTTTCTCAAGGAACTCATTGAAGCGGGTAAAATGCGATCGCTTATTCAGCAAACCTATCCTTTATCCGAAGTCGCCACTGCTCATACTACTAGCGAACAGGGACGGGTAATTGGCAAGCTGGTAATTACCATGTCTCACTAGCGACGACAAGCCACATCATTATTTGCCCTTCAGTTCACCGTAACCATAGCTTCTCCCTTAAAACCTATCACCTACGCGCCTTAACCTTGACAGGATTAGGTCTCTTATTTCACTCAAACGAGAAGTGCTATCAATGCACATCAGCTTACTCACCCGTAATCTGTATAAACACAGTCCGTTTTCGGGGACCATCCAGCTCAAAAAACAAGACGGATTGCCAAGTCCCTAAAGCCAATTGACCATCCACCACAGGAATCACTTCACTGGTACTCAGCATCATTGCCATGAGGTGAGAATGAGCATTCATCGGCTCATCCGGTGGAACATCTCTTAAGTGCAGGTCGTTGTGTAAATACTTTTCTGACTCAGGCGCTAACTTTCCCAAATGCCGCTTGATATCTTCTAGTAATCTTTCTTCATTTTCATTAATTGCTAGTGCTGTTGTTGTGTGCCGGGAGAATACTAAAACTTGACCTGTTTTGAAGGCGGTTGCTTCAAGAATTTTTACAATTTGAGGCGTAATATTACGAATACAAATTCCTTGCTCCGTTTGTATTTCAAGTATTTCATTCTTGATTTGCATATCTTTACTTAATTAAATCAGCAGCTTGTGTTTATAGCGGTTTCCTGGAGAGATAAGGGACAACTCAGGTGTATGAAACCTAGCCAGAGCAAGGAAAACAAAAAGTTGGTCGCTGATAGCTGACGGCTTTCTGCTATAGATATTGAGCAGCGAAGAACACTCGTTTGGTTGTCAATCCCTCTAAAGCTTGAGTGAACGATATTATCATTGGTAGAGTTTGAAACAGTGAAAGTTCTTTAGCGTAAAATTTAGTATCTTTTTGAGTGAAGCAAGGCTCACTTCTGTTAGTCTTCTCAAAAAGCGCAAGCCTAACTCAGGCAAGCACAAAAACTACTAACTATAAATTAATAAAAATTTAACAAATGACGATGAAACACTACTGCGAAGAATGGGTTAAAGACTGGTGTTTTGAGAATGGTTGGACAGATTTATATGTAGAGCGTTGTCACTACTGGGCATTTCCGCCAGGAGCAGTCATGCCTGAGCCAATTCCACCTAGGGTTCTTAGATTAATTAAAGCGGAAAAAGGCTTGAGTAGGGACGAAAGATTTTTGTCAATTTCCGCCGTAGTAGTGACCGTCGTTGCTGCAATTTTGAGTTACTTGCTAAAGTCGCCTATGCCAATGGTTTTGGCTTTTGCGTTTGGTGCAGTCTCGGTGGCACTTTTGGAGGTTGAGGAGAACTAAGTTGTCAGTTGAGGCTACATCAGTATTCAAGATTGTCTATCCTCGACCGTGTTGGATTTAGCGATCGCAGATTCTTCTGTCTTAGCTGCCTCGATAGAAGCAGCTTTAGCCCGTTGCATTGCCTTTCCCACCGTAACGTTGAGCTGGTCGCCCAATAAAAGTACCAAAGAAGTCATATAAAGCCAAAGCAGTAAGACAATCACAGCACCCACAGCACCGTAAACTTTGTTGTAATTGCCGAAATTTGCGACGTAGAGCCGAAATAGCCCCGATAAAATTGCCCACGAAATCGCTGCCAAAACGGCTCCTGGCATTATCGGTGTTCCTTGAGTCCAACGACTTGGGCCAAAGCGGTAGATAAAGGCAAAGGCAGTGGCAACGATTCCCAAAGCCAAGGGCCAACTCAAAAGTCGCCAGAGTGTTAATAAAATCCCAACTCCACTCTGTTGGGCTACCATTCCCACAAGCCAACCACTGATGAATACCAGGAAAGAGGCAGTAACCAGAAGTACGATACTGCCGATTGTTAGACCCAGAGAAATCAACTTGGCTTTCCAAAAGGGTCGTGTTTGTTGTGAAGGAATTTCATGGATCTGATCGAGGGCATTCATCGCGGCACTAAGTGCTCCAGAAGCTGTCCAAATCGCTAAGAGGAAGCTAAAAGAAAATAGACTGCTACTTTTTGTCCGGCTAATCTCATCTCTAAACGCACGAATGAGTTCCAGTACCTGGTCGGGTGCGACTTGGCTCAGTTGGTTTGCCAAGTCGCGGAAGGTGTCTTGTAAAGATTCTTCAAACAATCCAATCGCTGTGAGAACTGCCAAAATTGCTGGAAATAGAGCCAACATGGCGTTGTATGCCATCTCAGCAGACAAACCCATCAACCGACGTTTCATAGCACGGGCGAACGTCTTCCTCAAAGTTCCCAAATTTAAGTAACGAAAGAAACGGAAAAAACGGGAAGATAACATAAGCTCTGATTTTGGCAGCGAGGTATCTTATATCAAGTACGCTTGAATTCTTCGTATATTAGTGGTCACTCTCTGTCCGTTATCGGTTGTACAGATGCAACTAATTACGCCACCACTAGCAAAGCACCCCGATCCACCCAATGAAGTAACTAATCGAACTTGATATTGATCTTACGAATTACTGTGCCAAATTTATGGACAATTGACCTATGTAAGTGGTCAGTCATGCGATCTACACAAGGCAGTATTTGACAGCAATTAAGAGAGGAACACTGGTTGATGAGCAACGATGTCACGCAGTGGTTAGCGCAAATCAAAGCACTGAAGCAGCAACTAGCTGAGACGATTAGCGATCGCGATACAGCTTACGAAAGTGCAGATAACTGGCGTCAACTATACAATACTGAAGCACAGCAGCGCCGAACAGAAGCACGGCTTGCCCAACAACAGGTCGAAACCCTCAAAGCCGAACTACGGCAACTGCAAGGGGAGAGTTCGCGCCCGAAAGCCGATGACCCAGAATCGGCATCAGCCATTGAGCAGGAACTAGCGAAGATGCAGACCGTTGAGGAATTGCGGACAAAGCTCAAAGACATCATGGGAGAACGCGATCGCCTTCTCGATGCCTTGAAAACCGAGCAAACTAACCACGCCCAAACCCGCAAAAGTTTAACCACAGTTATTGGAGACACCATCGACCAACTCTCCAAGGAACGTGGGAATCACTCCGCTACTCAAGCATCCCAAGCCCTCAAAAACTAACTGTTTCTGCTTGAAACTTCATTCCATATCTACGGCACCAGAACATACCGCATTTTTGCAGCAGCTATCGAAGTAGGTAAAGAACGCGATCGGTAGATGCGGTAAAACTATCTTCTTAGCAGTGTTAGACTGCTTTATTCGGTAGTATTACAAAATTTGGGTGTGTTAAATTGCACTTATCAATTTATCAATAAAGCATTTCCAACAAGGGAGTTAGAACGGTGGGTGCGGCATAACATCATTGGTATGGTGATTAGATCACCCTGTGTGGTTGGATAATTAGTTGGACTGCTTAATCCTCTGGTTGTGACGGTACTTGAGATTTGTTAGTGGATGACAAAGTTCATGGTCTAGAACTGCTTTATGAAGCTTGGTATACGCAGAGGACAACTCACAAAATGGAAAGATGATCGCGGATTTGGCTTCATTCAACCCGTTGATGGAAGTCAAGAAATTTTTCTGCACATATCTGAACTCAAAGACGCGACTCGTCGTCCACAAGTAGGCGATACAATCTACTACCATGCCGTAGCTGGTCAAGATGGCAAACTTAGCGCTTGCAACGCCTTCATTTTAGGCGCAAGAAGCAAGCCAACCGCGTCATCTTTGAATAACAAAGCTACATCTAACGCTGCATCCACATCTCCGTTTCCAGTGTTGGAGGTGTTGCTGTTGTCGATTCTGCCTTTAGTTGGGGCGATTCATTTTGCTTGGACGACTTCCAATCCGCTTCCACTCATTCTTTATCCTGCGATGAGTCTACTGACCTTTGCCCTATACGCTGATGACAAGTCTCGTGCTAACCGACGGGCCTGGAGAACGCCAGAGAAGACACTGCATCTGTGTGAACTTGCGGGTGGATGGTTGGGTGGATTTGTAGCCCAGCGAAGACTGCGACACAAAAGTAGTAAGAAGTCCTATCAGGCTGTATTTTGGGCGATTGTCACGATTCATTACATCGTTTGGTTGATTTGGCTATTTTTGGGCAAAAGTACAATGAGTTAACCTTCAGATAACACTAGACAAGATTCCAGTAAGGCGATGACCTGCTCTCTGGTCACAGTAGGAAACCCATCTAAAAAATCGTCAATCGATTCTCCTGCTTTGAGATAGTCCAAAAGCGTCTGCACAGGAACTCTAGTACCCGTAAAAACTGGGGTGCCGCCCATAATCTCAGGAGATGCGCTAATAATTAGGGAGTCTTTAAGCATAAGTCTTTGACCTCCGGGTTCCGTACTCAATAGTTTATCAAGTCTCATGGGACAGAACCCTCTAGAGTAGCTCTAAATTAGGCAGATAGAGCGGTATAACAATTCAAATGCTGTTACCTAATCAAATCACATGGTTTCATCAGAACTAATCTCGACATTGCGAGGGCTTAGCCGCGCAGATAAATTCTATGTCATGCAAGTTTTAATCTCGGAACTAGCCCAACAAGAAACCGAGCTGATTAAGCCTGATCAATCTTATCCAGTGTGGTCGCCCTATGACGCGGTTGAAGCAGCCGATACGATGTTAAAAGTGCTACAAGCTGCTAAAACTCAAGACCATGCGTAACGCTCAACGGTATCCTTTTATCCCTAGTGATGTTGCATTGGGCGAAGCCAGTTTTCGTCCATTCTTGCCTCTCACTTTGGCTTATCAACAAAGTTCTGTTGCAGCATCTGGTTTATTGGACACCGGAGCAAGCGTGAATGTGCTTCCGTATTCAGTAGGAATTGAGCTTGGGTATGTATGGGAACAACAAACAACAGCATTAAGTTTGACGGGAAATTTGGCTCAGTATGAGGCGAGTGTCGTGCTTGTTCAAGCTGTCGTTGGGCAGTTTGAGCCTGTCCAACTCGTGTTTGCATGGACGCAGGCTACAAATGTACCACTCATTTTAGGGCAAGTTAACTTCTTTATGGAGTTTGATATTTGTTTCTATCGCTCACAATTGCAGTTTGAAATCAGTCCGAAATCCGTAGTGTTGGAGTAATCGGCTCAGGCACCGTCACAAATACAATTAGTAGAGAGAGCTTCAAGGGAGAGAATGCTAATGACATTGCAGGAATTACAAAAGCAGGCATTGCAATTGCCAATTAGCGATCGCTGGCGTTTAGTTCAATCCGTGTTGGCATCAATCGAAAAAGAAACGTTGTCATCTATTTCACCAAGTTCAACGATACAACCTTTGACTAATCTCGACCCTTGGACTCAAAGCCTAATCGGTTCGATTCAGCTACATACAGACTATTCAACAGAATCCTATGTGGATTATCTAGAGGAGAAATATAGTTGAAGCGGGTGCTGTTTGATAGCGATGTATTGCTGGATGTTTTAGCGCAACGCCAACCGTTTGTGATTGCTTCTGCACAAGCATTAAATACAGTGACGCAGGAACAAGTACAGGGGTATGTTTCAGGTCATGCAGTAACCAATATTTTCTACATCTTACGCCGTCAAATTGGTAGTGAAGCAGCACGGGAACTGCTGTCGAGGTTATTACAGCGTATTCAAGTTGCCAGCGTAACGGACGAAGTAATTCGGCAAGCATTGCAAAGTTCTATGGCAGATTTTGAGGACGCTGTGACGAGTGCTGCGGCGAATGTTGCAGGTTTAGAAATGATTGTGACGCGAAATACATCTGATTTTGTAACTTCTTCAGTTCCGGCAATAATGCCAGAGGAATTTTTGGCAACACTATCCGAGTAAGCAAATGTACTAATGCTGCACGACAAGTCGCTGTACTGGAACGGATCAAGCTGGTTAGAGAGGATATAGCCGATATGATCATAGTTAAGTGTTTCCAGGCTTGTGGTTGGTTGCCGATGACCTATTGGTTGGGAATATGGGGGTAGTGTTAGCTGCGTTGCAAGAAGGGTTGGCTGCACCAGAACATACCGCATTGTGCAGCAGCTATCGAAGTAGGTAAAGAACGCGATCGGTAGATGCGGTAAAACTATTAATAGTTGCTCTGCTTCGTCTCTCGGTCGGGCAGTATTCAAAGGTTATCTGCAAGGTATGTTATGCAATTAGTCCAATAGAGTTAAAGTATTCCCTAGAATCATGCAATATCTTCTCTTCGATACGTGTATTTGGTTAACTCTAGCTGCCAAACCAGAATCACGTCCTCTTTTGAAGAGTATCCTATCTGGTCTTAACCAAAACAAGTTGAAAATATTGCTTTCTGATGTGACTGTTGAAGAGTACAGTCGTCATAAAGATAGTATTGTTGGCAAAGACACTAGTCCATTAAAAAATCACATTAAAAATGCTAAAAAAATTCAAGATTATCTTGATATTTCTGAACGCTCAGCTTTTTTAGCTCTTTTAAATAAAGCTAATGATAATATCGATTCATCTGCTAAGAAAGGTGTAAATGCTCTAGGCATAATTGAAAGCATTTTTGACAATATAAATACTACAAAATTGCCTAGTTCTGCTGAAATATTAATCAATGCTTCTCAAATTGCTATTAAAAAACAAGCTCCCTGCCACAAGAACAAAAACTCAGTTGCAGATACTGTGATTTATCTTCAATTCGAGAAATGGGTTAAAGAAACAGAAGCAATTAAGAACAATGTTGAGTTTCATTTTGTAACAGAGAACATCAAAGATTTTTCGAGTAACAAAGACGAGCGAAATCCTCATGAAGACCTTCTCATTTTTAACAAAGACAGCGTCTACTACCACATAGATCCTTATAAGGCATTAGAGAGAATAGAACTTAAAGATATTCCGCCAGATGAATTCGATCTATTTGAAAGCCGCTTACGAATGAACAGAGACGCTTCATCCCCTTGCACTAGTGTAGAGGGGCATGTTTTCAGTGACAACGAAGGGCGTTGGTCTCATTCCCAGTTTGGTGGCGGTCTCTCTTGGCATTTGGTTTGTGCAAGATGTGGAGCATTGCTAGACACAGGAGATTTCTTTGATTAACTGGGAATGACACTACAGGAATTGCAAAAGCAGGCGTTGCAATTGCCTATTATCGATCGCGCTTCAGTTAGTGCAAACTCTTTTAGAGTCGCTAAAACGGGAAACTCACCCAATCTCGCAACGGGGAAACCTGTCTCGGCTTCGAGGGATTGCAAAAAGTTCGGTGGCTGCAGGTGATACTGATTCTGAAGAGTTTGATACCATCGATACCTAATCAAACTCTGGTGCCCAAACCTCAGCCACTGCCATCTCCCATCCCGGTAGCAGTTCCGACACTGTAAGTACATCCCCATCCCGTAAAAGTACTTTCTCCACACCCAGACGATAAACCTCCATCGTCCGACTTCGCGGGTCAACTAAAACCCCAACCTGTGTTCCTAAAGCTAAAAACTCCTGAATCTTCTGACGCAACTTAGATAAGGAGTCAGTTTTAGACTTGACCTCAAACATCAAATCAGGGACTAACTGAGCATAGTCTCCTGTGGTTCGCCGCAATCGCTCTGCTCGTACAAACGACGCATCAGGCGCACGCACGTCCTTATCGGTATTCGGAAGAATAAATCCAGCATTGGATGCAGTCACTCGCCCTAACCTACGAGGTCTGACCCAATTACGCAACTGAGCGATAATCTCAGCAGCGACTTCATCGGATTCATACCCTGACGGACTCATGACAATAATCTCCCCACTCACCAACTCCATCCGATAGTCCGGATGCT
The DNA here is from genome assembly GCA_019358875.1 of Symplocastrum torsivum CPER-KK1. Classification (GTDB taxonomy): domain Bacteria; phylum Cyanobacteriota; class Cyanobacteriia; order Cyanobacteriales; family Coleofasciculaceae; genus Symplocastrum; species Symplocastrum torsivum. The sequence continues at coordinate 79,335 of JAHHIF010000010.1, forward strand.
GCACTTGTAATTTTTCCAGGTCTTTAACCGTCAATCCCGGCATCCGATTGACTCTCCCGCTTTGAGATAGTCCAGAAGTGTCTGCACAGGAACTCTAGTACCAGTAAAAACTGGCGTGCCGCCCATAATTTCAGGGGATGCGCTAATAAATAGGGAGTCTTTAAGCATAACTCTTTGACCTCCAGGTTCCGTACTTAATAGTTTATCAAGTCTCATGGGACAGAACCCTCTAGAGTAGCCCTAAATCAGGCAGATAGGGGGGTCTGACAATTCAACTGCTATGCAAGGCACCCAATATCTTTAAGCATTTCGAGATGCTTTTGCACGGGTGCAAGCGTATTTGCGGCAATCATCCCACTAGCAGCAACAGCAGGTAGACCAATTCCAGGAAAGGTTGAATCTCCGCAGCATAGCAGTCCTGGTAAAGGTGTACCTGAACCTGGAAAAAATCCCTCTCCAGCTCGAATTGCTAGCCCATATGACCCTCGGTAGCGTCGGAGATACCGCTCGTGTGTGAGTGGTGTACCAACTAGGGTGACATCACAACGCGATCGCACATCCGGAATGATTCGCTCCAAAGCTTGCCACATCACTTCTGCACGCACCTGCTTTTGTCGCGCATACTCTTCACTCCGACGATCCATTCCCTGCCAGAGGTCATATGGTTCATTTCCCGGTGTATAGACATGAATGACGTGCTTTCCAGATGGGGCAAGAGATGGGTCGAGAAGTGACGGAATTGACACCAGCACAACATTCTGCGGAGCTGTCACGCCCTTTTCCCAATCGTTAACCACAATATAATGACAAGCCAGGTTTGGGGGTAGTCCTTTTGCCTCAATACCGAGGTGGAGGTGCATGAAGCTGTCACACTCAGGTGTCGCCTGTCGCTTTGCTCGAAATCGTTTGGGAACTGCTCCTTCTGGCAGTAGCTTGAGCGTATCCCAAACCGAAGCATTTGACACAACAGCTCGACGCGATCGCATTTCTTTGCCACCTCGCAGACGCACACCAACTGCGCGATTCCCTTCTACCAACACTTCCTCGACATGAGTGCCAAGCAGAAGTTCACCACCATGTCGCTTGAGTCCCTGCACCAGTGCATCAACAAGAGCGCCACCACCACCCACTGGATAATCCAGTACAACACCGGGTCGATACCAGTCTGCAAACATAAACGCCATCTCCGCCGCACTCGTACCATCGGCTGGCAGTCCAGAGAGGAGGAAAGACAGCAAATTAAGCCAGTTGCGCGTAAATGGGTCAAAGATAACGCCGTCCATAATCCGGCTGAACGAACCCGTTAGCTTAGAAATATTAGGAGTATGCCGTACTAAAGACGGGGCAAATCGACCCACCGTAAGCGCCGCACCCAGATCCAAGCGCATTGCAGCAGGCGGAATGGCAACAGCAGCACTCGCTAAGGGTTCCATCACGCGCTGAAGCTTGAGCCATTCAGCAATAGCTTCATTGCCACCGAACTTTGATAGAACTTCACAAAATTGCTCGGCACCAACCGATGTATCAAAATCCCCTTCCGGCAGACAGCAACCCCATGTATCGTAGTTCACACACGGCAGTTTCTCGCCAATAGCGTCCAACACTTGTCGGAGGGGGTTGGCAGAGGGGCTATACGATAAACCTGAGTAGAGCGATGGGCCTGAATCAAACTTAAATCCGTTGCGTTCAAAAGCGTGTGCCGCACCGCCAGGGATGGAATGGCTCTCGCAGACAGTTACCTCAAAGCCGTACCGTGCTAGAAGTGCTGCACAGCTTAAACCCCCAATCCCACTACCAATTACGATGACATCTGTTTGGCGATCGCTCAACCCTGTAACGTCCTTCTCTATAGTTATGAGCTTCTAGCCAGTCTCAAAAAGAGAGCGGATTGACTTATATTATTTCCCTAAGACTTTAACCATACCAATACCACCAAAATAAAGTGCAAGTACAGCACCAGCTAGTAAACTTTGTGTCAAGGGGTCAGTTGAGGGTGTTAGTACGGCACCTAAAACAGTTGCGCCAATAATTACAAAACGCCAACCTGATAGCATTTGCTGGGAAGAAACAATTCCTAAAAAGCCTAGAAGAAGCTGAATAATTGGAATTTGGAATGCCAAGCCAGTACTAAACATTAATAGCAAGACAAACTCAAAATACTTATCAATTGACCACAACTGCTCAACAACATCTGCTCCATAACTAATAAAGAAGTTCAATGCCGCAGGAACCAAAGCAATATAGGCAAATGCCAAGCCAACGAAAAATAGAATGCTTGAACCCAAAACCACAGGTGCAACTAAACGTCGTTCGCGGCGAGTCAGTCCTGGTAAAACAAACTGGATAATTTGGTAGAGGATAAACGGACTAGCAACCAATAAGCCACTATAGCCAGCTACTTTTATGGAGACAAAAAAGTATTCTCCCGGAGCTAGTTGTAGAAACTTGACTCCCTGCGCGGGAACTTCCAGCAACCGGACAATTGGCTTAACCCCTAAAAAGCAGCCAGCAACGCACACAACCACGGCAATCAGCGCATAGAAAATCCGCTGTCGCAACTCCTCTAGGTGGTCGAATAGCGACATCTCGACATCATCAGGCAATTCGTTGATGTCTTCGGTGTCCAGGGTATCTGAATTTAGCTGGGATGCAGTCTCTACTTCAGAAGGCGTCATCAGTTTGGTTAGGTTCGGGACTCGCTAACTATTGTACCTATCGCGTGATGGGGACACTAGTGCAAGAAGGCAGAAGATAGGAGGCTCTTATGCAGAAGCAATATTGCTTTTACAGTAAGCCTTTTAGCCAATGTCCAACTGGATAGTTATTTCCGCCGCGCTGCACTAGTAAGTTGGACTTGACTAGAGCCTTGTTTTAGCAATGATTGAATCCTGAGTCAACTTAAGTGGACTTAATCTGTTAGCCAGGGACTTGAATCCCTGGCGGATAATCGGACAGACGCAAGATGTTGGGGGAACAAACTCTCCTCCCTTAACCAACAGGGTTCAGAAAAATCTCACGATTGAGCAGTCTTCATTTGCCTGGGACAACTGGCTCAGTAGTCGCATACTTGGCTAACATCTGGGAAATTTCTGGATTATAGAGCCGCAGATAATTCCAATAATTACCAAATACTGACTCAACATAGCCTTTGGTTTCCGGGAAGGGAATCAGTTCAATAAAGGCATCTGGGTCAGTGAACCCGTATTTTGTAACCCACTTAGACACATTACCAGGACCAGCATTGTAACTCGCAACTGCCAATAGTGAGTTGTTCTTGTACTCCCCGTGGGTATAGTCCAAAAACCAAGTACCAAGCTTGATGTTATCGTCGGGATTTTCTAGGTTGTATTGCTCTAGATCGATTTTGTTGGCAATCCAACTGCCAGTTCCTGGCATCACCTGCATCAAACCAGTTGCCCCTGCAACAGAACGGATTTTGGGTTCAAACCGAGACTCTTGGCGAATGAGAGCAGTTACGAGTAAGGGGTTGAGCTGGCGTTGTTGTGACCAGGTGGTAATGGGTTCCAAAAAGGGGAAGGGGAAAAGAGCGTGCCAGTATTCTGGTGCTCGACGCAGTGTTTGCCATTGCGATCGCTCTTCGGGGGTGTCTCGTAAGCTCAGGTACCAGACTTTATTAATACCTACCAGATTGTCACTTACCCCCAACCGCATTAAACCATCAGTAAACTGCTCCGCAACTGTTGGCTCTTGTCGGTTCTCTAGTTCCGCCTGCCAGAGTGCCCAAGCATCATTGTTTTGACCTAACTGGTAAAGTTCTTTTAACGTTGTCGAACCTGCGGGGGGTACTGCTCGTACTTGCGGTGCTGCAAAGTTTGGCACCATATCACGCACGGTATCAAAGTCTCCGACATCCCACCCCAAAAATCGAGCAGAACGCCATGCATAGTAAGACTCTGGATACCGAGCTAACACATGCTCAAACGCGGCTTTTGCTTCTTGCTGGCGTCCGAGTTGTGCTGCCCATCGCCCCACCCAAAATGCAGCTTCAGGTGCCAAATCACTATCAGGGCTTTGGGTAGTAATCGGTTGTGCCCATTGCCATGCTTCTTGTAACTTTCCTTCTGCTGCTTTTTTCTCAGCTACCTTCCAGCGATAATTAGCCGCTGCATTGGAACTGGGATATTGCGACATTACCGACTGACGAGCTTGAGCGGCAGAAGTATCGCTTCCCAATGCATCCAGAATGTCAGCTTTGGCAAACAACGCTTCAGCCGCTTCATCAGGAAACTTGCTGATGACCAAATCAAGGTATTTGAGTGCATCTTCTGAGGGTGAAAGGCTAGCAAGACGCCTCAAGCCAAGCCCTGTTTCTTTTGCATCCGGAAATTGGCTAATTAGCTTTTGGTAACCAATTCTGGCTTCTGCCCGTTTTCCCGTGAGTTGATACCCTCGACCAACTCGATAAGCATTGCGAGGAGTGAGAGGAGAAAGGGCGTAAGCTTTTGCTGCTTTACCATACTCCTGAGTTTCCCAGTAGCCAAAGGCGATCGCTTGCCAGTCTTCTGGTTTGAGTTGGGAGGCAAATTGGTCAACTAAGCGATCGCGTACAGCCCCCATGCCCTTGGCTTCTGGATTATGCTTCGCTAAGAGCAACAACAGAGCTGGCTGTTTGGGATTCTTGCTGAGGCGTTGACGAATGATTTCTTGGGTGCGGGGGTGTGCGGGAAATTTTGCGATCGCCTGTTTCCAATATTCAGGATTCGCTTTCCCCAAAGCATACAGCGCTTCAGCCGCTACTGGCTGATCGGGGTGATTTTTCAGGATATCTTTCCAAGTTGCCTGGGCTTTTGCTGTATCCCCTGTTACTTCGTAAGCTTGGGCACGTTTTACAGCGATTTGGGATGCTAAAGCCGGATACTCCGAATCTAGTCCTTCTAGCCAAGTCAGCGCCTTTTGACCTTGACGCAGTTGAATCAAGTCAGACGCGAGGAGATAACGGGCGCGATGCTGATCGAGTGACTTGGAGCCAGAGGCGATCGCTTCTAGCTGAGATACCCTAGCTTGAGGTGGCAGAGATACCAGTGGTAGTACTGCCGATTTTGCCTCTTCCTTAGTCAGGCTTAATGGATTAACGGTTTGTTCATTATCAATCCATCGATCTAGTAAACCCGTCAGTCTCAGTGCTATCAGCGATGAGCTAAGTAGCCCGCACAGCAGCAGCCCTACTCCTACCGCCACAGGAATTTTAATTGTCCGTCCCTTTAGCATTAATCCTCGTTTACCCAACACTGGCACAACCTTTCTTTATTTTGCTTTTTTGATTTGAGCGTTAACTGAGAAATGTTCTGCTTGAACTAAAGCAATGGAAGCAAAACTTGCAACATAGTAACGTCCTTTGCCCGATTGGGGATAGGGCAGTACAACCTAATCTGTGTAGAGGTGGCAGGTTGTAGGTGTTAGGTCGTAGGGGAAGCGACAAGTCTTGGAGTTAAAATTTCCCCGAAGTCCTAATCTTCCCAAGTCTTGAGCTAGATTTTCCCTAAAACCTACCACCTACTACCTAACACCTTGATAGGGCTAGGCAGTACAACCTTACCAAAGACATTAATTATCCACAAAAGTTGCCTTGCTCAAGAGTTCTTTGTGCTTTGAATCTAGTAACTAAGGGTCTTTTTTGTTTTTCCGAGCAATACTGATGATCAGGTACTCATATAAATGATGATAGGGATGGAAATTCGAGCAACGGATACACCACGGTTAGACTGGACTGGCGATGCCCTAGCGGTGGGATTATTTGAAGATGGTGTTGATCTAAGTGGCGATTTAGCCCAGTTGGATGAGAAGCTAGCTGGTACGCTCAAAGAACTGATTGAGGAATCAGAGTTTAAAGGGAGTGCTGGCAGTAGTGCTGTAACGCGAGTGGGTTCCGGTAGCTCAATTCGTAAAATTATACTGGTTGGACTGGGTAAACCAGATTTTTTTAGTTTAGATAGCTTGCGTCGTGCGGCAGCGGCGATCGCTCGGAGCGCAAAACAGCAAAAAAGCAAAACGCTAGGAATTAGCTTACCAGTAGCGAATGATAATCCAACAGACACAGCTCAAGCGATTACTGAAGGTATTATTCTAGCGCTGCACCAGGATAATCGCTTCAAGTCTGAACCGGAAGACAAAGGCGCAAAACTAGAACAGGTTGATTTGCTGGGACTGCGTGGTCAGGAAGCAGCGATTACCAAAGCGCAAGCGATTTCTACAGGTGTAATTCTGGCACGGGAATTGGTCGCTGCCCCGGCAAATGCAGTGACACCCGTTAGTATGGCAGAGACAGCAGAAGCGATCGCGTCTGAACATGGTCTTGCCCTGGAAATCTTAGAACGGGAAGACTGTGAAAAGTTAGGAATGGGTGCTTTCCTCGGTGTTGCTCAAGCCTCAGATTTGCCTCCCAAGTTTATTCATCTAACCTACAAACCCGATGGCACACCGAAGCGTAAAGTAGCGATTGTTGGCAAGGGTTTAACCTTCGACTCTGGCGGCTTGAATATCAAAGGCGCTGGTAGTGGCATCGAGACGATGAAGATGGATATGGGGGGTGCAGCAGCAACCTTAGGTGCCGCGAAAGCGATTGGACAAATCAAGCCGGATGTTGAGGTTCACTTCGTCAGCGCGGTGACGGAGAACATGATTAGTGGTCATGCAATGCGTCCCGGTGATGTTCTCACAGCCTCCAATGGTAAGACGATTGAAGTTAACAACACGGACGCTGAAGGACGGCTAACTCTAGCAGATGCACTGGTGTTTGCCGAGAAACTGGAAGTAGATGCGATCGTAGATTTAGCAACACTGACGGGTGCTTGCATCATTGCTTTAGGTAATGATATTGGCGGACTGTGGACAGCCAATGAGACTCTAGCCTCTCAACTCAAAACTGCTTCAGAAGCGGCTGGGGAAAAGTTTTGGCAAATGCCGATGGAGGAGAAATACTTCGAGGGCTTGAAGTCGCCAATTGCCGACATGAAAAATACGGGTCCTCGTCCTGGAGGTTCAATTACGGCTGCCCTCTTCTTGAAGCAGTTTGTGAAAGAGACACCTTGGGCGCACTTAGATATCGCGGGTCCCGTTTGGGCAGATAAAGATGAGGGCTGCAATCCTGCTGGTGCTACTGGCTACCCAGTGCGTACTCTTGTTAATTGGGTAATGAGTGATGCCTAAACTACCTGCCAAGCCTTAAGTGCCAGCTTGAAAATAGGAGATTTCCAGTAATTTCCTTTGGTACTGTATTTATTTTTGGGTAGGGGCGCACGGGTGTGCGCCCTTGCTTTGATGCTATATAAAGCTCTAAATTCTCAGTTGCGATCCTCTACCCAAACTTAGCTTTGGCTTGTTCGTAAACTTCTAAAGTAATGGTAGTTTGTCCAGCTTCTTGAGCAAACTGTTCAATCTTACGACGAGCAGCAGGACGTACAAAGAAGGGAATTTCTTTTAATTTAGCTTCAGCTTCAGGAGTCCATTCCACAATTTTTTACTCTCCAAAATGTGACTTAATCGTCATTAATTTCTAGCAAACCTTCTGGTGGTGTAATCTCAATCCGACGACTCTCAAGGTCTACAACGGGTGCGATCGCTTTTACAAAAGGAATCAATACTGTTGCTGGCTTGGGTGGAACTTTTCGCTTAGGTTTGCGTATCTTACTGGTTCTGGTAGGGATTGGGGCTTCTGGCTTTTCGGCTTTCGGTTCCGGTTGCTGGTGGAGTTTTACTTCGAGAAGGTCGTTACCTGCTGGGATTATATCGATAACGACACCTATGGCTTCACCGGTTAACTGATTGAAGACTTCTAGATTCAGCAAGTCCATCACATGATATTCATCGTCTCCCAGTTCTGGGCGATCGCTTTCGGGAACCAGGAGGCGAGAATCCCGCAGTGCTTCTGCTTGTTCACGGGTTTCCACCCCCGCTAGCTGCACCACGTATATCTTTTTTCCAGGAACAAAACGCCCCTGTAGTAACTCTATTGGTTGAGGTTCCGTCTCACCAGGGCGTTGTAACCAGCGCTGTCCAGGTTCTTCAAACCGTTCAGGAAAATCAGAATTTGGATAGACCCGCAACTCTCCTCGTAAACCTTGAGGAGCAACAATAGTACCAATTTCCAGCCAGTCGTCGTTTGCCATTCGCTCTCAAGCTTGTAGCTGTTAGCTTTCTAATTTTAGCGATACAGCTTCTTTAGGGATAGCGAGAGGTTGTAATTGTCGTGGCTGAGTAGATGCGATCGCTCCTCTCATCCGTCTAACAGGCAATCGCTTCCGGGAATCAAGAGTAACTGTGCCTTCTCCCTACGCAAGCAAACTCACCCGGTTGGGTGAAGCAATCGGGTGAAGCCTATTGACTTTATCCAAGCCTACTATAGGTACAGTATCACAAGGCTAGTTTGTCTATTGTCCCTAATGCTCTTGTATCAGGTGCGATGGACATCACTCCTCGAACTTTTACCACTACGTTTTCAACACTAATCTGGTCAATTCCATGAAACACATTTTCCCCATTGGATTGATGGCTTTGCTGGCAATCGGTTGCACTTCTATCAATCCTGCTATATCTACTCAGAAGGTGAACCTACCTGAGGCTGCTGCACCAATATCAATCGCTCAAAGCACATCCTCGCCTAATCCCGCCGCTAGAAGACAAACCCCCCAGGCGCGAAATGTCTATCGCAGTGCCAGATTTAAGTTGGGGTTTAGATATCCCAATGGTTACGTTGTCGATAGCAGCCAGGAAAATTTACAACCTAAACCCGGTGAATCCTTGCAAGGAACGATAAACATTTGGAAGGATGCAGATTATCAAGCAATCAAATCACAGAGCTTTGAAGGTGGTGAATACCCTCCCAACATCAGTATTTCTGTTCATAGTAATGCTGAGCAACTTTCGCTTTCACAGTGGAGAGATCGCCTTAGCATAGGTACTAACAATAGTCGTACTGCCACTGTTGCCGGACAAGAAGCACTCGCCTATAAGTCTGATGGGCTATACGGATTTGATAATATTGTGCTCGCAACTCCAGATGGTCGTAGTGTTATCCACTTGAGTAGAGGCTACATTGATCCATCTGACCCATCAATACAAGCCTTCGAGCAGATTGTATTAAGCTTTAGGGTTCGATAGGTGACCAGATTTGAGCTACCATTTGCTGTAAGCTTATGGGATTCCTAAGTTTGCAGAAATTCAACATCTTCATAAAGCAGGGAGATGGGACAGCAAAAGTCAACGCTGGGGAACTCGACTTCTAGTTCTGCTTCTTGTGTGGTAGCTTCCTCAATTGAGTAGGCAGTGAGTTCCCATTTGCCTCGCTCATTGAGTCGGTAGCACTCGACACTCATCGTTTCGGCATCAATGAGCACGTATTCTTTCAGGGTTTTGATACGGCGGTAGTACTTGAATTTATCACCTCGGTCGTATCCTTCAGTACCAGGGGAGAGAACTTCGGCAATTAGACAAGGATAGTAAATAACTTGACGGGCAGTTTGGTCACGGCGATCGCAAGTTACTATCACATCAGGATAGTGATAAGACCCTTTCTCTGATACGCCGACTTTTGCATCTGCCATGAAAACTTTACAGCCTTTGCCCCGTAGGTGAGTTTTGAGAGCGGAGGCTAAATTAAGGGCAATCGAATTGTGGGGGAGTGTTCCCCCAGTCATGGCGAAGACTTCGCCGTTAATATATTCGTATTTAATCGGTTGTTGTTCTTCCCATTCCAGGTATTCCTGGGGAGTCAGGGGTTGGGAGTTTGGGGAGGCAATCATGCCATATCAACTTCTTTTACGAATACTTAGATGATTTGATGAGGTGGTTCAAGGTTCATAGCTATCAACCATGAACCTCAAACAATCAACCGCGCCACCGACTAAACAACCACAGTTGAACGCTGATAGACTTGCTGTGCTACCTGTGCCAAGCGCTTCATCCCAATTTCGATCTCTTCATCACTTGCAGTGAGGCTGATGCGGAGACACTGGTGCTTGTGAGACCATTCTTCTCGTAAACCGGGAAAGAATGAGCTACCCGGCACAACAATTACACCTACCTGCTTCAACTCCTGGTAAAACTCCCAGTCAGTAATCGGTAAATCCCGTAACCACAACCAAGCAAAGATTGCTCCTTCCCCACGATGCAAGAACCACGGCATATCCTTGGGCATGGCTTGGTCGAGGGTGTCTTCTACGACATCAAACTTTTTCTGGTAGTGAGGGCGAATGACGCTTGTCGCCAGGTTGGCAAGTGCGCCAGAGTTGATTGCCCGTGCCGCGATCGCTTGTCCATATCGGGGAGAATGAATACACATATTGGTTTGGAATGACTCCAAAACTCCAACCAGTTCCGGTTCCCCAATCGCAATACCAATCCGTTCCCCTGGTAAACCTGCTTTGGAAAGGCTCATACAGTGCAAGATATTTTCCCCAAACACAGGTGCCATTTCCGTGAAGTTCAACGCGGGGAAGGGCGGTGCATAAGCTGAGTCAATCAATACTGGCACCTCTAGGGGGACAGCAAGGGCGGCAATTTTCTTCACCTCTTCATCAGTGAGGACGTTGCCCGTCGGATTACAAGGACGTGAGAAGATGACGCAGCCAGTATCTTCTGTAATCGTTAGCTGGCTAAAGTCAGGACGGTACTTAAAGCGGTGAGCTTTCTCGTTAATTTCTAGTGCAGGCTTATAGGCAAATACAGCTTCAGGCGTTAAGCTGACTCCACCGTAGCCTGTATAGTCTGGACTTAGGGGTAGGACAATTTGTTTTAACTGTCCGTCAGTTGTATAACCACCAAAGGAATTAGCTGCGTAGAAGTAAATCGACTGACTGCCAGGGGTAATCAGGATGTTGCGATCGCTTAAGTTTAGTCCATAGCGCTGGTTAAAGTCTTTTGCGATCGCCTCCACCAATGGTTGATATCCTTGACTCGACCCATAACGGCAAACGACCTCACCATACTCTGGACTAGCCAACAAATCTGCGGTGCAATCCCGCCAGAGTTGTTCCACTTCTGGCAAAATTACTGGATTGCCAGCACTCAAATTTATAAATTCCTGCCCTTGTCCGGCGCGTAGCGTTTCGATAATATCTTTCATAATTGCCCGGACACCAGTGAGGTTGGACATCTGGGTGCCGAATTGAGTCAGAGCAGGCTCCATAGGCTTTAGTTGCAATACTGATATGTGAGGGTTTACTTGCCTTGCAGCGAACTGGGTTGAAATTATACCCTGTTGTTCGACTGTACTTTATTAATTTAAGCGCAAATCTTCGAGTTCCTTGGGTTGGTTGTTAGTTTTTGGTTGTTGGTTGTTAGTTGAACTCTGCTGCAAGTGAATGCCCTGCGTCGATGCTTTCTACAATGAATATCAGGTGAACCTAGAGAACTATGCGTGTTTGGCAAGCTGATTTGTATCGGCGTCCGCTGCGGGATGCAACCGGGCAAGTGCTGTGGGAGTTGTTGATTTGTGACACCACACGCGGCTTGACTTATGAAGCCTTTTGCCCTCAGTCATCGGTTAATAGCGACTGGCTAGTTTCTCAGTTACAAAAAGCAGCGAGTACGACTCAACTGCCAGATGTTATTCAAGTATTTCGACCTCAATCTCTGAGTTTACTTACCTCAGCAGGGCAACAAATGGGTGTAGCGGTGGAAGCAACACGACGTACTCCTGCATTAAAGCAATGGTTGCAGGAACGAGCCTCGCAGTACCCCAAAAACGATAATTACACAGGCGAAGCATATAATCCCATTACCCTAGACAAGCCGCCACCCGTACCTCTACCCGAAAATCTTTGGGGAGAACAATGGCGATTTGCCACACTCCCTGCTGGCAACATTGAGGAAGCCTTTGCCGAACGTCCGATTCCGATTTTGCAGATGCCAGAGTTTCTCTTACCGATTAATCTTGGCTTGGCATCAACAGCACCAGTGCCAGGTGTGGTGATTGATGGTGGACGGCAGTCGATGCGGCTTGCTCGTTGGCTTCAGGAGGCAAAACCCGTTGCCCTAAATTATATGGCTGGTGCGCCAGATGGATTGATATTAGAAGCGGGACTGGTTGAGCGATGGGTAGTTGCTACGTTTGAGGATACAGAAGTTATTGCCGCCGCCCAACGCTATCAACAGCGGAAAGAGGAAAGTAAGGGCTTACACTTTTTGTTAGTGCAGCCTGATGATTCAGGGATGACTTACAGCGGCTTTTGGCTATTGCAGGCAGATTGAGATGTGACGAAAATTTCTCGGTAAGACGCTTCATCAATTTGATTGCTGCTGGAACAGGAAAAAAGAAGACTAAAGTATCTAGGCTGAGATCTTGCACCAACCCGCTAAACAGCCCGGAGTTCAAACTCCGGGCTAATAGCTCAAGTCCACTTAAGTGGAATGAAATCCCGTCAGTAGAGGTGTTTAGTCCTCTTGAGAGGACTTGTGCTATTAGCCATGGAATTGATTCCACAGCCGGTGAGTGGGCTGGTGCAAGATCTGAATAGGGGAAATTAACCAAAAACCGCAAATTGATAACCTGCTCCCCATCTATACAAGCACTAGTGTTGTTGCTAAAAATCTTGTGGGATGGCCGAAAAGCCCGTCCTAAACGATGCAGACAGTAATAATATCCGGAATATTCTCAGATAGAAGAGTAGGAATCATAATTAAGCTCCTAGCTGAGGCTTCCAGTGATGTTTAAATTTATCCAGCTACTTACTGTTGTGCTTCTAGGTTTAACGGCAACCGCCTGTTCTAGTTCTCTAACCAGTTCGGGACAAGCTGGGGAAGAACCGTCCTCAATAACTCAGACTAAGGTTAGCCCGACGAAAGAGGTTGACGCACCCTCGAAACCCAACGCACAAGGGTGGGTAACACTTTATCCGGGGGAAGCGGCTGATGGACTTGAGTTTAGTAAGGATGGGAAACTCTCCTTTAAGGGAAAGGTGCTGCTAGAAAAAATTGCAGTAACCTATGATTCAACTGGACCTGTAAATTATGCCAAGCGGCTGCTCGTTTCACCACCTTCTCCCTCCGGCAACTTCAATCTCCTTAGAGGGTGCGATGGCGAGACGAACGGCTTGTGCTGGAAGTTCTTCTTACTTGATCGCGTTGCTGGTGAAGCCAAAGAAACGACGGTTGGCAAATACGGTGCAGATGAAGACTGGATGCAGTGGTCACAAAGCGATCGCTATCTCGTCATGAAGGGTTACACGGATGGCGCAGCTTGGTTCTATGCGATCGATCTGGAAACGGCAGACGGAAGAGCTTTAGAGTTTGGTCAGCATGAATTCGACTTAAGCCGCTTTACCTGGGTTGACGCGGAGACTTTTCAAATCAAAGTTAATAAACTTCCCCAAGGCGCATCTGCTGCGGAGACTGGCAACGAGACAACCAACGCCCCCTTCTGGTTCAAAGGAAACCTCAAGGCTTTGTTTGCGGATAAGTCGATTAACTACACTTGTTCGGTTCGTCTTCAAAACCCCCCCTGCTCAGGCAGTTCAATTTCTCTTGAACCTTAAAGTGAACGGCACTGTCTTGAGAATAAGGCAGAAGGAGTAAGAAAAATTTTCATTCCTACTCCTGCGGAGAACTTTCGTCTCATGGTGCCTGTCTTGAGAATCAGGAAGAAAGAAGAGTGGTTTTCGTGGTAGCTTTCTGGAAACCTCCCGGTAAGCGATCGCATTCATCACCAAGTTTCCTTGGATAACGTATGGCTTTGTAGCTGTACAAAGAACAGCTCAAGACTGCTGTCTTCGTCAGCATATACAGCATCTAACTGCTTGGTGAGTTGGTCTTGTTTATGGGCTTGCAAATATTCTCGGAGTGCTACAGCATAAAGCTCACTACGAGATAATCCCACACGTTTTGCAAATTGCTCAGCCGCCTCAAAGAGAGGGTCAGGGATTGAAATCGCTGTTTTCATAATGCTGGTGTAACTTTTGTTAACCTTTATGCTATTGGCTGGTGATTCTTTAAGAAAGCGATCGCCCTCTACCCAAGCGAACTGGCTAAAATGAGGCTATGTCTCAATCCACTCCTGCCTCTAACCCCCCTGTTTCCGCCTCCTCATCGGAACAACCTCTATTTATCCTGGTTGACGGTCATTCGTTAGCCTTTCGCTCTTACTTTGCCTTTGCTAAAGGGCGAGATGGAGGACTGCGAACGACAACGGGAATTCCAACAAGCGTTTGTTTTGGCTTTCTCAAGTCCCTTGTAGAGGTGATGGGGTCAGAGCAACCCCAAGCGATGGCAGTTGCGTTTGATTTGAGTTTGCCGACATTTCGCCATGAAGCGGATGATACCTACAAAGCCGACCGACCAGGGACACCGGAAGATTTTGTTCCAGATTTGAAAAACCTTCAGAAGCTGCTGGAAGCGTTTAATCTGCCAGTGGTAACGTCTCCTGGATATGAGGCGGATGACGTTTTGGCGACGTTGGCGCGGCAAGCGAGTGAGACAGGATATCGAGTCAAGATATTAACAGGCGATCGCGATTTATTTCAGCTCGTTGACCCCAAAAAGGAAATCAGTGTTCTCTATCTAAGCACTGACTTTTTGAAGCAGCGTGGTCGTTCCACCGGACCCGCCGAATTTGGACCCGAACAGGTTGAAGAGAAACTTGGCATCTTACCCGAACAGGTTGTCGATTACAAAGCCTTATGTGGTGATAAATCTGACAACATTCCTGGTGTCAGGGGAATTGGGGAAAAAACCGCCGTTACCTTACTTAAGGAGTATGGCACCCTTGAAGGAATTTATGCTTCTCTAGACAAGATTAAAGGTGCTGTTAAGACAAAGCTAGAAACAGGGAAACAAGAAGCAGAGCATTCCAAATACCTGGCTCAACTAGCATTTGATGCCCCTGTGGATATGAAGCTAGAAGACGGGAAGTTGGAAGGATTTGATACTGAGGTTTTGAAACCGCTTTTAGAAGAGTTGGAGTTAAAGTCATTTTTAGGGAAAATTGACCAACTTCAGCAGACCTTTGGTGGTAGAGCATCTGAACATAGCGAAACTCCAGTAGAGACGAAAGATATCACGCCTTCACAAGTCGAGTCTGTAGAAGAGGAATTTACCTTCACCTCACCGGATTCAAACGACCCCGCGCTCTGGTTCTTTAGTGCAGCAGATACCGAAGCCGCTCAACAACAAGCATCTCATCAGGCAGCACTTCAACCGAGTATTATCGATACACCTGAAAAACTTGCGGAGTTAGTTGCTCAGCTACAACAGTGTACTGACTCGGCAACCCCCGTTGCTTGGGACACGGAAACTAGCGATTTGGAACCACGGGACGCGGAGTTAGTTGGGATTGGCTGCTGCTTTGCCATCACCAAGAACTCCACTGGGGAACGAAAAAGTGCCAAGAAAAAAGGCAACAATGAACTTCAGCGTTCTGACGTAGAGGTTGCTTACATCCCTGTTGGTCATAAAGATGGCAAGAATTTAGATAAAAACAGTGTTCTAGAAGCGTTGCGCCCAATTCTAGAGAGTGCTGACTATCCTAAGGCTTTGCAAAATGCCAAATTTGACCGCTTAGTGTTGCGCTGTCAGGGAATTAAGCTGGCGGGAGTCGTTTTTGATACGATGCTGGCGAGTTATGTAATCAATCCAGAGAACAGCCATAACCTCAGTGAATTGGCTGCGAAGTATTTGGGAATAACGGCTAAAAGTTACACCGATTTAGTTCCTAAAGGAAAAACAATTGCGGATATTGATATCCCAAGCGTTGCCGATTACTGCGGGATGGATGTTTACACAACATTTGGCTTAGTTTCCAAGCTGTGTGAGGAACTGGAGAAAGTACCAGCATTGCATCAGCTATTACTAGAGGTTGAACAGCCGCTAGAACCTGTTTTAGCTCAGATGGAATATGTAGGAATTCATATTGATATTGCCTATCTCAAACAACTCTCAGAGCAGCTAGAAAAGGATTTAGAACGGCTTGAGTCTGAAGCTTATACAGCGGCGGGTGAGAAATTCAACCTAGGCTCTCCTAAACAACTGAGTGAGCT
This sequence comes from Symplocastrum torsivum CPER-KK1, assembly GCA_019358875.1. Lineage (GTDB taxonomy): Bacteria > Cyanobacteriota > Cyanobacteriia > Cyanobacteriales > Coleofasciculaceae > Symplocastrum > Symplocastrum torsivum. The sequence continues at coordinate 95,321 of JAHHIF010000010.1, forward strand.
ATTGTTTGAAAAGCTAAAATTAGACCGCAGAAAGTCACGCAAAATCAAAACAGGTTACTCTACTGATGCTGCTACCTTAGAAAAGCTACAAGGTGACCATCGCGTTGTCGATGCGATTCTGGAATATCGCACTCTCTCAAAGTTGAAATCTACCTATGTAGATGCGCTACCTGCCTTGGTGCGTCCAGATACCCAGCGAGTCCATACAGATTTTAACCAGACAGCTACATCAACTGGGCGTCTGTCTTCTTCTAATCCAAACTTGCAGAATATTCCAATTCGTACTGCCTTTTCTCGGCAAATTCGTAAGGGGTTTATCCCAGAATCAGGTTGGGTATTGGTAGGGGCTGACTATTCTCAAATTGAATTGCGAATCCTAGCACATCTTACTCAAGAGCCGATACTAGTTGAAACGTATCAGAAAAATGAAGATATTCATGCAGTAACGGCACGGTTGTTGTTTGAAAAAGAAATAGTAACGCCAGATGAACGACGTTTGGGTAAAACGATTAATTTTGGTGTGATTTATGGAATGGGGGCGCAGCGATTTGCCAGGGAAACTGGGATATCAGCGGCACTAGGTAAGACATTTATTGAACGGTTTAACCAACGTTATCCAAAAGTTTTTGCGTATTTGCAACAACTACAACGAGAAGCGATCGCACAAGGCTACGTTGAAACCATTCTAGGGCGTCGTCGCTACTTCAACTTCACATCTCACGACCTTCTCAGGTACCGAGGTAACAATCCAACGGATATTAACCTCGACCAATTTAAGGGATTAGGACCCAATGATGCTGGTTTGCTACGTGCCGCCGCTAACGCTCCAATTCAAGGTTCAAGTGCTGACATCATCAAAATTACAATGGTGAAAATGCACGAACTCTTGCAGAATTATCAGGCACGTCTGCTATTACAAGTTCACGACGAACTAATCTTTGAAGTTCCTCCGGATGAGTGGGAAGAATTGCAGCCAAAAATCAAGTCCACAATGGAATCAGCCGTCAAGCTAAGTGTTCCTTTAGTTGCAGATGTTCATGCAGGGAAAAATTGGATGGAGACGAAGTAAACTTCCATTTTTGCGATTGATGCGTCAACACATCATCAAAGCCTTTACATCATCTATCAAGCGCCATGTACGCAACAGTTACAAAGCCATTAACCTTTGAAGAATTTCTAGTCTGGGATGACGGTTCAGGCAGGAACTTTGAGTTACTTGATGGGGTTCCCGTGCCATTATCTGAACCAAATGCAAATCACGAGGATTTGATAGAGCGACTTTGCACTTGCCTAGAAGCTCACTGCTTAGAGGCAAATCTACCATTAGTTTGCAGACAGTCTAAACAGGTTCGACTTAAGACAGAACCAGACGAAAAGGAAAAAAGCCGTAAAGCCGACATTGTGATTTTTGCCAAACAAGAATGGCAACGGATGAAAGGGAATTCTAGCTCTGCTGCGGCTTACGTTCCACCGCCAGGAGTCATTGAAGTAGTCAGTACAAATTGGAAAGATGACTATCTTACTAAACTCGCTGAATACGAAGATTTGGGAGTTTCAGAATACATAATCGTGGACTATGCCGCCTATGGGGGAATTCGTTTTATCGGGTCACCGAAGCAACCAACAATTACAATTTATCAATTGGAGAACGGTGAATATCTGCCCGGTAAGATTTTTAGAGGGCAAGATCGAATTGAGTCTCGGTTGTTTATCAACTTAACCCTCGAAGCCCAACAAATCTTTGCCATGAGCAGATGAGTTTAGGCTACTGAACTATGAAACATGAACGAAATCCAGACATCGTACTCTATTAAGTAGTGAAAGCCGCTATATTATGCGTATGTGCTTTGTTGGTGACTCTTTTGTGAATGGAACTTGTGACCCTGAGTATCTTGGTTGGACAGGGAGAATTTGCCGAGAAGCACACAAGCAAGGGCATGATATTACTTACTATAACCTTGGTATACGACGAAATACTAGTGCAGACGTCGCAGCACGTTGGTTTGAGGAAGTATCTCGCCGTTTGCCTGAAGAATGCAATGGTAGAATTGTCTTCTCTTTTGGTGTAAATGATACGACTCTTGAAAAAGGTAAAACTCGTATTGAATTACATCATTCCATAGAAAACTGCCGCAAAATTTTAACGACGGCTAAACAACTTTATCCGGTATTAATGATTAGTCCTTTACCGATTGGAGATGTTGAGCAAAACCGCAGAAGTGCTAACTTATCGGAACAGTTTGCCTTGGTTTGCAATCAGGTTAATGTACCTTACTTAAATGTTTTCAATCTTCTAAAATCATCAACTACTTGGATGAGCGAGGTAGCAGAAAATGATGGTGCTCATCCAGGAGCAGCAGGGTATTCAGAATTAGCAAAATATATCGAGAGTTGGTCTTCCTGGTTGTCTTGGTTTAACTATAGCGGTTCTCATATTTCCGGATCTGGAAAGTGATTTGCCTGAAAATACCTAGTTTCATGAACCTTAGCAAAAGCATTGTTGAATCATATCAACCAATCAAATTCTTTTAATCTTGAGGTTGTTCTGGTTCTTTTTCTTCTTCTGGTTTTTCCTGCGTTGATGCTAACCGACTTTGTGCTTGGTTTCGCGCATCGATCGCTTCTCTGTAGTCTTGCTGGTATTGAATGGCTTTGTTGTACGAGTCAATTGCTTCTGGATATCGTTGTAAATTGACTAAAGCGTTGCCGCGACTGTACCAAGCTTCGTAGTGATCGGGTTTAATTTCAACGGCTCTATTGTAAGAAGCGATCGCATCTGGGTAGCGCTTCAAGTTATAAAAAGCATTGCCCAGGTTATACCAAGTTTGCTGAGAATTCCGCCGTAATTTAAGTGCCTTATTGTAAGAAGTAATCGCTTCCTCGTAGCGATTCAGTTGATGTAATGACCAACCACGACTGTACCAAGCTTCGGCATCATTGGGATTAAATTTCACAGCTTGGTCAAACGACGCGATCGCTTTTTCATACTGCCCCACGTTAACTAGCGCACTGCCCCGACTGTACCAAGCCTGGTAGAAATTCGGCTGAAATTGAACAGCTTTATCATAAGACTCCACCGCTTCTGGATAACGTTCTAAAACAATCAACGCATTGCCTCGGCTATACCAAGATTGAGGAGAATCAGGCTTAAATTTAATCGCTTTGTCATAGGAGTCCACAGCTTCTTGATACTGTCGCAAACTATGTAGTGCTAAGCCACGTCTGTACCAAGCGGGAGAGTAGTCAGATTGGAGTTTAACGGCTTTATCAAAAGATGCGATCGCTTCTGAATATTGTTTTAACTTCATCTGTGCATTACCGCGACCATCCCAGGCTTCCAGATATTTTGGCTGGATTTTGAGGGCAGCGTCAAACGAGGCGATCGCTTCTTCGTATCGCTGCAAGGAATCAAGTGCTTTGCCTCGACTCACCCAAGCTTCTAAATAATTTGGCTGGATTTGAATCGCTTTATCGTAGGCATCAAGGGCATCTTTATACCGCTTCAAGGCTAAAAGTGTATCCCCTTGACCATTCCAAGCTTCTGCGTATTCGGGTCGAATTTCAACAGCACGATTGTATGCCTTAAGCGCATCATCGTAGCGCTTCAACTCCAAAAGAGTTTCCCCTCGGTTAGTTAAATCAGTGGCATTCGTAGAGTTTATTACGTTAACTGCCAATACGGTTGCGATCGCCCCCAGACCAATAACACTGATTGAGATTAAAACTTTACGCAGTAGAGGAACTGAGAGTTTTCGTTTTCCAGCAAGCGCTGAAGCAGGTGGTAAAGCAACAGTCTTATTAGGGGTGGTGTTCAAATCTTTGAGGGCGTTTAAAGCAGATGTTGCCGACTGATAACGCTGCCGAAAGTCATAGCACACCATCTTGTCTAACACTTGAGTAAACTCAGGGCTAACTGATGCTAAGTCATGCCAACTGATTTCACTCGTATCAGGGTTAGTAGGTAGTTGGTCAGGCGCTATGCCAGTCAGGGCTTGAATGCCAACCATTCCTACCGCATAGATATCACTGCTTAATCTAGGAGAAGCATTAGCTTGTTCGCTAGGGCAATAGCCAGGAGTGCCAATTGCGATCGTGAAGCTTGTCTTCCCGCCTTTGATAACCTGGGTAGTGACTTGTTTAACTGCCCCAAAATCGATTAAAACCAACTTGCCATCTTGCTTACGCCTGATCAAGTTTCGGGGATTGATATCACGGTGAATAACATTCTGCTGATGCACAAACTCTAGGATTTCCAGGATGTCCCGTAACAGGGAAATTACCTGCTTCTCACTCCAGCCACTCCCTTTAGTCCCGCCAGAGGAAGGTGAACCTCCCTTTGCCATCCCTTGGTAGGAGGGAGTGAGTTCTTGACTGAGGTCATGCCCTTCAATCAGTTCCTGTACCAGATAGAACTCTTGATTGTCTTCAAAGTAAGCAAAGAGTCGGGGGATTTGATCGTGACTTCCCAACTGGTACAAGACTTTTGCTTCTGTATCAAATAGACGCCTTGCCGTTTGCAAGGTTAATGGGTCAGTTGATTGAGGCTTTAGTTGCTTAACAACACACTGATGGTTGTCAGGAAGGTGCTGGTCTTGGGCAACAAAAGTCTTACCGAACCCACCTTGTCCCAGTTGGCTAATGATTTTGTAGCGTCCACCAAGTGTTTGTCCAATTCCCAAGTTCATGCGGTTTTCCCAAAGGGATGCTGTCTTCACCGTGACGATATACTCGATTTTTGCACACAAAACTGGCAGCACCCGGACACTAATACTGTAGCCACCAATAATTGTCAAAAGGTTGTAAACACAGTAATAACCACCAAACTGTCGCTGGATTTGCTGGATAATCGTTTTTATTTCAAAGGCAATGGAATCCTTGCTCTTGCCGCAACTTTCGATCGAAGGTTACAGTTTCAGTACAGCCTATCTGTCGAGCGATCGCTCCAATTAGATAGTCCGAAAAATCAGCTTGTCCCTTCTTGGTGCGTTGTAAGGCTTGGTAAACCACAGAACGGTCTTCAAATTCAAAGCCAGAACTTTGCACCATCATCTCTAAGGTTGTGATAATCTCATCTTTGCCAAATTGATAAGGTCGTCCTTTAAGAACCCAGACCACCTCACATAAAACAACACTGCTAATAAAACAAGGTTGATTTTCCTGAATCATTTGAGAAGCTCGTTCCCATTGATCAAGATCGTCTCTGGTGAGATAGCGAATTAGGACATTTGTATCAAGTCCAATCACGCGCACCCTCTGCGATCGCCGTGTCCATCTCCTCTAGGGTTGCAGTCTTCATACCAGGACGATGTAACACTCCAGACAAGGCTTCGAGCGGGACATTTAGTGGAACAACTTTGACATCACCGTTTTCATCAATAAGAAATTCGACTTTGCTACCCGTTTCTAGTTTCAGGTAATCTCGGATTTCTTTGGGAATGGTGACTTGTCCCTTAGTTGTGACTGTTGCAATGGACATAGTGGAATTCCTTACATAGCATCCTTACTCGATTGTAAGGTTGATTTGGGTAAAGCTGAAGCGATCATTCTGGTACTGGAACTGAAGATTTGCGATCGCGATCGTCACAGGAAACTAGGACATCAGGATAGTAAAATCGATTGAGAGCTTCAATTCGCACTTTCATGTCCGGGATTGGGGGGAGGCAATCATGGTTAGAACCTCAAAGATGGGGTGATACCTGTAATCTAAAAGATCTTCCAGTATGGTCACTTCACGGCGCACGCGATCGCATCGTTCCCATCAGTGCGTCACAAGAGATGGTCGAGGCACTGAAAGCTTGCGGCGGCAATGTGAAGTTTACGGTGTACCCAGAAGCCGACCACGACTCGTGGACACAGACCTACAATAATCCAGCACTATTCGACTGGTTTATGCAGCATCAACGGGATAGGTTAGCACGTTCAAGCTAAGAGGAGAAAAACGTTCATTAATATGCAACAGCATAAAAAAATACCCCCGCAGGGGCGTTTTCATCAATTAAACTATGTCGTTGCTTCTGGGATTAGATAGACTTTTACCCCAGCTTCGATTTCAGTACTAGCCGTTGTAAGTTGCCAACCCAATTTCCTCGGCAGAACGATGCAACATCGCTTGCTGACGATTTTGGTGCGTCCGTTGGTGATTCAGCATTAGTGAACGAGCTTTATCTTGAGTAGACAAAACAGGAGTCTTGGTTGGCTCAACAGTATTTGTCGTTGTATTGCCGCCAGTGTGATAAGAAACGCCACGGTACTTGAGGTTAACTGTGGGTTGCAGCACAGGTGGCTTTTTCAAATTGCGGAATCTCCAGTCCAAGCCCCGATATTTACCGCCAATTTGACCTTCAGTGGTTTCAACTTCGGAGGGGTTGTAGTCGTAGCTAACACCGCGATAAGAGAGTTTCATAGTATTCGCCTCGTTATGTAACGTAAGTTTGATGAGGCGCGTTCCTTCAGGATCTCTCCTTACTTCCGTCCCGCTGTCATTCCTGGTGACTTGCTTAACTACCGAATACAGTGAGATGAACGTTTTTTCTTTTCTGTATCTATTGTTACCGTTTTTAGGGTAAATGTCAAATTTGTTGTAAAACTTTACAATCCACCAACGAAGTCAGTAAACGTCGCTCTCAAGTACCGAAGAATTGTAACTGTCTTTTTCCCGTCGCCTGCTCATGGGGAACAAGAGGGGAGGGTACAGCAGATAAACTGATGAGTAGTGCCTCAAAAAGGTAAGGGTGTGACAGGTTGTAACACCCCAAGCGTCGCCCTGTGAAATGCTTCTATAATCACTAGTCCCTGAATCAGACGTAAAGATTGTTGATATGAGTGATAAAGATGATAGTTACAAAATTGTTAGTGATAATCGGCAAGCCCGTTTCCGATATGAAATTTTAGAGACTTATGAGGCGGGGATTGAGCTAAAGGGCACAGAGGTTAAGTCAATTCGGGAGGGCAGGGTAAACCTGCGAGATGGGTTTGCCTTGATTCGTGATGGTGAAGCATGGCTGCTGAATGTACATATCTCTCCGTATCAAAGCAGCAGCACTTATTTTAATCATGAACCCCTTCGCAACCGCCGACTACTGCTGCACCGAAAGGAAATCCGCAAGCTCATCGGTAAGGTGGAACAAGAGGGTTTAACGCTTGTGCCATTGAAGATGTACCTAAAACGAGGCTTCGTGAAAATCAGCCTAGGTTTGGGTAAAGGTAAGAAGCTTCATGACAAGCGCGAAACCCTCAAGGCGCGTCAGGATAAGCGAGATATGGCGCGGGCAATGAAGCGTGAGTAGCTGTCAGCTATAGCAAAGGCAGAAGGGATGCATATTGACGGGTCTTGGTTTCAGTATTTAGCGCAAGTCCTAATTTCCTGGGCGACTGCTATACCAGGTTGGGAACTTACTTACAGTCAATTCAACTCATTATCCGCCTGCGTTGCAGGAACATAGGAGTCAAACACCTGACCATTGTTCGCTGAAGGTTGAACGCTGTAATAACTAGCAATAATTGCGACCATTAACCACCAGAGAGTATTGATTTCGGGTCGGTACCAGACAGTATCCACAAAACCGTGGGATAGAATCCCAGTCATAGCAGCGATCGCACCAATCAGCCAAAAGCCATCCGGATTAGCCAGTGCCCGCATACGACGCAATTGCTGGACTCCCTGATTGAACGTCACAACAAGCAGCCACAGGAAACAGGCAAAGCCAATAAAGCCCGTTTCTACAAGCACCTCTAAGAAGATGGAATAGGCACTCAAGGCACTAAAGCGGGGACGCATATACTGGGGATAGACTTTGTTAAAGGCATTGTTACCAGGTCCAATACCGAGAATAGGGCGATCGCGAATCATCTCCACCACCGATGCCCAAACATTCATCCGGAAGTTATTACTACTATCTCCTCGACCAACAAATAGCCGCAAGACGCGAAGGCGTATCGACTCATCTAGCTGGATGGCTACGAGTAATAACCCAACCATACTCCCGAACACAATTGGCAATAACCAAGTGCGCCAGAAGGGAGGTAAATAATTGATCCACCAGTACCAGAGTAATATTATCAATGTGACAAAAAGAACCCCAAAGCCGATCCAGCCGCCCAAGCTACCCGTGCGAAACAAGCAGTAGGAATTGACCACCACCATTGTCAGTGCCAATGCCTTGGGAACCCAACCTCGCCAAGCAAACACCGCAACTATTGATAACGCGATCGCAGGCAACAAATAGGAGGCAAGTAAGTTGGGGTTTCCCAAGTAGCTATAAACTCGTGTCGATTTAGATAAGGGAGACTCTGGATCAACCCAGGTTGCCAGTGCCTTTGCCCCAAAAAATGACTGCCGTACCCCGTAAACACTGACTATTAGTGATACATGGAGGAATAGGGTAATAATCCCGGAACGGATGCGGGGCGTTCTCAACACCCGTGCCATCAGGGCAAATAGCAGTAGATAAAGCGTTAACTTCACCAACCCCGTAGCCGCTGCCATCTTCACCGGAGAAAGGGCAGTTGCCACTACCGCAATACTCCAGTACAGCAACGCCAGTAGATGAATTGGCGTTACCTTCAATGGCAACCCTTTAGGGTAGACTGTTTCATCCGATAAAGTCAGCAACACCCAAAACGCTGCTCCTGCAATCAATAGAACGCCGATCAAAGCATTGGGTACAAACGGAGCCAAAGCCAACACCAAAGCGACCAACAACGCCCCTATCGGCTCAGAGTACTGCATCAGCAAACTGTCCCGATGCCACGATTGCAGCAGTCCCACCAGCCGATACAAATAGCTAGCGCCTCGCCACTGATACAGATGTAAATTCGACAGAGTAAACTGTTGCCAAACTGAATTCATAAATTAAGAGTTGAGGTTAGGAATTAGCTTATTCCAAGTTGCGGTCAAACGTAGTAGACTTGCAAGAATGCATGATTCTTGAGAAAAGCAGTAAGGACAAGCGCTCATGGCGAGTGCGATAGCGAAGCGCTGCTGCGTTTGCGTTCGCCCTTGGCGTTGCCGCAGGCTAGCATTAGCGAGAGTTCGAGCGTCAGCGCAGATCGCAAAAAGAACACCTGATCTTACTACTCCTACTGAGCAAGACAACTGAACGCTAGCTTCATCTAAAGCGAATTAGAGAATTGATGTTGATTCCGACCTAGTTGCTTAGCACGATACATTGCCATATCGGCGTTCTTAATCAAGAGTTCTTCTCCCTGACCATCATGGGGAAAGATACTAATCCCAATACTGACAGTCACAAAAACATTGTGCCCTTCCAGTACAAAAACTTGAGACAAACTTTCTAAAATCTTTTCTGCAACAGTAGCAGCATAGTCTGCTTGAGGAATTCCCGGCACAATTACCGTAAACTCATCACCACCCAATCGTGAAACCACATCACTACTGCGTAAGCTACCAATAAGGCGCTGAGCAACTACTTTTAGCAACTGGTCACCAGTATCATGCCCTAGGGTATCATTAACCTGCTTAAAGCCATCTAAATCAAGGAACATCAGTGCTACTAGCTGGTTATTATTACTACGCGCCCAATCCAATGTTTGGCTCAAGCATTCGTAGAATCGTTTACGATTTCCAAGCCCTGTGAGAGCGTCATGATATGCCAGATAACGCAATCTATCTTCTGAAAGTTTGAGTTCAACATTAGAGCGAGTTAGTTCTGCGGCAGCTTGTCTCAACTCTTGTTCTGTTCGCTTACTCTTTGTAATATCTCGGATTACACCCACTAAAAACAGATTACCAGCCGCATCTTTATGGAGAGATTTCTTTGTAGAAATTAAATGAGTGGTTCCAAAAGAATCTGTAAATTCTGCTTCATTTTCTTGGGGTTCGCCTGTTTGGAAGACTAGTTCATCTTGATTCCAAAATATCTCTGCTTCGTGTTTAGGAAGAATGTCATAGTCTGACTTTTCCATTAATGTCTCAAGCGGATAGCCAATAAATTTACAATACGCTTGGTTCAAAATAATCCAGCGATGGTCTTTGTCTTTAACAAAAACAGGGTCAGGGATGTTGTTGATGACTGTCTGCAAAAATTCTTTAGAGCGTTTTAATTCTTCCTTGAGGTGGGCAAGATGGCTAGTAACAACAGCCGCCGACCCGACTAAGCCTAAGAGTGGAGGGACAAGCGGCACCCACCAACCCGCTAAAAACGCTAGATAACAGCCGCCTGCCAAAGTCGCACCTGCAAGAAGAAGACCAAAAGAGGCACGTCGAGGCGATCGCAATTTCCAGATCAGACTAGCACCTAAACTCGTCCACGCGAAAATCCACAACCATTCGACGGGAGTTCCCAAAACTCTGATCAAGGGACGTCCATCAAGTGTTGCACTCAGGATTTGACTGACAAAACTAGCGTGAACTTCAACACCAGAAATCGGCTGAACTTCCTTAATCAGACTACTGCTATAAGGCGTGTAGAAAAAATCTTGGAGACTTGGTGCTGTTGAACCAATCAGGATAATACGCGATCGCATCAAACTCGGTGGCACTCGGTCTGTCAAGACATCGACCATTGACACCGTGCGGAAACTACCAGGACGACGGAAATTAGCTAAAACTTGATACCCTCTAGCATTTGCCCGCACATAACCACCGTCATTAGACATAAATGGGCGAAACACACTCTGACCCAATTGCAAATAGTTAGGATTAATCTCCGCTGGTTGCGGAGTAATTCCTTGCGCCTTCAGATAAATTGAAGCCAACTGAAGGGCAAAACTTTTACGATCTTCGCCCTTTATATGCCAATAGAGCAAACTGCGACGCACCTTACCATCAGGGTCAACTACAACATTATTGAAACCAACCTGCTTACGTTGATTTGACACTGGCGGAGGTGGAACGCCGGGACTCATGCTGTCTTGGAACTTCTCAATCCCGATTAAATTGGGAATTGTTTTAAACGCTTTGATAAATTCCGCTCGACCCAGTTCAACTGGTAAATCACGATAGATATCCAGACCAATAGCGCGTGGCTGATAGCTATTTAATTTTTGCAGCAACTGAGCCATGACCTGATCAGGAATCGGCCATTGTCCTACCTGTTGTAGATCTGCCTCGTTAATCTCAACAATGACAATGCGATCATCAATCCGTTCTGGAGGACGCAGGTGAAATAGTTGGTCTAAGGCGGCAAACTCCGAGGCTTGTAGGATACTAGTCAAGCGGAGGACAATGACAGCAGCAGTGACCCCAGCAGAGGTTATCAATAACCTATGATCTTTCTGTGACCACTGCTTTAAGCGGTTCCATAAACTTGCTTTTAACATCTGCCTGATTACAGGACTATCCCAAGATTGCAGTTCAACAAATCATCCTACTCAGTTTGATTTGATATTCTTATATTTTCTCTTCAAGAACCTGATCATGTCAGCAGATAGCACAACTGGTCTTGATCACTCTGTTTAGAGGTGAAGATTGCTCTTTCGGTCTTAGCACGGTTTTTGCCAATGTCTCTGAAATAAAAGATCTCACTGAGGTGAGACAACGAATATAAGTTATGTTTCGTTGCCCTAGTAATTATTCAGGTAGAGAAATTCTCAAAAATTAGCTGAATAGTCAAATAGGGGCAAATCAAATAATTGTTCACCCCTATACTTTTTCAATCAATTGGTAACTCTTCTAATGACCCATGCTCGGATCACAACATCAACAATATCTTTCCTAGGCACCTCCTTGGTTTCCTCGCCTAGAAGATGGGCGTCGAGTATAGCTTTTTACGGTATGGCAGTAGCCACAAATGTTAGGTCATTAACGGGAGAAGAGCGTTCCCCAGCTAGAGCTGATTTGACCCAAAGCTGACCGCTGAAAGCTGACTGCTGATTGCTATACTTTGGGCTAAGGTTAACGGGTTGGCAGCGTGTACTTGAAGTTGCGTAGTCCTTGATAACCCGTCAAATCAGCAAGTTCTTCCAGAGTTTTGGTCCCAGAAGTCAATTCACCATTAATTTGCCAACTGGGAAAGCCTTTCACTCCAGCCTCTGCACAAACTTGTGGTTGCCCGTTTTTGCCATCAGCCGCGCATTCAATGGCATTAAGCTCACTGAGTGCCTCTTTCCCAAATAGCTGCTTCTGCTCATAGCAGTGCGGACACCAGTAGGCAAAAAATGCCTTAGCACCAACTTGTTTCAGATGACGCGCCAGAGCAATTTCAGCTTCACCAGAGGTCGTTGTAATTTCCCATCCGCCAATTTCGGGTCGGGGTGTTTCATTCAAAGCGGTAATCGGGATTGGAGTAGCCCCCTCCGCTGCCGTTGCTATCGGTTTACCAACGTTAGCGTAGACACCTAAGGCGCTAATCAACGTCACCATCCCAACAATAATACCGACGAAGAACAATTGACCAGCATCCTCCCAACTCCGACCAATAAAAGTCAGCACTAACATGCTGAGGGAGAATAAAGCCGAACCGATGCAGTACAGACATACAGTTTTGATCTGAAAGGCAAGCAGATACATTAGGTAGCCACTGAAAATAGTCATTGCTGTGGCACCAGCAAAAAGCAGCAGCCAAGTCCAATCCTCTAATTTTGAGCGGAGTTCTTTCTGTTGCTGTACGTTCACTGCCAGTGGAGCTAGGGCAAATGTTGCCATACTGGCGTATGCCAGGAAGCCAAACAATGCTAGAGGCAAACCGAAAACCGTGGCATAGGGACTAGAAAGAACATCATTGCAGCCGGAAGCACCCGATGCCGCCGCACTAGCGGTACAAGCGGCTGTGCCACCTGTGAGTTTAACGATTGTTAGATAAGCCGTTAATAGGGCACCTACGGCAGCGATCGCACCGATTAGCTGACGAGACCAGCGATGAATCCAGGGAGCAGAACGTCGGCGACTCATAATCAGTTGTTAGTGGTTAGTGGTTAGTTGTTGGTGGTTAGTTGTTCGTAGCTCATCGCTTAATTTACTTAAGAATGTAGCTTGAGTGAAGAAATGGGTTTCGGTTCGGCTTGATCAGAAACACTCCGTCGCACCGCTTCTACAAATTGACTGACGCGAATTGGGTCGATGGGTTGCTCGATTTTTCCACGTCGCTTTAGGGAACTCGATACAATTACCCCGTCTGCTGCCTGCATCAGGGTGGGAATGTTCTCCCAGCTTGCCCCACTACCAATGAATACTGGTGTTCCGTTAGCAGCGGCAGAGGCTAGCTCTAAGTCTTCTAAGCTAGGAGGGCTACCTGTCGCCCAGCCAGAGAGAATAACGCCATCGGCTAAGCCGCGTTCAATGGTTTCTTGCACCGCCGTAGTGAGATTAGGGGAGCCTAGGGGTCGTGCGTGCTTCACGAGAACATCGGCGAAAATTTTGACATCACTGCCGAGTTCCCGCCGATAGCGAAGTAACTGATGTGCCTGTCCCTCAATTAGCCCTTGGTCAGTTGCCATGATCCCCGTGAGGACATTGACGCGAATAAACTGGGCGTGGACGCAGGTTGCGATCGCTAAAGCACTTTGGGCATCATTGCGTAAAACATTGATCCCCACTGGCAGCGTTACTAAATTCATCAGTCGCTGGACAATCAACGTCATCGCACTGACAACCGCTGGATCGACCTGATTCTTCGTAAACGGTGCGTCAAAAAAATTCTCAACGATTACGCCATCGACTCCTCCAGAAGCCAATGCCGTTACTTCTTGCTCTGCCCGGTTGATCACTGCCTTCAGGCTCCCTCCCCAACGGGGAGATGTGGGGAGCGGCAGCAGATGAACCACGCCAATAATCGGATTCGGTGTCTTGAAAATTTGATGTAAGTTCACTTATCTACCTGAAAACACCGGCTACTTTGTGCCTACCTATAATGTTCTCCCCTAAGGGGTCAGGTTGGTCATGGCATAAATAGTCTAAGTCTGTTGGATCTCTCAATAAAATTTTATCTACAATAAAGACAGGGGTTTGTGAAAGGATAAGGAACATCCGGACTGGTGGAGTGTGGGTGAACCCAAAAGCTTAATAATATAAAATGCTTACTCTAGTTCTTAGAGCGCTCCCCACTCAATGAGTCGTCAACGAATAACCGCATGGGCAACAAGCCAACCATTGCCATCTCTCACTTGGGCTGCGAAAAAAATCGCATTGATACTGAACATATGTTGGGTCTGCTGGTACAGGCAGGCTATAATGTAGATACGAATGAAGAACTAGCTGACTACGTTATTGTAAACACTTGTAGTTTCATTGAAGCAGCTCGTACAGAATCTGTCCGTACACTAGTAGAACTAGCAGAAGCTGATAAAAAAATTGTCATCACTGGCTGCATGGCACAACACTTCCAGGAACAACTCTTGGATGAGTTGCCAGAAGCAGTTGCCGTGGTGGGAACCGGCGACTACAACAAAATCGTTGATGTACTTCAACGGGTAGAAACGGGTAAGCGTGTTAAGCAGATTTCGGCTAACCCAACTTACATAGCAGATGAGACAATGCCGCGCTACCGAACCACCTCGGAGGGCGTAGCTTATTTACGAGTAGCAGAAGGGTGTGATTATCGCTGTGCGTTCTGCATTATTCCCCATCTCCGGGGAAATCAGCGATCGCGGACAATTGAATCCATCGTCGCGGAAGCCGAACAATTGGCAGCCCAAGGCGTTCAGGAATTAATCTTAATTTCCCAAATTACTACTAACTATGGTTTAGACCTTTATGGCAAACCCAAGTTAGCAGAACTCTTACGAGCTTTAGGTAAAGTAGACATCCCCTGGATTCGGATGCACTACGCCTATCCGACTGGCTTAACCCCAGATGTTATTCAAGCGATTCAGGAAACACCCAATGTTCTTCCTTACCTGGATTTGCCCCTACAGCACTCCCATCCGGAAATCCTCCGCGCCATGAACCGCCCCTGGCAGGGGCATGTCAATGACGCGGTGATAGAGCGAATCAAAATAGCGCTCCCCGATGCGGTGCTACGCACAACCTTCATCGTTGGCTTTCCTGGCGAGACAGATCAGCATTTTGAACACCTGCTGCAATTTGTCCAACGCCATGAATTTGATCATGCTGGTGTTTTTACCTTTTCTCCAGAAGAAGGAACACCCGCTTACAGCTTGCCAAACCAACTGCCGCAAGACGTAATGGACGCTCGTCGAGATGGCCTTATGGCAGATCAACAGCCCATTTCACTGAAAAAAAATCAAGGTGACCTAGGCAAGGTTGTGGATGTCCTGATTGAGCAAGAAAATCCCTCAACAGGCGAATTGATTGGTCGATCTGCTCGGTTTGCCCCTGAAGTAGATGGATTGGTCTATGTACAAGGCGACGCTCCTTTAGGGACAATTGTGGGAGTGGAAATTACTGATGCCGACATCTATGACCTGTATGGTTCTGTAGTCCCTAACACAAAATTGTCAGTTGTCCGTTAAGCCTAGTTCCTTGTTTGTTGTCCGTAGTCTGTTGAATGTTCTCAACTGACAACTGACAGCTGAAAACAGATAACTGACCTCGAAAAAACTGAAAACTAACAACGAACAACTAAACTATGACCCTTTCCTTTCAAAGCCTGGGCCTGTCCGAAGCTGCCGTCATTCAACTGGAAACACTAGGCTTCACGACACCCACAACAATTCAAATCCAAGCGATTCCCCAACTACTCGCTGGACGTGATGTCGTTGGACAATCTCAAACTGGCACTGGGAAAACAGCCGCGTTTTCACTGCCGATGCTAGAGCGAATCGACACTGAAAACCGAGCAGTACAAGCTTTAATTTTGACCCCGACACGAGAATTGGCGTCTCAAGTCGCTGAGGCAATTCGCACTTTCAGCAGTAATCGCCGTCTATCAATCGTCACCGTCTGCGGTGGTCAATCAATGGAGCGCCAAGTCCGCAGCCTACAACGCGGCGCACAAATTGTTGTCGGTACACCTGGACGAGTGATTGATTTGCTTGATCGGCGTGACCTCAAGCTCGATAACGTTAGCTGGGTTGTACTCGATGAAGCAGATGAAATGCTGAGCATGGGCTTCATTGATGATGTCAAGAAAATCCTCAAGCAAGCACCTGTTGAGCGTCAGACCGCTTGTTTCTCGGCAACCATGCCACGTCCAATCCGAGAGTTGGTCAACAAGTTCCTGAAATCGCCAGCGACAGTGACCGTTGAGCAACCCAAAGCAACCCCATCACGGATTGAGCAGCGAGTTTACATCGTTCCCCGTGGCTGGACGAAGGCAAAAGCCCTCCAGCCGATTCTAGAACTGGAAGACCCGGAAGCCGCCTTGATTTTTGTGCGGACACGACGGGCAGCGGCTGAACTGACCAGTCAATTACAATCCGCTGGTCACAGTGTAGATGAGTACCACGGCGATTTGAGCCAATCTCAGCGAGAGCGCTTGTTGTCCCGCTTCCGGGCAGGTCAAGTCCGTTGGGTTGTGGCAACTGATATTGCGGCACGGGGCTTAGATGTTGATCATCTTACCCATGTGATTAATTACGACCTCCCCGATCAGGTGGAAAGCTACATTCACCGCATTGGTCGGACGGGACGTGCTGGAAAGACAGGAATCGCAATTTCTCTGATTAGTTCGTTTGAGCGGCGTAAGCTGAACTTGATTGAGCGAAAAGTGCGGCAAACGCTGAACGTGTCACCAATCCCAACGCGATCGCAAATTGAGTCACGGCGCTTAGAGAAACTGCAAGAACAGTTGCGTGAGGCACTATCCGGTGAACGCATGGCATCCTTCCTACCCGTAGTGCGGGATATGAGTGAGGAATACGATCCACATGCGATCGCTGCCGCCGCCCTGC
The DNA here is from genome assembly GCA_019358875.1 of Symplocastrum torsivum CPER-KK1. Lineage (GTDB taxonomy): Bacteria > Cyanobacteriota > Cyanobacteriia > Cyanobacteriales > Coleofasciculaceae > Symplocastrum > Symplocastrum torsivum. The sequence goes on from JAHHIF010000010.1 coordinate 112,070, forward strand.
AAATGGTCTACGACCAAACTCAGCCTGCTTGGATGGCCCCCGATTTCGAGCCACCCGTGGAACGACCCAAAATCATCAAGCGGCGGATCGACAAGCCCCAAACCTCTTCAGCGACACCGAACCACTCACGGTAAACTAAGAGTTGATTGCTGTTAGTTGTTAGTTGTTAGTGATGAAAAAACTACTTCTAACAACTAACAACTAACGACCAATAACCAATAACTAACCAATTGTGGCTTCAAGCTTGTCTACTGCCCACCTATCGGCTACCGGAAATGCTGCCTCTGGACATCTCAACTGGCCAGGTTTAATTGAGGCATACCGCTCGTATTTACCAGTAAGTGACTCAACTCCCGTCATCACGCTCCTAGAGGGCAATACGCCCTTAATTCCCGCCCCAGCGATCGCAAAAAGGATTGGTAAGGGAGTAAGAGTACTGGTGAAATACGACGGGCTTAATCCTACGGGTAGCTTTAAAGACCGGGGGATGACGATGGCAATTTCCAAAGCCAAGGAAGCAGGAGCAAAAGCGGTGATATGTGCTAGCACGGGTAACACCTCTGCCTCTGCTGCTGCCTATGCACGTCGGGGTGGAATGCGAGCCTTTGTGCTAATTCCTGAGGGTTATGTAGCGCTGGGTAAGTTGGCGCAAGCGTTACTTTATGGGGCAGAAGTCTTAGCAATTCAAGGCAACTTTGACCAAGCGTTAGAAATTGTTCGGGAGATGGCATCAAACTATCCCGTTACCCTAGTTAACTCGGTTAATCCCTATCGGCTAGAAGGTCAGAAGACAGCAGCGTTTGAATTGGTGGATAGCTTAGGTGATGCCCCCGATTGGCTGTGTATCCCGGTAGGGAATGCTGGGAATATTACAGCCTACTGGATGGGATTTTGCCAGTACCATCAGGATAGGAAATGCGATCGCTTACCCGTGATGATGGGATTTCAAGCAGCCGGGGCATCTCCCCTGGTTACTGGCGAAGTTGTGACTCATCCCGAAACGATAGCGACAGCAATTCGGATTGGGAACCCCGCGAGTTGGGAAAAAGCGATCGCTGTTCAACAGGCAAGTCAAGGAAAATTTAACAGCGTCACCGATGCTGAGATTCTTGAAGCCTATCGATTGCTGGCATCTGAAGAAGGAATTTTTTGTGAACCCGCCAGTGCTGCCTCAGTTGCTGGCTTGTTGAAAGTCAAAGACCAAGTACCCACAGGCGCTACAGTAGTGTGTGTATTAACTGGTAATGGTTTAAAAGACCCAGATACAGCAATTCAACACAGTAATAACCAATTCAAGCAAGGAATTGAGCCGACAATCTCAGCCGTCGCAACAGCAATGGGGCTGAATGATTAGGCTCACATTGAGCTACGCACATGAACATTGAATGAAAGCTGAATTACCCTATTCCCCATTCCCGACTTTCAAGACACCTATCAATTTAACCATACTTGGTTTTTGGCAATTAGACTTGCTTGTTGTAGGCTATGAGAGATAAAAGTAGGAGTGAGGATGCATGTTTCGTTCGCCTGACAAGCACCCAGTTTTTAACCGCTCAGTGTTGTGGACATTTTTTTTGTTTTCAGCCGCCTTGGTTGTGCCTATTGTGTTAGCAAAATCCTTGGCACAACGACCTCAGCCGTCGCTAGCATCGCCGCAGCAACCTTCCCCTAACTTAGCGTCTTCCCCTGGGCCATCCCAAGCTGATGTCTTAGCCGAACGGGATTGGCATCAACGTCTAGTTAGCCAAAGCCTCTCTTTGTCGCCAAAAAGTAATACTACTACAAATACAACCGCCTCTAAATCGGCGGTTGCCAAAACTGATAAAGCTCCATCCAAATCTTCTCCTACAAAAACCTCTACATCACAGCCACAAAAATCCAAAGCCAAATCCCAAGATTCAAAGCCTTCCCAAACAAGTAATAAGCAAAAACCTAAATCTCAAGGTTCTACTACAGCCGAAGCTCAAGCTGCCCAGGCAGCTAAAAATGCCCCATTGCTAGAGCTACGAGTTGCTGTTGCGAATGGAGATAGCGCCCTAGTCGTTGGCACCTCAACACCAGGCGAGGTGATTGATGCTCGTGGTAAAGTTCTGGGCAAGCTAGCCGCAAACGATGGGACAAATGTCAGCCCAGAGGGAGCAAATATCCGTGTTGGTCAGTGGCAGACTCCAGGAGGTGTTTGGATTAAGCCTACGAAAGGAGGGTATGTATTTGTAGGCGATCGCTGGTATCGAGGTGATTTACTTCTGGTTTCTAAAGGTAATACCCTACTAGCGGTTAACTATGTTGACCTTGAGAATTATCTTGTTAGTGTAGTAGGCGCTGAAGTCTCTCCAAGTTGGCCGATGGCAGCTCTAAAAGCTCAAGCCATTGCCGCTCGATCCTATGCCTTAGTTCATTACTTGCGACCTGCTAACGCTCTGTACGATCTAGGAAACACTCAGCGCTGGCAAGTTTACAAAGGCATCAGTGCAGAATGGAACACTACACAGCAAGCTGTTCAAGAAACGGCTGGAGTTTTCCTGAGCCACAAAGGGGGAGTGGTGGAATCAATGTACGCTGCCTCTGATGAAATTGTGACTAATGTTTTTGGTGGTAGGGGGATGAGTCAAACGGGTGCCCTAAAATTGGCTCAGCAGGGCTATGACTACCAACAAATCCTTGGCACCTATTATCCAGGTGTGGGTTTATCGTGGATGGACACGAGAGAAGCGGACGTAGATTAGATATAGAGGTAGCCAACTGCTGAGGAGTCATCCATAACTTGGTATTAGTCCATCCAATTCTTTGATTTATAGCAAAAAGCAGAAGGCAGAAGGCAGAGGGCAGAAGCTTCTCCTTTAGGAGCTGATATTTGAATGTATTAAAACACAAGCGAAAGCTAGGGTAAATTATTTGTAAGGCTTGGTGTATTACTGGCTTCAAAGTAGCTACAAAAACTTTCGTGAAGGATTAGTTCAGCAAAAGAGCGATCGCAGCATATATACACAGCTTGAGTATGCATCTTGAAGAGTATCAATCTCTTGATTCTGGCTGGTTCAAGAATTGGTTAAAAATAATAATTTCGCTAGACATTTTTGTAGCCAGATTATCTTGTAAACACAGATAATGCTGTTTTTAGCACAAGAGCCGCTGCTAATAGCTAAATCGGCAAAAGCTTGAGTAAGTCTTCAAATACAAAAACTATTTTTGAAAAAATGATGAAGTCTGAGTAATTAACGTTTTTCCCAGACTAACACTCTCGATTATTAGATACCCTTGAGTTAAATCTTTAGCTGCTTGCTGCTGACGCTAGCTGAATAGAGGAATAAGATCGCAAATATAGTCTTTGAATTGTCCTTTGTCTTCACCCCCGAATGCACTATGAACCGCCCAGAATATCGTATTCCTGAAGACAAAACTCAGGAGGTTTTTACCCTTGCTGCTCAGCTATATGCTCAGCACAACCAGAGCTATTCCGTAAAAGAGCTAATGGATGCTGGATCAGAGGCAAAAATTCCGCCAGAGTTTATTCAACAAGCGATTGATCAAATGCAGTTACAGCAGGTGCCAGCTCAGCAACCTGTACCAACACATCCGAATAAACGAACTAAAATCTTGCTAGCTGGTCTTGCAACAGCCTTAGTTGCCTTCGGAGGTATGTATTTCCTTGTCAAAACTGCACTGACGAATGCAGGAGAAAAAGCTCAAGTAGAAACGGTAGAGCCGCTTCCCACTGAAACCCAGGTGAGTGATACCAAATTGCAGGGACTTACCGTCAAGTGCGAAGGACTAAAACTTGAGGGAGAAAACTTGCGTGGTATGGATTTCAGGAATGCAGATTGTACGGGTGCAAATTTGGCTGGTGCAGATTTGAGCGGAGTCAATCTAGAAAGTGCCAACTTCAGCCGTGCTGATTTAAAGAACGCCAAGCTAAGCGGTGCGGAACTGAAAAATGCGAACTTAACTGAGGCAGATTTGACGGGTGCCGATTTGACGGGTGCGGAGTTGGAAACTGCAAACCTAAGCAAGACAAATTTGAAAGATGCTAATTTGAGCAATGCGAAGCTCAATCAGACGAACTTGGCTGAGGCTGAGTTAGAGGGTGCGAAGATAGACATCATGCGTGCCAAGCAAGAAGGTGTCAATTTCAACAATGCAATTATGCCTGATGGCAGCACTCATCCTTAGTAGAACTTACGCAGTTTCTTGATGAAAGGCTGATTCTGTCGTAGGGGCGCTCTAAGGTGCGCCCCTACCGTGTGTGGCAGTGCGTAATTCCTGCTTAGTTGTTTGTCGCCTTTTTTGGTATAGTAGTAAACTGAACTTACGGCGGCATAGCCAAGTGGTAAGGCAGAGGTCTGCAAAATCTCCACCCCCGGTTCAAATCCGGGTGCCGCCTTTTTTGTTATTCCCCTTTTTATCAGGTGGCGATCGCTTTTTGTGCTGATTGGCGATCGCCTAATTCAGTTCAATCCCTGTGACTTTACCATTGCTGTAGTATCGCCTTGACAAACCCAGGCTCCCCAGAAATAGGGATGCTCAAGGGGTCTATTGTCTTGACAAAATTGATAATCTTGTGGTAAATGTCTTTGTAATTCTTCCAGCACGACAAGACCGAGGGAAGATTGCTGCAATTCTTTGACGGTGATAGTGCGGATGTAATTCTGGGCATCTTGTAAGGCATCGGCACGACCTAAACCTTGGTGCAGGTTGGTAAAAAAGTGCTGCATCAGTAGGGCAGTTGCTCGGTCTGGGACTGACCACAAGCTCATCACCAGGGTTTTTGCTCCGGCGACGGCAAAGGCGCGACGCAATCCAAAGACGCCCTCGCCAATTTTGATGTCGCCTATTGCGGTATTGCAGGCAGAGAGGACGGCGAGTTCAGTTGCCCAGAGGTCGAGTGCGGCTACGTCTTGGGCGAAGACTAAGCCTTTGCCTTCTTCGTTTGGGAGAGTTTTACCCTGTAGCCAAGCGTTAGCGCCAGCGAAGGCAAGGGCTGAACGTAACATCGGGTCTTCTGGATGTGGGATTTTGGAGTTCCCCCCTTGATCAGGAGAGTTAGGGGAGTTTTGGATTGGGGTTTGCTGGGTGGATTTGTCAATGATTGCTACGACTTGCGGGGCGAAATTTCTCAACCAGTCAGCATCATTCTGAATTCCGCGTTCTGCAAGTATCGCTGCTACCCTTTCCATCTCCTCCAACAATGTCTTATCCAGCAGCTTCCGGTTCTTCTGCAAGAGTTCCGCTTCCTGTGCATCGGGGCAAGTCAGCAGCGCCAGGGTTAATTTCCAATAGTCTTGCAGTTGTACTTCTCTAGAGAATAAGCCATGAGTCGCAATCAGCAGGATTTCAGGAGACTCACAACCAGTCAAACGAGACGCTAACGCTTCCTTATCCAAATAAGGCGATACCCCCAACAGCTTGGCAACCCCTTCACCCAAAAAGCGAGTTCCTTCAGCACGTTTAAAAGCCGAACCTGCCAAAGTTTGCAGTAATTCGGCGACTTGTGTCCCTAGTACGCCCAACTTTGACCTCTCCCCCAACCCCTCTCCTGCAAGGAGAGGGAAGTAAGACTTCTCCTTTCCGTCGATAACTAGAGAGGAGTTTTCCTCCCCCCTTCCCTGCGAGGGAAGGGGGATTGGGGGGGTTAGGTCTTCCAGGTCAAAATCTGGGTCAGCAATTACTAAAGGTTGAGAAGCAGAACGCTCAATCCGAACTTTAGAACGCAGAATATCTCGCCCGACACTGAGGTAACTGATTCGGTACTCGTCCATCAGCAGTTGTTCGCCCGTCTCATCAGTGGGGAGAATCTGAAATGGCAGTAGGTTCAAATTCCCATCGGGAGCAATAAATAGGTGCTGGTGTTTTTGTAGGTAAGGGCAAAGTGGCTTAAATATCGCTTCACGCAGTTGGATAACCTCTGCGGGAGGCTGTCTCAAGTCTTCAAGTTCATCATCATCTCCTCCCATATCCAGCGAATGCACTACGAGATTACCGTCAGATGCATAGTGGCGAAAGTCCTGAATTAGTTGGTCGATGGGTTCTGCCTCTCCCAAGTCAATCATCTGCACCTGGTCTGGCTGCCCTGCGGGTAAGATAAAGGCTAGGTAATGGGCGGGTTGCCATTTTGATTCCCCACTAGCGGCGTGGAAATCAAAGACTTTAAAGCAGACAAACTCGATTAAGGTACTGCCTCTTGGTAGTTCTAATGCGACAGTGCGGCAGTCAATCGGTTGTTCTTGGAGTTGGATTTCTGGTACTTGGGATGCTAGCTGCTGTTGCAATTTGTTGTGTTCGGCTTGCAGTTGCGGGATGCGATCAGGTTGGGGTTGAGTAAAGGTAAAGTGGATAATCCGGGCGCTCAATTCTCGCAGTTTCTTTAACTCTTCCGTTAGGTGGGGGTAGCGTCCGCTGTAGATTGCTTGGTTCAGTGCAGCTAAGGCGGCGGCAGTTAAGGCTTTGCGTTGTAGCACTAAATTTAGTGCTGCTTGTTTGGCTTGAGGAGAGTCGTGGAGGTGTTGGTAAACCAGAGAGAGAAATGCCTCAAAATTAGCTCTCAATAGTTGGAGATAGGCGAGGCGATCGCTTTCGGAACTGGCAGCAAAAGCTTGGTTAATCAGACGGTTCTCAATGGCTGCTGCCTCTTTCATCCGTTCTAGCGCTTCAGAATAGCGATGGGTAGCAGCAAGTAATCCTGCCAAATTGTTGAGTCCTTTTGCCACGTTGGGATGGTCACCTGGCAATAGGCGTTTACTCATCGCTAAGGATTCCTCTAAAAGGGGTTCTGCCTCAGCCAAGCGTCCGTGAGATTTGTAGAGTCCTGCTAAGTTGTTGAGGCTAGTTGCTACATCAGGATGGTCAGTTGGGAATAGGCGTTTCCTCATCGCCAAGGCTTCCTCATAAAGCGGTTGGGCGGTATCCAAACGTCCTTGAGATTTGTAGAGGAATGCTAAATTGTTGAGGCTTAGTGCAACTTGGGGATGGTCATGGGGAAATAGGCGTTTTGTCATTGCCAAAGCTTCCTCTAAAAGGGATTCCGCCTTAACTAAGCGTCCCTGAGATTGGTATAGTCCTGCTAAATTGCTGAGGCTACCTGCCACATCGGGATGGTCACCTGGGAACAGGCGTTTCCTCATCGCCAAAGCTTCCTCTATAAGCGGTTCGGCGGTATCCAAGTGTCCCTGGGATTTGTAGAGGAATGCTAAATTGTTGAGGCTTAGTGCGACATGAGGATGGTCAGGCAGAAATAGGCGTTTTGTCATCGCCAAGACTTCCTCTAAAAGGGGAGTAGCGGCACTTAAGCGTCCTTGGGATTTGTAGAGTCCAGCTAAATTGTTAAGGCTACCTGCAACATCAGGATGGTCACCTGGGAACAGGCGTTTCCTCATCGCTAAGGCTTCCTCTATAAGCGGTTCGGCAGCTTTTAAGCGTCCTTGGGATTCGTAAAGTCCAGCTAAATTGTTAAGGCTATCTGCAACATCAGGATGGTCACCTGGGAACAGGCGCTTTGTCATCGATAAGGCTTCCTCTATAAACGGTTCGGCGGCATCCAAGCCTCCTTGAGATTCGTAGAGTACTGCTAAATTGTTGAGGCTTTTTGCCACATCAGGATGGTCACCTGGGAACAGGCGTTGTCTCATCGCCAAAGCTTCTTGATAAAGCGGTTCTGCCCCAGCTAAGCGTCCCTGGAGTTTGTAGAGTACTGCTAAATTGTTGAGGCTGGTTGCTATATTGGGGTGTTCCTCTCCCCAAACTTGTCGCGCTAATTCCAAGGCTTCCTCAGCCAAACTTATTGCTTGACCATACTGACCCTCATGATAAAGTTGAACCGCTCTCCTGCTTAGCTGCTTCAAGTTTTTTGCTTTTGTGAATTTCCTGACTGGGGCTGCTAAATCTCGCAACCACTTAAAAACCATTTCCATCGTCTTCTTTTTTTAGTGAGCCAACTACGCAGCAGTCACTCTGTACACCATGCGGAGAACTTGATAATCACGGGCTAGATTCAGATACTCCAATAAACCCGTCAAATGCCCTTCCCGCAATTGCAACAACCGTTCCCCCGGTTTAGGCAACCAGTCCAACCTTGGCACGTCCTTCGTAATCACCGCCACGATTTCCTCCTGCCCCGCACTGCCAGTTAATTTAAAATACTTGTGGCGCGAACTTGCTTGCGGTAAACTCACCCATCCCCCAAGATGCTTCAGTTCCGGTGCAAACCCCGATGGACACAAGCACCACATTTTCCCGGACGTGCCTTTCTCCAACAGCAGCAAATACCCAGCACTATCCAGATTGACTTCAAACCGAATCCTACTGTTTAAGCGAAAAGAGAAAGAGTCTTCCTCCGTCATTTCCGCCTCTCCCATATCCAAACCTGACACGGGTTCCAGCAAAACTGGCTTCAGTTTGTCCGTAGGCGTTGCCGTTTCCCAGAGTTGCTGCCAAAGTTGGTCACAGGTTAAGGGGATTAAGTGACACTGTTTTAGCCATTCCGGATAGATGACTTCCCGCAACCACCGCTTCGCAATCTTCCACCTACCTTTAGTGACTCCCTGGAAGTCGCACCCCTCAACCTCAAATTTGTCACAAATCACCTTTAAGCGATCGCGCAGTATAGTAGCAGGATTCGCACCATCGCTGGTTCCCTCTATCAACTCTGCCTCAAGGTACGCCGCGATATCTTTATCTAAAGAATCGGTATTTTTTTCGCGAAAGCGTTCCAGAAATACCCACCAAGTCTTACCAGAGAAACCAAAGCGAGTTGCGATCGCTTTGAGAAACTCTTCCTCATGATCTTCATAATTTGGTAGAGTCATAATTCCTACCTAGATTGAATGTTTTAAACCCATTCTAGGCAGAGGAATTAGGTTATCCAATGGCTCATCTAGTAAGCTCTACCTAATTCTACTTTTATCTACTAACTTTATTTCCAATTAGTAAAAATGCGTAAATAGAATTGTGCTAAATGCTAATTTAAAATATTTTTATCTGCTTACGAAAGAATTAATAACTTCATTTGTAGCGTTAAAAAGCTCTTAAAACTAATAGATATATCTCTACTTTATTCGACACCAAACTTCAGAAGCCAAGATTAGCTTAGATACAGAAACCACTGAACACCTAACTAATCACAAAAGCTATGAGCAACACAGAGAATCAAAACCTAAATCTCGCCGCTACTGCTTCAGAAAAGGTAATGCTAGTCCCTGTCAATTCAACCGAATCCTCTGCCAATATCTACCAGACGCTTTTGGTCAATGGTGGTGTCACCATCCTAGCCATTTTTGCCCTGACGTACTTTACCAGAAGCCAAATCGATGCAATTACTAAGCTGCTAAAAGCCTGGAAGAAATAGGCTAAATCTTTAGGGGGCAGGTTTTGATTGAGATTTATGGCGCAAATCTCCTGGAATGGATACAGACGATTTGAAGAATGCGATCTGCCTGGGCGGCAGTGCTTGCACTATCGCTGCTAGCGTACACACATACTGTTCTATTTCCAGCGATAGTAACCCAACAGGGTAAAGACCTACCTCATTAAGATAGAAAGGGAATAGCAAAAAAGTGTGTAACAAATGACTTCAACTCTGCTCAAAACTCCCCCTCTCAACGCCCCGACGCTCAAGAAGCTGCCTAATGGTTTAACAATTGTGGCAGAGCAGATGCCTGTTGAAGCCGTCAACTTAAATGTTTGGATTAACGTTGGTTCCGCAGCGGAATCAGACGACATCAACGGCATGGCTCACTTCTTAGAGCATATGGTTTTTAAGGGAACACCACGACTGCAAAGTGGCGAATTTGAGCGGTTAATTGAAGAGCGGGGTGCGGTGACGAATGCCGCGACAAGTCAGGATTACACCCACTACTACATCACCACTGCACCCAAAGATTTTGCTGAACTTGCCCCTCTGCAACTGGATGTAGTGTTGAATCCCAGCATTCCTGATGATGCCTTTGAGCGAGAGCGAATGGTCGTTTTGGAAGAAATTCGCCGTTCAGAAGACAACCCTCAACGCCGCACATTTCGACGCGCAATTGAGACAACGTTTGAACAGTTACCTTACCGACGACAGGTATTAGGCCCAGCATCAGTGATTGAACAGCTAAAAGCTCAGCAAATGCGGGACTTTCACGGCACTTGGTATCAACCCCGCTCAATGACTGCTGTTGCTGTGGGTAACTTACCCGTTGATGAATTGATTGAGATTGTCGCTGATGGGTTCACGCAAACATCAGTTAGCACTCAGGAAGTAGACAAAAACTTATTACCGCAAACCTTTACACCAGAACCTGCTTTTACAGAAGTTGTGCGTCGGGAGTATGTTGACGAAACCTTACAGCAAGCGCGGCTGGTGATGGTTTGGCGGGTTCCAGGAATGAATGAGTTAGAGCAGGTTTATGCGCTTGATGTCCTGTCGGTGATTTTAGGGCAAGGTAGGGTGTCACGGCTCGTTCGGGACTTGCGAGAAGAACGGCAACTGGTTACTCACATCGGTGTGAGCAATATGACACAACGGCATCAGGGAGTGTTTTATATTTCTGCACAGTTACCAGAAGAGAATTTAGCTGTGGTGGAAGATGCGATCGCACAACACATCCGCAAGTTTCAGACAGAATTAGTGGCAGAATCAGAACTTGCCCGTATCCGAACACAAGTCGCGAATCGCTTTATCTTTGGAAATGAAAAACCAAGCGATCGCACAACATTATATGGTTACTACCAGTCGCAGCTAGGTGACTTGGCACCAGCCTTAAACTACCCCAGCAAAATCCAATCTTTGAATGCTGTTGACCTTCAGGTAGCTGCACAGCAGTACCTTTCTCCCAACGCTTATGGTGTTGTTGCCATCAAGCCAGCTTAAATCGAATGGCACTGACTCATATATAGCGGTTGTCGGTTGGATGCGGTACACTTTGACCTCTCTCCTACTCTTGAGTGAGGCTTTGATTCTTACTCCCCTTCCCTTGCAGGGAAGGGGTTGGGGGTTAGGTTTTTCTGCTGTACACGCGCGTAACAGAGAAATGCTATAAACTCATCACAATCCACCCATGATTGCGCGGGGGGTTTGGGGGAGACGCTTGTCCCCCACCGGAGATGAGAGTGAGGAGGGGGTTTGGGGGAAAGCCCCCAAGCTAGGGTTTTTCCCAAACAATTAATTGGCGCTTAAGAAGAGCGACATTTAGCTAAAATCTAAAATTCCAAGATGTGGACACAAATTGCTAGCCATATCAGCGAAACCACAGGTGAAGCGTTTGAAATCAACAACCGCCGATCTGTTGGTGGAGGCTGTATCAATCAGGGTTATTGCGTTAGCGGCAACACTCGCACCTACTTCGTAAAGCTCAACCAAGCCTCTCAGGTGCAGATGTTTGAGGCAGAAGCGTTGGGTTTAAAGCAAATGCAGGAAACTCAAGCCATTCGGGTGCCAAAACCGATTTGCTGGGGAATAGCCACTGATTCTTCCTACATCGTATTGGAGTGGCTGGAACTAGGTGGCAGCAATAATTCCCAGACGTGGGAAGAAATGGGGCATCAGTTAGCTGCTATGCATCGCTGGAACCCTCCCACCGCTAAAGGGTTCGGCTGGGAGCAAAACAATACGATTGGTTCAACGCCACAACTGAACAACTGGACATCGGATTGGATAGAATTCTTTGCTGAGTACCGAATCGGCTATCAATTCCAACTCGCACAGCGTCGTGGTGGTCATTTTCCTCAGCAAGAGCAATTAATAGCAGCAATTCCCAAACTGCTGAATCATCAGCCTCAGCCTTCCTTAGTACATGGTGATTTGTGGGGAGGAAATGCCGCCGTTACTACGTCTGGAGAACCTGTAATTTTAGATCCAGCGACTTATATAGGCGATCGCGAAGTTGATCTTGCAATGACAGAACTCTTCGGCGGCTTCCCTGCTGCTTTCTATCGCGGTTATAACGAAGCTTGGCTTTTGGATGATGGTTATAAACAGCGAAAAACTCTCTATAACCTCTACCACATCCTCAATCACTTCAATCTCTTTGGCGGCGGCTATGCATCACAAGCTAACCGGATGATCGAACAAATTCTGCGCTAGATGGGATGAGGAAGTACAAATAATAAACCCAGACCATTTTGGTCTGGGTTTTAGTTAAGTTATAAGCTAGTCAACAGTTTCGAGATTACTGGCTAGCGGTTTACAGATAAGGCTTTAACTTGACGCTATCGGCTCAGGCTTAATCCTGCTTACTTACTAAGTTAACCAGGAGTTGTGAATAATTTGTGAATGACAACTATTTAAACTAGTGTCTGTACTTTAGACTAAGGCGCTCTACTCAGCGGCTTGCACTAATAAAATAGAATAGAGATCTGTTGCAATAAGACAAGCATCCAAGACGCTTATGACCTCTGCTGTACGGGTTAAAACGCAGTACGAAGCAATCATTGGTCTAGAAACCCATTGTCAGCTGAGTACACAAACCAAGATTTTTTCTGATTCCTCCACAGAATTTGGTGCTACCCCGAATACAAACATCGATCCAATTTGTTTGGGAATGCCGGGAGTATTACCTGTACTCAATCAAAAGGTACTAGAGTACGCCGTAAAAGCAGGTTTGGCGCTGAACTGCCAGATTGCACCCTACAGCAAGTTCGATCGCAAGCAGTATTTTTATCCTGACCTTCCTAAAAACTATCAGATTTCTCAATTTGACTTGCCAATTGCTGAGCATGGTTGGCTAGAGATTGAACTCCCTGATGAGGCGGGTAATCCAATTCGGAAAAAGATTGGCATCACTCGTTTACATATGGAGGAAGATGCTGGCAAGTTGGTTCACGCAGGAAGTGACGGGCTTTCCGGTTCGACTTACTCTTTGGTCGATTACAACCGTGCGGGTGTGCCACTGATTGAAATTGTCTCGGAACCCGATATGCGTTCTGGTCAAGAAGCGGCAGAGTATGCCCAAGAGTTACGCCGGATTATGCGTTACATCGGTGTCAGTGATGGCAATATGCAGGAAGGCTCTCTACGCTGCGATGTCAATATTTCCGTGCGTCCTATCGGTCAACAGGAGTTTGGCACGAAGGTTGAAATCAAAAATATGAACTCCTTCAACGCCATCCAAAAAGCGATCGAATATGAGATTGAGCGGCAAATCGCTGCTGTCGAAGCTGGAGAGCGGATTATTCAAGAAACTCGGCTTTGGGAAGAAGGTAGCCAACGCACAATTAGTATGCGAGTTAAGGAAGGCTCTAGTGATTATCGCTATTTCCCGGAACCTGACCTTCCTCCGATTGAGGTTTCAAAACAACAGTTAGAGCAGTGGTGTAGTGAACTCCCTGAACTACCTGCCGAAAAACGGCACCGTTATGAAAGCGAGTTGGGGCTTTCTGCTTATGATGCCCGTGTGCTAACGGATGATCGACTAGTAGCTGAGTATTTTGAAGCGGCTGTCGCGGCTAAGGCGAATCCTAAACAAACTGCTAACTGGGTTATGGGAGACATCGCGGCTTATCTCAATACAGGGAAGCACACAATCACGGAGATTGCTCTCACACCGCTCATCCTGGCAGAACTGATCACCCTGATTGAAGACGGCACGATTAGCGGCAAAATTGCTAAAGAACTGCTACCTGAACTGTTGTCTCAGGGTGGTTCCGTTAAAGAACTCGTTGAACGCAAGGGTCTAGTTCAAATCTCTGACACAGGTGAACTTGAAGCAATCATTGATGAAGTTATTGCTGCCAATCCCAAGGAATTAGAGCAGTATCGCAACGGCAAAACCAAGCTCCAAGGCTTCTTTGTTGGGCAAGTGATGAAGAAAACCAGTGGGCGGGCTGACCCTAAACTGACAAACCAAATCCTAAGTAAGAAGCTGAACGGCTAGAACACCAGTACAGCAATCTTTGAAGAATCCCTCCCTAAAGCCGTGAGGCAGGCTGATTCTTGCTACTTTGGTCGCTTCGCCCTTACTTGATAAACTCAATCTCAAACTTCACACAAAAAATAAATCAGGGGGTGTCCCCCCTCATCCTGTTAGCTATATACTGTGATAAGTAGATGCACCCTGATGATCGGGAGAGTCGCTTAGGTGGCTCTCCTTTTTTTGTGCCAAATTAGTTGGTCAAAAGAATTTCTAAATAGGGGGTGACACCCCCCGCCCCCAAGCCTTATACTTATGAGAAGTAGATGCACCCTGATGATCGGGAGAGTTACGCAAGTGGCTCTCTTTTTTTTGTGCCAAATTAGTTGGTCAAAAGAATTTCTAAATAGGGGGTGACACCCCCCACCCCCAAGCCTTATACTTATGAGAAGTAGATGCACCCTGATGATCGGGAGAGTTACGCAAGTGGCTCTCTTTTTTTTGTGCCAAATTGGTTGGTCAAAAGAATTTCTAAATAGGGGGTGACACCCCCCACCCCCAAGCCTTATACTTATGAGAAGTAGATGCACCCTGATGACCGGGAGAGTTACGCAAGTGGCTCTCTTTTTTTTGCACATATTTTGCAGATAAAAAGTCAATAAGCTACTTATCTGACACCTAAGACTTGATATAATCGCCTCTCGTGCAGGAGTCAAGGTTTTCAGGAGGGAGTCTATGTCAGACTGGCAGGAAATTACTGGTGGTGTCACAGCTCCTAGGGGATATCGAGCCGCAGGAATTACGGCGGGTCTGAAACCTTCGGGGCTTCCAGATTTAGCGTTGATTTTGTCAGATGTAGACGCGATCGCAGCGGGTGTCTTTACAACAAGTCATGTTCGTGCTGCTCCTGTAGACTATTGCCGTCAGCGTTTGCAAGCCAGAGGCAGCGCTCGTGCGATTCTTTGCAATGCGGGTCAAGCGAATGCCGCCACGGGTGAGCAAGGCTGGAGAGATGCCTTAGCCAGTGCTGAAGCTCTTGGTCAAGTGCTGAAAATTCCCGCTGATGCGATATTGCTGGCTTCTACAGGCGTTATTGGTCAACGAATCCGGATGGATGCCTTGGTGTCAGCGATGCCTCAACTTGTTGAAGCTGCCTCTGAAACAGGTTCAGATGCAGCGGCGCAAGCAATTATTACTACAGATTTGGTGACTAAATCGATCGCTTTGGAGACAACAATTGATGACCGTCCCGTGCGGGTGGGTGGCATTTGCAAAGGCTCTGGGATGATTCATCCCAATATGGCAACTCTCCTCGCCTTTGTTACCTGTGATGCTGTTGTCTCGACCCCACTATGGCAACAAATGTTGAGTCGGGCAGCAGATAAGAGTTTTAACCAAATTACTGTTGATGGAGATACCAGCACCAATGACACCTTGATTGCCTTGGCGAATGGTCAGTCCCGGACAGCGGCAATTACAGAAATGGGACCAGAAGCCGAAAAGCTAGAGGCAATGCTTACAGCCGTTTGTCAGTATATGGCAAAGTCTATCGCTCGTGATGGTGAAGGGGCAACCTGTCTAATTGAAGTGCAAGTCACAGGTGCGCCGGATGATAAAGCGGCGCGTCAAATTGCTAAAACCATTGTAGGCTCATCATTGGTTAAGTCAGCCGTGTTTGGTCGTGACCCGAACTGGGGCAGAATTGCCGCTGCTGCTGGACGTGCAGGCGTTCTATTTGAGCAAGACAATCTCAAAATCCAGCTAGGAGATATCCCGCTTATGGAGGCTGGGCAACCTCTAGATTTTGACCGTGCAGCGGCTAGTGCTTATCTGAAGCAAGCAGCAGCGGGAGCATATTTAAAAGAAGATACTGTTTTAATCTCGGTCAGTGTTGGCAGTGGTTCTGGTATGGGTAAGGCGTGGGGCTGTGACCTGAGTTATGACTATGTGAAGATTAATGCAGAGTACACGACTTAAATGCGATCGCTTGTTGTTATTCCTCTGAATTAAGTTCACGTCACTTTTTAGAAGGAAAAAATGTGATCGCACCTCAGGATACTGCGCGATCGCGTTTTCTTCAGGCAGCAGAAGCATCATTGCTGCTATCGTCAATTGCGATCGCGTCGCCGTATTGACTTGGGGGTAGTTTTTGACTTGGCTGTCAGCTTGGCGAGAAATTCTTCCATTCCTGGTATTTCCAATTGGTAGAATGTGGTCTGAATTTCTGGACTATTAGCCTGGTTGTCTTTGATGGGTTCGAGAGCCATCTGGTTTAATGCCTCCGCTTGAGTAACTGAGTCAAGTGTGCAGGTTTAATGAAGGCTAAACCAGCGAAGTCCGAGCAGTTAAACCACGAACTTAAAGTTTTTTGCTATCTTTTGGCAAAGCCAGTGAGGGCAAGTCCTGAAAGCGTTAGCCAACCTCAACTTCAGAAATGGACTGGATTTCTTAAAATCAGGGAAAAGCCATTATCTTCCCGGAAGTCAGCCTCAACATCTGCAACGGGAAGTTAAGCTACCTCAGCCAATGTCTCTACAGATGCAAAAACGTACTCGCGGTTACATCCTCACTCGCCAAGGCGTGGAAAAACTCGAAGCTGCTAAACGGGAGTGGGAAAACCAGCATGGTGCTAGGTGTACACAGGAAAAGATGAAGGAACTAACCAGTGCCTATAAGGAGGACGGCTTATACACTGGCACGATTAGAAAAATATTTAAGGGTGAGAAAGAGGTTGATAGGGAATCTATTCACTGTCTGTTCAGTGCTTTCAACCTGCAACTAGATGATGATGACCTTACTTCTGAACCTCAAGCCTGTCTGCCGAAGCTAGACCCGAACTTCTTAGGACGAGATGAGGCGATCGCAGACCTCAACACCTTTGTCTCTCAAGGGGCAAAAGTCATCCTCATTTACGGCAAAGGTGGGGTAGGTAAGACAACTCTGGCTAAAAAGTACTTCAGCACATGGGAGTTCGACTTAGTTCTGGAACCTCCGATGGCAAAGGAAACAAAGAACATTACACCTATAGAAAGTGTTGTTGAGGAATTGCTGCGAGACTTACAAGGTGAACCCGCACAGGATTTTGGTATAACACTAAAGCGGCTAAAGCAGCAGCTTAAAACTCAAAAGGTTGGTGTTTTGATTGATAACCTCGAACCAGCTCTAGACAAAGACGGCAAGTTCATTGAAGCACATCGGGGTTATGTAGAGTTATTCAGCGTTTTAGCTGATTCAGATGTACAAGCTGTAACGCTGGTTACAAGCCGTGAGTGTCTCAATGAGTCTTGTGTGAATGTTAAGCCTTACGAGTTGAAAGGGATGGCTAAAGACACATGGCAGCAGTACTTTAGCAGCCGCAATTTTGACACAGATTCTCCAGCTTTGAGTGAGATGCATAAAGCCTATGGTGGCAATGCCAAAGCGATGCAAATCCTCTGTAGTACGATTCAAGAGGATTATGAAGGCGACTTAGAGGCTTATTGGCAAGAAAATCAAGGCTATTTGTTAATAGAGAGAGAGTTAGAGGATTTAGTTAAAAGTCAGTTTGACCGTCTAGGAAAGCATGATACTGAAGCCTATCAACTCCTTTGCCGTTTGGGATGCTATCGCTATCAAGAAATTCCTTCAGTACCCATAAATGGAGTCTTGTGTCTGCTATGGAACATACCCGAAGAACAACACAATCGCGTTATTAAATCATTGCGATATCGGGCTTTAGTAGAATTTAACAAGGGAAGATACTGGTTGCATCCAGTAATTCAGTCAGAAGCAGTGAGAAGGCTGAAGTCAAATAAGGATTGGCAATTAGTAAACGCCAAAGCAACCTATTTTGGGCTTGAAAATTTTGGAGAAGATATCCTGAAACTTTTACAGTTCTTGTACCACTACAAAGAGTTTTCTGGGGAGTTAACAAAACTTGCAGAGCTGTGGCCTGATGAGTCAGAATTTTCTGGATCAGAACAAACTTTGAAAGAATTAGTTGAAATAGGAAGCGATATGGCTAATTCTTGCTACTTCGAGGGATTACTTTTAAAAAAACTGGATCTAATTGAAGAGAGTAATATTTATTTTCAAAAAGCAATTTTAATTTTAAATACAGTAGGAGAATTGAAACAAGCTGAAGAAGTACAACAGGTAATAGAGAATGATGGAGAAGCAATAGAAATAACAGAAGTTTTGTACAAAATAGCTGAATGTAGCTATAACGATGGACTTCGCTTCAAAAGAATAGAGGAAAGCATAGGTGAAATTGAGGGAAGTAAAATTTTTTTTCAAGAGGCAATTGATCTGTTCAATTTTATAGGGGCATTTGAAGAAGTTGAGGAAGTTCGACGAGCGATGGTAAGCGAAACATGAGTATAGCAAGCAAAGCAAAGCTTAGGACAACAGGCTCTTTGGAGCAAAAAGCTTAAGCCCTTTGCTCATGTCCTAATGTATACTTCGACTGCTATAAATTTGGAGCGTACCTCTCACCACCACAAAGCTAAAGGTGCGATTTTCTAATAGGAGTGGAGGAGCGATCGCTTTTTGGAGTACTGGGTGATCGCGCAGCATCCTGAAGTGCGATCGCATTTTATTCAGGTAGCAGGAGCGTCAGACAAAACATCTATGCAGAACTTTATTAAAATAATTTAAACACTACCGTAGCAACTAGGCTATTTATTCCGGTCAATTAAAAGACAGCTCATAAAAACAAGAGGAAGTAATCACAATGCAGCCAGCTTTGCACCTTAGCACTAAAGTCTTACCAGGCAACAAAATCGAAATATCTGCTCCAGAGTTGCTAGTGGGTAATACTGTAGAAGTTTTCGTAATCCTAAAAGACACCTCATCTAGCAGCCGTTGCTCTGCCATAGACTTACTAGATAAATTGCCTGGACAAAGACTGTTTAAAACGCCTGAAGAAGCTGACCAGTATCTCCAAGAGGAACGCAGCGCGTGGGAGATCTGACGCTGCCAGATTCTAGCCTTGTTTATGTAGATACTCAAATTCTCATCTACAGCGTAGAAAAGCATCCAGCTTATTGGTCACTCCTGCGCCCCTTGTGGCTGAAGTCTGCAACTGGTAATATCCAAATTATCAGCAGTAAACTGGCATTATTAGAAACTTTGGTTGCTCCTCTCAAGAATGCTGATTCAGTTCTAATTACTGCTTATGAAACGCTGCTTTTATCTATAGAAATGCAACTGATGCCAATCACAAGAGCAATTTTGAGAGAGGCTGCACAATTTTGTGCCCAAACAAACCTGCGGACACCCGATACTATCCATGCAGCAACAGCGATCGCTCATGGCTGTAGCATTTTTCTAACGAACGATAATGGCTTCCGTCGCGTTTCCAATCTGCCTCTAGTTGTTCTAAGCGATATTGCAGCTACTTGATAGCACTACTTGAACGGGTCAGATGCTCAATAGCGAAGTGGTGATGCAACGCAGATCTACTTTTTTACATCCCTGGCATATGCGTCTCAATCAAGCTACCGTCAGGATTGTAAACATCTACGCGAATTCGAGCATTATCACTAATCGCTTCAAGCGCTTCTCCCAATGTCAAAATGTGATTGACAACACCCGCTTGAACATTAGAGTCACCTCTCGCTTTCGCTATGGTTGCAGTTTGTCTCACCTTTTGCATATAGGTTGGTGACAAGCGAACCTGGATGGCGTTGCTGGTAAGCGTGTAGCTACAAACCTGCTGGGTTTTGCCAAAGCACGTTTGATGCAAATCACTTCGGGCTTGTTGTAGCTTCAAAACCACCTGTAACTGTCCTTGCGCTTGCTTGAGAGCTTGTGTGTAGGGAGCAACGAGTGATTGTGCCTTGGCGTGGTAAAAGGTGCCATTGGGAACCTGATTTAAATAGTTCAAGGCATTGCGCCAGTGAACTAACGCCATTGACCATTGACTATCAGACTGGGAATTTTTGGCAAGTTGAGCAATCCGGAGTCCTTGATTGTAGGCATTAGTAGCAAATTGCTCTTGAGCTTTGCGATCGCGTGCTACAGCCATCTTTGGCAGATACAATGCTGACAACTGCTGTGCCTCTTCGTATGCCGTTGTGCCTTGAGGAATCTGCTTGAGACGGTTCATTGCAACCTGCCAGGTGGAATAGACGAGTTGCCAATGCGGTAAGGTTTGAGCGACACCTTGACGTGCCTCAGCAATTAACGCTGCTTCTTTTGCCGAGTTAATATATCCTTGAGCCTGTCGCTCCTTGACCAATCGTTGATTGGTTTGGGCTAAATTCGCCTTGTATTCCTTAATTTTTTGTTGCGCTAGGGGTTGGAGATTACTCTTCGTGGGAAGCTGTTCTAACTGTGCGATCGCTTCTCGCCATAGACTCTGCACTTCGATCCACCTTGAAGCTGGATGAGGCGGATTTTGACTTTTATAAGAAGCCCTCGCCGCCGTCTTCAATGCTGTTACCATCTCATCAACCCGTTCTGCTTGCGCTTCATAGGCTTTCAGCAGTTCTTCAGCTTGCCTATGATGGCTCGACCAAGAGGGAATCGACTCCAGAATCTGAATCGCATCCAGTAACTGCTGTTGCGCCTCCAGAACATCCTTCCCTGAACCAGGGTTTTGCAGCGTTGCCGTAGATTGTTCACTCAAGCCTTGAGCCTCAGGAATTGCTCTACACACGCCAATAACACAAGGACGGGTGAGAACATAAAGGCTAGTAGAGAAAACCGCCAAACTCAAACCCACACCAGCAACAATTAATGGCAGCAAAGAGGACTTTGACTTGGGTTTGCTGGCTTCTGTCTCAGGTGATTCAGGCGACCAAACATCCGGTTGAGGCTCGTCTTCTGAAATCGGCTCATCCCAAGGGTGAGGCAACTCTGAATCGGTTGTCGGTGCCTCCGGGCTTTGAGTAAACTCACTTTCAGTCCAATCACTCTCTGTTTCCTCAACGGCGGGGTTAAGGAATTTCGGGAAATTCTCTACTGTCTCAACAGGTCTATCAGCAGTTACTATTGGCTCGGAGAGGTACTCGGTTAGGAACGAGTGGGAAGCATAAGATTGCTTTTGCCCTGCTACCCGCAAATAAATTTTTACCGGATTGCCAACTGACGAATGATGCTCAAGAATCGTTTGCTCCAAAAAATCAAAGATTTCTTGTTGCTCTAGCATCACATCTACCCGATGTTGAACCAGAATCATCAGCGCCCCTTCCTTAAGCAGACACCGCACCTGAATTGGGACAAGTGTCGAGAGTCTTTTCTGCAAGTCTGCCTGTAAAACATGCCCTAAGATTTCTAAATCGTCGGGGCGCGTCGCTGTTTTCATCTGACCACACCGTTCTTCTAAATATAAGCTGTCGCTTTTTGTCCGTTGTCCGTTGCAACCGACTACTGACTACTAACTACTGACCAATCACCCAGAGCTATAAACGAAGTCATTAGCCGACCTTGATGTAAAAGCCTGATTTTACCAGTTTCTCCTTGCGGGTAGATGCACAATACCAGTTTTCGTTGGAATTATAAACGAATACCTTGAGTGTTGTTTCAACTAACCTCTAATCTCTCCTGAATCTTTTTAAGATGCAAATAGATACTAAATAGCACTTAACAAGCGACTAAAAGCAAAAAACTTATTATGACTCAGGCTTCCCCTTTAGCTGAACAAGTGATCTTGATTACTGGCGCTTCCGCAGGAATTGGCGCTGCCCTTGCCCGACAATTAGCTGTCAAAGCCTTGGGCATTCGCTTGGTACTGGCTGCCCGTAATCAGCAAAAGCTTGAGGCTGTAGCGACTGAGTGCCTTAAAGCAGGTGCCGATGTTTTGGTTGTGCCGACTGACATGGCTCAAGTTGAACAGGTAAAAGCCTTGGCACACTCAGCGATTGAACGTTTTGGACGAGTGGATGCCCTTGTCAATAACGCAGGTTATGGGCAGATGGGACCCATTGAATTAATCTTACCGGAAGACGCTCAACGACAGTTTGCTGTAAATTTCCACGGTCCATTAGTCTTAACCCAAACGTTAATCCCGGTCATGCGTGACCAAGGATGCGGACGAATTATCAATGTGTCATCCCTAGGAGGGCGTCTGCCGTTTCCGGCTGGCGGTATGTATAGTGCGTCTAAGTTTGCCCTGGAAGCACTTAGTGATGTGCTGCGAATGGAGTTAGAGGCATTTAATATCAAAGTCAGCGTAATCGAGCCAGGACCCGTAACAACGGAGTTTTTCAGTGTGGCTGGCGATAGAGTTGATCTGAATGTTCCGGAAGCTGGGAGAACACTCTATCGACCTGCTATACAGGCAATCAAAGAAATAGAACAGCAAACCGCGCCTCTAGCCTGGAGTTCAGAACGAGTAGCCCATGTGATTATCCGGGCGATTACTGACCGACATCCCCGTCCCCGCTACTTAGCAGCAACAGGTGGGAGGATGATGCTGTTTTTGATGACGAAATTGATGCCCACGAAGCTTTTGGATATGTTCTGGAAGCGTTTCTATCGAATTGATCAAGTTGAAAAAGACTGGAAAAGGCGCTCTAGTGTGTAAGCTAACGAACTCGTTAGAACCTCAGAGTTTGGTAACTTTGATCAGAACCACTGACTGTTAAACTACACTCCATTCATGGACTTATTAGAGTACCAGGCGAAAGCATTGTTTCGTGAGATCGGCATTCCTGTTTTGCCGTCCCAACGCATTGACCATCCTAGAGACCTCAAGCGTTTAGAGATTCCTTATCCAGTGGTTCTGAAATCTCAGGTGCCTACAGGGGGAAGAGGGAGAGCGGGTGGTATCCGTTTTGTCGAAAATACCATTGATGCGATCGCAGCCGCTAGGGCAATTTTCAACCTGTCGATTCTCGGTCAGTATCCTCAAGTGTTGCTAGCCGAGTCCCGCTATAACGCGGAACAGGAGTTTTTTCTGGCAGTCATCCTTGACTACACACTGGGGCGTCCGGTTCTCTTGGGTTCTTCCAGAGGCGGTGTCAATGTGCAGGCAGTGATCGAACACCTCCAAAGGGTTGTCGTCGATCAAGAATTTTCTCCCTTTTATGCGCGGCGTCTAGTTCTCAAAATGGGACTGCAAGGTAATCTCATTGAGTCTGTGAGTGGGATTGTGCAGAAGATGTACCAGCTTTTTGTCGAAAAGGATTTGGACTTAGTGGAAATCAATCCCCTCGGCATCAGTTCCACAGGTGAGATGATGGCTCTAGACGGCAAAATTATCGCCAATGACAATGCCCTTGGTCGTCATTCTGAGTTGGCAACGTTAGTTTCAACCAGTAGTGATAGTAAGATTGAGCAACAACTGCCGACCAAGTCCTTGACTGAACTCAACTGGACAGACGGCGATGGCAATATTGGCATCCTTTGTAATGGCACTTGTCTTGCTGCCGCAACCTTAGATTTGATTTACCGGGCAAAGGGAAAGCCAGCTACTTGTCTGATTGTGAATGGATATGCTAGTTGGGATTTGCAGTCTACGTCTTCTCCAGTGCAACAACTGCAAGGCGCACTACAGCAGCTTACGAGCAATGATGGCATCAAGGTTGTTTTGGTCAACATTTTAAGTAGCCCTGCTGCCAGTGAAGAAGTAGCGGAGGTCATTGCTAACTATCTCCTTTCTCACCTTGGGGAAACATCCGTGTTGAATGAGGCAGACCGAACGGAAAAAGCGATCGCAATGACCTCACGTTTCCGCCAAGAACGAAGTGATGGTAGTCGTCTTAGCCTCCAACGAACAGCCTCTCAACCCCAACTGCCTCAATTTATTATTCGTGTTGTTGGGGGGAATTTTAATACGGTCAAAGAGGATTTGGTAAACATGCCTGTACACTGGATTGATAATCTGGATGAGGCAGTTGCAAAAGCAATATCCCTCGCAACAGCAGCGATCAAGAAAGCCTAAGGTTAATCTCCTCTAGCAAGAGCTGGCTGTTCTTGTTATGCTCAAACATCTTCATCTTGCATCTACAGCACACGCACATCCAGCAATTATGAACTTGACACCAGACAGCAAAGTCCTGGTACAGGGCATTACACAACCACTTGGCTCCTACCACGCTGCACGAATGAAAGCCTATGGCACGAATGTGGTGGCAGGGGTTAGCGCAGGACAGGGAGGGCAAGAATTACATGATCTTCCCGTGTTTGACCTAGTTGAGGAGGCGTGTAACTATGCTGGATCTGTGGATGCAACGGTTATTTTTGTAGAACCCTACAATGCCCTTGATGCAGCCTTAGAAGCCATAGACGCTGGAATTGGGCAAATTGTTCTTGTCACGAGTGGCATTCCGCCTCTAGATATAGTTCGTCTGTTGCAGAAAGCACAATTTACTGACACTCTGGTCATTGGTCCTAGCAGTTCTGGGATTATTGTGCCAGGAAAACTTTTGTTGGGTACTCAAGAGAGTGAATTTTACACACCTGGCTCAGTAGGGGTGATCACTCGTGCGGCTACCCTTAGTTATGAAATTGCGCTGACACTGACTCAGGCAGGACTAGGACAGTCAATAGCCGTGAATTTAGGTAGTGATGTCATTGTTGGTTCTTCTTTTCTCCAGTGGCTTCAGGTTTTGGCAACAGATGAAAATACAGAAGCGATTGTTTTAGTGGATCAGACAGGGGGCGGGAGTGAAGAAGCAACCGCTCAATATATTGCCGAAGCCGTTGATAAACCCGTAGTTGCCTACGTTGCTGGACGATATACACCTGTAGATAAACAAGTAGGTAATGCAAGTGCTATCCTTGCCGCTCAGCTATCAGGGCCAGTGACTAATGCCAGTACCGCTCAACACAAAGTTGCTGCGTTCAAGAAAGCGAAAGTACCAGTGGCAGAACGTCCGTCTCAGATTCCTGAGTTGGTAAGAAAGGCGCTCAAAAAGTGAGATTTTGGGGAAATGCGATCGCCTTTTGAGCCTGATGTCAAGTTGTATTCAAACTAACTTTCTCTCCCCCTGCTTCCCCAACACTCAACATTCAACTAATGGGAACTGGATGTAGCAGCACAACCTACCGGATAAGCTGACTTATAAGTACTAGACCGCTTACCAAACCAACTGTAGCGATTATCGCGCATTTGCTCATAAGCGCGATCACCAACCCATTTCACTCCAGGCATAGCTCGGTAAGCTGAGATAAACATATTCCCAACTGGCAACAACTGCCCAATCTCCTCTGCCGCATCACTGCCTTGCCACCGACGCTCTGGGAATTTTGCATCAATTAAAATCATCCCCATCTCGCAGTCTTGGGATGTTACACAAAAAGTCTTCAATGTTTCTTCATCCTGCATTGGGATGTAATCAAAGATTCGTCCCTGATCCAGGTTTTCGAGTAGCTGTACTAGAGTGACACAAAGATTGCAATTGCCGTCGTAAATAACGTGGTAGTTCATATCAAGAGCAGTATCTTTTACAAAAAATGGCGATATAGCAGAAAGCTATCAGCTATCAGCCATCAGCTTTTTTGTTTGGCTGACTAGTAGCCTTTAACTGCACCTCATTTAACTGAGAACTGCTATATATCCTTATTTTTAACCCAGATTGAAAACAAGATACCTAAAAACGCAATACAGCGTTTTCTAGGCTAATGAGGTACATCTATCCTACTCTCCCATTCTCTATAGGAGAAGAGAGAAATATTGACTGTACCTCACCAGTATGAAAATTGCTGTATAGCGGTTCTCATGTGGATGAGGTACAAATTTCTAGGTTTTCGGGAATTGGGTGACGCTGGCATCCGGAGGGAACCTCCGGATGAGGAAGCGCACCCGCAGGGAATGGGGAATTGGGAATAGGCAAGAAACTTAGATGTACCTCACTGATACGAGAAAAGCTATATACCGATTTTCAGTTGGATGAGGTACAGCAAGGTGTGTGAAACAAGAGAGAGCGCAAGGAAAACAAAAAGCTGATAGCTGATAGCTGACGGCTTTCTGCTATAAGGCAGGACTTACGCACTTCAACACGCGGTACGGACGCACGCAATGCGCCTTTCCCCAATACAAAATTAGGTTTTCACCGATATTCCTGATATCCGTTCTAAGGCTGCGTAAAAGGCAGCATCTGTCCTGAACAGTTAAGTAAGAGAGGTTTGACGGAAGACACAGAAGCCTCCATCACTCATCCAGGAGGTAGGGCAAAATGAAATTATATTGGAAGAAAGTACTTGTAAAAACAACAATTTGGTTAGCGGCTGAAATCATGCTAAACCTACTTGGACTCGATAATATTGCTGACTACAGTGAGTTTATCTATGGGCAAGAGGTTGCGCTGTTGAACTCACATCAACCAGCAATCGTTGTGCCTGCTACTTAGAAACAAAATGTGAATTGAGCTTTTTCCTATAGCAGTGGTGTCTTCAGCTACAGTCCTTGTATGTACTCTAGATAACAATAGGGAGTTGGATACTTGCGTAGCAGTCATCTGCTTTGACACAAAGCTAATTCATGAAACCCCGTATCATTGTCTGTGGATTGGGACGCACTGGATATAAAATTTTCAGCTTACTGAAGCAACAGGGAGCGGCTGTTGTTGGCATCAGTGATAGACTTCTATCGAATGAAGGGGATAGTGTCGTAATTGGAGATTTGCGCGTAGCCTCTACTCTACGGCGAGCAGGGATTGAGGAGGCTCAAATCCTGATTCTCTCTAACGATGATGATGGACTAAATCTGGCAATTCTGACTCAGGCGCGAGTAATTAATCCTCGGATTCGTATTGTTAACCGATTGTTTAATAGTAGTTTAGGCGATCGCCTTGATCAGACGCTTCCTGATCATGTCAGCCTGAGTGTTGCTGCCCTGGCAGCACCTGTGTTTGTTTTTGCGGCACTGGGAAATCAAGCTATTGGGCAACTGCGGCTATTTAATCAAACGTGGCCAATTTATGAAGAATACATTCATGACAATCATCCCTGGATTGGACGCCCATTAAGTCACCTCTGGGATGATCGATCGCGAATGTTAATTTACTACCTCCCGGTAAAGGGTCAGGTCGATTTAGTATCTGCTGTTGCTGAAGGGCAACGGTTACAACGAGGCGATCGCCTAATTATTGGCACTCAGCCCCAAGTCCATAGCCGCCGTCAATCCTGGCTGCGTAAATTTTTCAAAGTTTTTACCAACCTGCGAGAGTTTCACAAACACGCTCAACCCGTACTAGTGGTGAGTTTTGCTCTGTTGCTAATGATTTTTTTCGCTACAGCTATCTACATTTGTGTCGATGAAAACATTACAGTTGTCGAGGCTCTCTACTTTTCCGTTGGGATGATTACGGGTGCAGGTGGTCAAGAACAAGTGGCAGAAAAAGCCCCCGACGGCATCAAGATTTTTACAGCGGTAATGATGTTGGTGGGTGCTGGGGTGATTGGAATTTGCTACGCCCTACTCAATGATTTTGTTTTAGGAACCCGCTTTAATCAGTTTTGGGATGCTGCGCGTGTTCCCAGCCGCCATCACTACATTGTCTGTGGCTTAGGTGGCATTGGTGTTCAGATTGTCAATCAACTCCATAATCATGGTCATGAAGTGGTCGTGATTGAGCGCGATGCCAACAATCGGTTTCTCCGCACGGTTCGTTCTTGGGGCGTACCCGTGATTCTTGGTGATGCCAGTTTATCTACGACCCTAAAAGCCGCCAACATTGATTCGTGTGAAGCCCTGTTAACGGTAACAAGTGACGACATGTCGAATGTCGAGATTGCCCTAAGTGCAAAAGCCCTAGTTCCAAAATTGCCAGTAGTGGTGCGTAACCAAGACCCACAGCTTGCTTGTACTGTGCAACAGGTTTTTAACTTTGAGGTAGTGCTGAGTCCAACAGAACTAGCAACACCGTCCTTTGCGGCAGCGGCATTAGGTGGACGCATTTTGGGAAATGGGATGACTGGCGATACGCTTTGGGTGGCATTGGCTACGCTAATTACACCGGGACATCCCTTCTGCGGACGCTTGGTCAAAGAGGCGGCAATGGATGCTGACTTTGTACCACTTTACATAGAAACTAACAGCCAGACGCTCCACGGATGGGATGTTCTGGAAACTTGTCTACATGTTGGCGATGTTTTGTATCTGACGATGCCAGCCTCTGCGCTAGAGTTGTTGTGGCGTGTGACTCCTTCTCATCTGATGGTCAGCTAATCATCAGGTTACAGTTGCAGACTGAGTTATTAAGATGTACTGAGGCATCACTCAAGTAATGAGGGAAGTCACTGAGGGATTAGTTTAGGTTTTTTCCCTAACACCTAACCCCTCTACCTCTTTTGTACGAACTGGTACTAGCTAGCACCAAGATAAGCGGCGAGTGCTTCGGAATCGCCAATTAATTTGCCATCAACAAAGACTTGGGGAACTGTTGTTCCACCTGAGACTGCCCTCAATGAGCGAGTGGTCACCTCTTTACCTAGGACAATTTCTTCATAATCTATACCATTCTCCTTTAGCATCGTCTTGGCACGAGCGCAGAATGGACAACCTACTTTTGTAAACAGGGAAACTAACTGGGGTTTTGTTGCCTCAGGGTTGATATAGTTGAGCATTGTCTGGGCATCAGACACCTCAAACGGGTCACCTGGCTTTTCTGGTTCAATGAACATCTTGTCAATTACGCCATCCTTGACCAGCATGGAGTAGCGCCATGACCGCCGACCAAATCCTAGTTCAGCTTTATCCACCAACATTCCCATGCCATCACTGAATTCGCCATTGCCATCGGGAATTAAAGTAATATGCTCTGCCTCTTGGTCTTTTGCCCATTCGTTCATCACAAAGGCATCATTGACGGAAATACAAACTATCTCATCAACGCCGTTTTCTTTAAAGACCTTAGCTAACTCGTTGTAACCCGGTAAGTGGGTTGATGAACAGGTTGGAGTAAACGCACCTGGCAAGGAGAAGACAATCACTGTCTTCCCATTAAATAGTTCATCTGTAGTGACATTCACCCACTCGTTGTTCTGGCGAGTACGAAAGGTAACATTGGGAACTTTTTGTCCTTCGCGATTGGGCAACATGAATATGGCTCCTTGATTAATCAACTTTAAACGTATTCGTTATGACTATGACTTGTCAAGAGGGTAAACAGGATTGCGAAATCTTAAAGGTCGAATTACCGAACATTAGTGGGTCTAAAGCCCCATCATAAGAAGGACGGCTTTTTATCGGCTTCAATCTTTTAAGAAATGTCCTAATACTTTCAAAATCAACTTTCTTGTCAAAGTACGATAGAATTAGGCGCTTGTTGCTACGCACTTCGCTGCGTGAGCGTACTTCAGCAAACTAAATCACCGAAATAGGTGGATTATCCCATCCGTTACAAACACCGTGGCTCAGGTTATTCTCGAAAACGTTTATAAAAGCTTTCCTGGTCGCAAGGGAGAGCGAATCGCACCAGTAACAGCAGAACCCTTATTGACACCAAGCAATGAGGGACTTGTTGCAGTGGGAGAGACACCTGTACCTCCTACAGGAGGTGTCAGTGTCCTGCGGCGCATTAACCTGTCAGTGCAAAATGGTGAGTTTATGGTGCTGGTTGGGCCTTCTGGCTGTGGGAAAAGTACCTTACTGCGCTTAATTGCAGGGCTAGAAGAGGCAACTGGCGGCAATATTTGGGTGGGCGATCGCTTAGTAAATGACCTAGCGCCCAAAGAACGAGACATTGCCATGGTGTTTCAGAACTACGCCCTCTACCCTCACTTGAGTGTGTATGACAACATTGCCTTTGGACTGCGACGTACAAAATTAGGGAATGGGGAGTTGGGAGTTGGGAGTGGGGAAGAACAGACTCCAAAGCAGGTTCCTGGTTGGACGGAGGATGCATTAGTCGCCTTGACGAGATCGCTTCCTAAGGGACTACGCTATCTCTCTGATAAAGAAAAAGCAGTTGATGAACAAGTTCGCACTGTTGCTCAGTTACTGCAAATCGAGCCACTGCTGAACCGACTACCGAAACAACTGTCGGGAGGACAAAAGCAACGGGTTGCTTTAGGACGGGCGATTTCCCGCAATCCCCAAGTCTTTTTGATGGATGAACCACTCTCCAACCTAGATGCCAAACTTCGAGCAGAAACTCGTACCCAAATTGTCAAACTCCAACGGCAACTCGGTACAACAACAATCTACGTCACCCACGACCAAACCGAGGCGATGACAATGGGCGATCGCATTGCTGTCATGAACCAAGGTCAAATCCAACAACTTGCTCCCCCACTCGAACTGTATAACCAACCCGCCAACAAGTTCGTTGCCGAGTTCATTGGTTCACCACCGATGAACTTTCTCACCGTGCAGGTTAAAGCACCCCTTTTAATTCAGCACTCCCAATTCCGCCTCACGCTCCCAGAAGTCTGGAGTTCAGTATTACAAAAATATGATGGACTCTCTCTAACCCTCGGCATTCGTCCAGAACATCTAAGTGTTGGCGTTCCTGCGCCCAAAAATCTGCCAGTGCAGGTTGACCTTGTCGAAGCACTGGGCAACGATACTTATCTATCCGTTACTTTGGCTGAATCGTCTACTCTACAAGTCAGAATTCCACCTGATCAAGTTGTCAAAATCGGCGATGCACTTTGGCTATCAATAGCCGTAGACAAAATTCATCTATTTGACCCCCAATCTGGTCTAGCAATGCGGTCTGATTGTTGAAGATGCTTAGCATTGGAGCAAAGGTGAAGGCGAAAGGGCGAAAGGATAACCTGCTCCTGTTTTTGGTGTCTAGCGATCGCGTGTGACAGGTAAGCTTGAGCCTGTAGAAAACGCAGGCTTTATTGCTACAGGAACGGCTACTGATCTCTAAAATCTGTTGATAGCTTTGCTCCCTTGGCAAACCTCTTGCTATCCCTCACAACCCCATCACCCAGATTGGCTAATGCAGTAGTTAGAGTCGAGACTCCAGTGGCTCACAAAAATTGTCTACGCCTTGCCTCATGACATACATCAGCACTGGTGTAGCGAGGATTCCAGGAAGTAGAGGTGTTGCGCCTAGATAGGCAACAACAGGTGCAAACGACCCGTTGAGCAAGTCTTCCCGAAATTCCTTTTGACAAATCACAGCACGGCATTTCCGAGCTAAAGCGTCTAACCACTCAGCATTATCTCGCTGTGGTTGCTGTCCTGCACGAATTGCTAATGCGATCGCAGCATCTTCCAAATTCCCCTCACAATCCTCAATCGTGTCGAGAGCTTTCATGGCATCAGGGTTGTTTGCTAATTCAGAGCGAAACTGAGCAATTTCTTGAGAAGTAATAATGGTCATGGAGTATGTCTGGCAATTAACCCAGTATCGAACATAAATAAGCCTCTACACTATTCTGCCAAAGGTCGTAACCCGTGTCTTGCCCAAAGAGCGTGTAGAGAAGGAGAAATAGAAAGATAAGCTGCTATACGCCTAATTTTCCTGATCTGGACGAGTTTTTGGTCGATGCCATGAGAAATTGGTAATTATGGCTACTGATTGATACACGAATTTACGTTTATGCGATCACCTGAATGTGGTGGGGTGCGATCGCTTTGGTGTTCAAGTTTGGGTATTACCTATACATCGCTCTAGTTAGCTAAATTAAAAACATTAACTTTTATTAAATTAACTTAAAAAGCTTTTGAGATTTAGAGCAAATTCTTTTGGGTTTTCAAAGTGAATATTATGACCACAATTACTAATTATTTTCAGTTGGGCTGATTTACATAATCTTATCATTTCGGAATTTATGGTCTTAAATTTTTCATCATACTCTCCAATTAACAGCAGCAAGGGATTTTGGTTTATTTTCAGTTTATCCCATAAAGAAGGTTGCTTTCCTGTACTTAAGCCGCGAAGTGATTTGGCTAATTCTAAAGGATTACTTTGCAACCGCTTTTCCAACAGAACATTAAAATCTGGGTGTTTATTCAAAGACGCAAAAAGTGGTTGACTATACCACTTCAATAAAAATACGGGGAAATCAATTATCTCTAATTGATGCGCTAGTTCTAAATCTTGCTGAATTCGTTCAGCTTGATCCCGTTCAGTTTTTAAACCAGGAGAGGCAGATTCCAGCACAATCCTAGAGAAGCGTTGTGGGAAATGCAGATTCAGGTAGAGAGCCAGTCGCCCCCCCATAGAATAACCAATCAAACTGCAGATTTCAATGTTTAAATTGTCAAGTAACTTAATTAAGCCATGAGCAGTATTTTGCATCGAGTAGCACCCATCGTTACCTATAACTTTAGTTTTCCCATGACCAGGTAGGTCAATGGCAAGGCAACAAAAGTTTTCAGACAACAACGTTATAACTTCATTAAATTCATTGCTGTCACCCATAAAGCCATGCAGAAAAAGAATCAGTGGCTTATCTCTATCACCACTAAACGAATAGTGAAATTTGAACTGGTCACACAGCATCGTCTACAACCACTCTAAAAAGTTATATGAGAAATATCTTGCTCTGCTATAGCTGAGCGAAACTACAGTACATCACCTTGCCCTTGTGTTACTCTAAATCGGTCTTATGACATTTAATAAACTGCCGAGGTGATAATCATGCCGATGTTGAAATTAACAGTTGGGCAGGTGATAGAGTTGGTGAAGCAATTGCCACAAGAGGATAAGTACGCCGTATTGCACGCCATTAATCCGGACATAGATGCGCGGATGGAAGATAAGCTAGAACGGGAAAAAGAACAGCAGTTGCGTGCCGTGAGTGCTAAGCGAGGACTAGATTGGGATAAATTGAGTGAAGACGATCAAGAGGTAATTGCCAAGAATTTACTGCAAAAGAGCATGTAAATTTTGAGTCGTAATTCAGTAGGGTGGGAATTTGCCCGCCCTGCCCCATAAAAGCGATCGCTTGCCTTCTAAGCAAACAGTCGCGCCACAGTGCAAACAAAACCAGGTAGCAGAGGACAAGTCAGCTCATCATTACTAAAGAAGGTTGCAATAAGCCTTAAACTCGCTTGTTCCCGTCGATAAACCTCAATTTGTTGCGTTTGCCAATCAATAATCCAGTACTCCTGTACTCCCCGTGCTGAGTAAAGTTTGAGCTTCGCCACTCGATCTCGCCGTTCATTCTCACCACCAGGCGATAACACCTCAACAATTAACTCTGGCGCGGCAGTTAGATGCCCTGCATCATCTAACAGGACAGCGAGGCGTTCATTACTAGCCCAAACCACATCAGGGATAACATTATCAGCATCTGAAAAAATAATCCCTGGATTAATTGTCGCTTCCCCTAAAGCAGTAGACTGTGACCACATATCAAGTGCAGCAAAGAGCCTGCCACAAGCTTTTTGATGTTTCCAATGTGGTGCTCTGGTCACTAATAACTCTCCATCAATAATCTCATAACGGTTTCCGTTATCTGGCAAGAGTTCCAGGTCGGCTGTAGTCCAGCGTAGTCGTTCGTCTGTAGTCTGGCTCATACAAGCTACTCACAACAGGGGATTGCTCACATTTTAGGATATGCAGCAAAAAGGGCGATCGCACAAAGACTACGACAATCTTTAGAAGAACAAGCAAGATACCCAAACCTACCCCGAAGCTATACAAGATTGAAATGTAGTTAGAAACTCTATCAAAACTATTTTTCCTGAAATAGGAGTTTTGCTTTGAACGTTTTGGAAACCAAACGAATGTTTCTTCGGCAATTAACTAGAGATGATGTAGATAACTTGCTTGGAATCTTCTCAGATTTTATAGCAATGCAATATTATCCCAATACCAAGAGTCGGGAAGAGACAGAGGAGTGGATTTGCAGAAACTTAGAGAGTTATCAAAAATATGGTATTGGGTTATGGGCAGCGATTCTTAAAGATTCAAATGAGTTTGCTGGACAATGTGGCTTAGTTGTTCAGCACGTTGATGGCAAAACGGAGATTGAGATTGGCTACTTATTCTTGAGGAAATATTGGGGGCAAGGCTTGGCAAAGGAGGCAGCATTAGCTTGCCGTAATTATGGATTTACGAGCCTTAACTTTACTCGGCTTATATCCTTGATTAACCCAAACAATATACCATCCCGAAGAGTTGCGGAAAAAATTGGTATGACATTGGAGAAGGAAGTCAAGTGGGAGAAAACGGGCAATATCCAGTGTGTATATGCGATCGCACGGATGTGACGGAAGGCTGAGACTATGAAAGGAACATTGCCATGGTTTCAGAAGAATTGCACCCTCCACTTCAGACCTTCATCGCCTTGTAGTTTAAATGTAGTATAACCATAACTATAGCCAACCGCCTTGAGCAGATTACATGAATCTAATCGCTTTTCTCCTTCGTTCGTCCTGGACTACAGTAGCGATCGCTGCCTTCACAGGTTCCCTGAGTGGGGTTTGTTGCAGATTCCTAATTGCCTTAAGAACTAGGGACAAACCGTATTTAGCAACCTTAACAAAGGCTGTATTCTCTCTACTGACCTTATAACAGCAAAAAAGCTAGGCTATACTGCGGTATAGATCGAATTGATAAGGTCACAATTAATGAACAGTTCTGAAGGCACTTTGTTTTTAATTACTGCCGTTATCCTTCTCGTTTTTGTAGGCTGTGGCGTGTCGAGATTTGATGAGTGTAAGAAGGCAGGACAAAAAGATATTTCTTGCGTTTTTCAGTTTTGGTAAATTAAATAATAAATTGGTACTATTCCTGGGGAAAGGCTTGGAGTAAGACGACAGAACTCACGACTAATAAACCACCCAGGATTTGTCTAGCTACAAGTTCCTCTCCCAAAAAAATGATTCCGAGCAACACAGTTACGACAGGTTCAATGGTCGATAAAATGGCAGTTTGAGCTGTTCCTAAACGGCGGATACCTGCAAATAAAGTCACAATTGGTAGCACCGTGGCGATGAGTATCAATCCGCCTACCGTTCCCACTGCCACCGGAGTCTTAGGAAAAATTAGTCCATCTCCTGAGAATGCAGTTGCAAGAAAAGATAAGGCAGCCCCCAACGAAAGATAGGCACTGGTTGTTGCCGGGGAAATCGATCGCACTAGACGTGCCCCAAAAGTAAGATAGAGTGCATACCATCCCCCAGAGGCAACCCCTAACAGTAGACCAATTGGCTTGACTGTTACTCCACTCAAATCAGCAGTAAGCAGACAGCCGAAAAGAGCGAGACTAAGGGCAATCTGGCGATTTCGTCTTGGACGCTCTCCTTCTGTTATCCAAGCAAGAAGAGTGACAAAGGCGGGATACGTGTAGAGTAACAATGCAGTAACACCAGCACCAGCATAAGTGAGGGCGGCAAAGAAAAGGCTGGCTTGGATGGCATAGCCTATCGCACCCAGTAGTGTTGCCAAGATGGCTAAGCGTCTCTCTAAACGCCAGTTACCCCGCCAAACTAGCCAAACCCAAAATATGACTGCCGCACCCACAAAGCGCCAAGCAAGAGTACTGGGTAGATCTAAGCCTTCTGCATAGGCAAGCTTTGCCAGAATTCCGAGAGTGCCAAATCCTGTGGCAGAGATGACAACTAAAGCAACTCCAACGCTATCAGGTCGTGAGGCGATCGCTTCTTCATTCACTGGTCTATTCGGTGGCATGAATTCCTTAAACCACGCTTATGTTAAGCATTAAAGGAGACAAAGTTGGACATATTCAACCTCCTCTAAGTCCACGGCTAGATTCGTGTTGTCAATCAGGCTGGAGCGGGACTCTTGCCAATTAGTCTCCATCGTAGAAAGCTTCCCATCCATAGCCAACCAATACTTGAAGACCTCAAAGCGACCATCATCAGGGTTAACGACCTGATAAACTCTCACTCGACTTTGAGAAATTCCTTTTGTGGGAGTGGCTTTTTTGCAAGATGCTTGACGAGTACGACCAATACATCGGAGTCCGTAGCCAATTTTCTCCAATAAACGTCTGACAATCGTGATGGGTGCCGCATTCTTCGCAAGTCCAATACCCAAGGTAGTCTTGAGTGCAGCCCGGTTAGAAAGTGCCAACGCTGCCATTGCCCTCAAGTCTTCATCAGTACTTCTTAACTCTCGTCCCGATTGCAGCAGTACAGGGACACCTAGAAGTTCCATCGTACCAACAGCGGCTCCGAGTTGAGAACGGTTGAAGTCAGGAAGAAAAATGCTGCCATCCCCAAGCTCAATCAGCATTTGGGCACATGCTGCGTCTCGTTGAGCAAGATATTGCCGACCAACGGTAAGAAAGTAGTGAAGTTGTAGCTTCGGATACCAGCCTGCGTCATCCTGAGCAACCAGTTGAGCTGTGACTGGGATGCCATAGCGTCGCTTTAAATCGTGCTTCCGCTTTGCTCGTCGTTGTGCTGTTGTCTTCACCAAGCGTCTTTGCAGGCTTTGATATTCATTTTCGCTGAGGTCTTCACTTTGTGCGATCGCTTTACACTCGGCTTGATAATTTTGGTCTCTCACAGCAGCAATAATTGCTGTTAGCGAATTCGTTTCGGCTTGAGCATCTTGTGGTGGGGATTGGGGATTGGGAGTTGACGAATCATCAACCGTATTCTCAGTACTAAAATCAACAGAGGCGGCTTCGATGATTTGATGACCTTCCGCTTTCAGTGCTGCCAGTACCGACTCTCGATACTGAGCCATCGAGGCATTATGCCGGACAGCCATCTTCGCCCAGCACAGTAGCGATTCTGCCTGAAAGCTTGTCTCAATATCATCGAGTGCATCAAAATCAGATTGCTGGAGCAACCGGACATTCAACTGAGTCAGACTCTGACCGGATGTGAGTAATGCTGGGATAGAAGTGGAACCATTGCCAACTTGATTAAAGCCATAGGGCGCCACCCAGATGAACCGAGGCAAATTTTCGCGGATGCGTCCTAAGGCTTGACGTACTGAATTCTCACTTTGAACCCCTTGGGCAATTCCCCAAACAGAGGTAAAGTGTCCCCGGATATCAATGCTCACTCCCGTTTCAATCGCAGGACTGGCTAGCACAATATCATAGTTAGCCAAAACCTCATCCAGGGAAGTCATGCAGCCGTAAGCGGGATGAGTCGGTTCCGATAAGGATTCTGAATCAATTCGCAGTATCCTTAATTTTGGGAATTTCTGTTTGAGGTAAGCCTCCAAGGTACAAGTTCCCCATTGGCTCTTAAGCTTCTGGGCACAAAGGCAAACAAACGGTTTCCCACCCAGAGCAATATGCTTCTCCAGGTCTTGAACGAGTCTTTGAGGTGTGCTTTCTGGATAGCTGTTTACTTGCCAGGATTCATCCGCTCCGGGTTTCCAGTCGTTGTTAATGATAAATAGTTCAGGCTGGACTCCTGAGAGAGAAACCAAGTAATCAACCGAGACATCACTCAAGTCAGCATCTGCAACGAAGACTTGACCCTCTCCTCCCAAAACATTCTGCATTAGGGTCTTCAACGACTTGAGGATAGGCACCCGATTGCTACTACAGGTACTAGAGTCCAACCCATGCCAGAGAACTTGTTCAACTTCATCAATAATTACAACTCCATCCGACCAGTTGCTAGCATCGAAACGAGCTTGAGATGTTGGATGGAGTGAGTCAAGACAAAGACCATAGCCAAGCAAAGCACCACTAGGATCGTCTTTGACTTCAGTAATGTAGTTCAACCCAAAGCGTTGGCAGAGTGCCTCCACCAGTCGTATCCGATGACCAATGACTAAGATCCACTGCTTTCGCGCTAAGGCTTCTTTGACAACACCTTCTAATAACTGAGTCTTGCCTGTGCCTTTGGGGGATTTAATCGCAATCAGTTTGGCTGTAGCGGGAATCGGAAGTTCGCCAAGATAGCGGCGCTTCACCCGCAAATCGGCAGGGTAGGTCAGCCTTGTTAAGGATTGGGCTTTCCAAGTATCGAGAGTGGGTGCTGAGGTATAGGCTTCGTCAAATACGGCTTGACCATGAGTGGCAATCAGGTCATCTACCCCTTTCCCTAAGTCGGGGTTCCAGGTGATGATTTTGACAGGACTTCCCTGCTGAGTGAACAAGTATCCTAACTGTCGAATAGCTGTACTTACAGCTTTAATCGTGGTGGGTTTTGAGTCTTGATCGAAGGCGAGATAAATTGCTCTACCTTGGGTTGCTACTTTGTTTAACGGAGGAATAAGGCGAGACTTACCGATGCGTTTTCCTTGTTCGTCTCGTGGCACTCGATATCCGCCAAATACTCCTGGTAATGCGATCGCAGCATAACCCGCAGTCAGTAAGGCTCCGGCTTTTTTCGCTCCCTCAGTGATACATAAGGGAATTTCCGGGTGATCGACAAGCCACTGCCAAAAACCTTGGTCAGGTTGCTCAGATGCGATCGCTTCTGGTGGGACTGTGAGAGAATAGCGAGTTGCGATCTGCTGCCAGAGATGCAGGGGAACGCGCAGAGCAAAGAGTCCTGTTGGCGCTAGGGGAGGATGTTCATACTTAATCAGCTTTCTGGAGTCATTACTGTGACGCGGCTGACTCGGCTTGAAACAGCCCCACAGGTCATCAGTTCCAGTAAGTATGTCAATTCCCGAACACCACCAGCCTCCCTGTTCAATGTGTTGATAGCGTTCAAGGATGTGACCCTTAACTCGACCATCATTGCGTCTAGGGAGGGTATCGGCATACAGCAGATACTCGTAGGTATTTTGACCTTCTAAAGGGGTAACGTTGAGGTGGGTTAGCTGGTCATCGACACAGCTATTGCCCCACTCCTGAAGATGATTCACGGGCTTTTAGTGACATCGGTTCTAGAGACTCATCCAAAATACACTACATCTAGTAGGTTATGCGAAAAACTTTTGGAGAAAAACACTATTTGTGGAAAGCGACCCAAGTTTCCTAAAGAATCTTTCTTCCCTTTCCCCCTTCTCCTTTCACCTTTCCCCTGACTCAGAGCAAGAAGTTTACTACATATCCTTGACATACATTATCTGGGTGTACACCTTGCGGAAGCCAACCGACTCATAAAGCTGTCCTGCACCTGATGGATTCTCGGTATCGACACCAAGCCTTGCTGTATCCACACCAGCTACTTTCAACCGTTGCATTCCGGCAAGTAGCGTGGCTCGT
This sequence comes from Symplocastrum torsivum CPER-KK1, assembly GCA_019358875.1. Classification (GTDB taxonomy): domain Bacteria; phylum Cyanobacteriota; class Cyanobacteriia; order Cyanobacteriales; family Coleofasciculaceae; genus Symplocastrum; species Symplocastrum torsivum. The sequence continues at coordinate 150,826 of JAHHIF010000010.1, forward strand.
CCTAATCCTTTGCGGCGAAAGCCTCGTCGCGTACCTAGAGTACTAATCCAGCCTTCATTGCGTCCACTACGCTTGTTGTCTTCTGGGCTAATGTCGCAGTGACAGAAAGCGGCAAATGTACCATCTGCGGCAACAGCAACCAAATCCAATTCAGGCTTGTAGTCCGGGTCACTCAGCCAGTGTTTGTAACTCTCAACAGTTAAATCGTGATGATTCCAGTGGTCGATAAACGACTGGTTGAATAGCTCAACCCAGGCTTCGGCATCCTCATTGCTTCTGACTTGACGGATTGTGAAACCATCTGGCAACTGAAATTCTGGGATAGGGAGAGAAAGCGATCGCTCCATCGTGAAGAAGTAGCGGTCAGCGATGAAACCGCAGCTTTCTAGTAGAGCAATGCGATCGCGTAGCGTCTTTGAAGGAGAATCAGATTGGTTAGCGCGAGAGCCAGAGCGCAGCTTTACCTGCACGCCACGCTCTTGACTGACCTCGCGCATCCGTCCCTCTGCCCACGCGACGATCTGCCTTTCTAGATCGCCGCCCCGTGCCGTGGGGAGGACGCGAAACCAAAGAAAACCATCAATTACTTTGCCTGTTGGGGGAATCCACAACCTACCCATACCCACTAGCTGACCGTCTGCATTTTCCCAGAGACGAATGTCACGCGCTTTATCCAGTGATGGCTCATCAAATTGTTGCTGGAGTTCGGAGACTGAGGTGCCTTCATCAAGTTGATCGACTGCCTCACAGGTATTGATGAGGTTGGCGATCGCTTCTAAATCCGCGTCACCTGCATACGGACGCATGGTTAGAGTAAGCATAAAATTAGCCTAGAGAGGCGTAAGCTGCCGCAATTAGTAATTGAAGTTTGTTTGCTACAATTATACTACAACTAGTTTCGCTAGCCTAGACTTCTAGTAAGTTTTTTCTCATTCTTTCGCATCCTGCACACCAGCCTTGTCCAAGCAGTACGTTTCCCAGAAACAGCCCGTAATTGCATAAAACTAGCCTGTAGCCAAGATAAATAAAAAGCATCAAAAGTATTGGCATAGTCAGGAGGTGTCAATGGCAAGTCGCGAACCGGACAACATGCTATCCAAGACCCTGGTTGAACGCTACAAAATTCAGCGACAACTTGGTCGGAAAGCCGGACGGCGCACACTGCTAGCACGGGATCTAAAAACCCAGGAGTTGGTTGTTGTTAAGTTATTGATCTTTAGCGACGAGTTCGAGTGGCAAGACCTTAAACTGTTCGAGCGAGAAGCTCAAGCACTGCAAATGCTCTCGCACCCAGCCATTCCCCGCTATTTGGACTACTTTGAGCTAGACTTACCTCACGCTAAAGGCTTTGCCCTAGTCCAGACCCACATTGACGCGTTATCTTTAGAAGAACACGTCAAAACTGGACGCACCTTCACCTCCACCGAACTCCAGCAGCTTGCCCAAGGGGTACTAAAGGTGCTGAGTTATCTCCATCAACAACATCCTCCAATTATTCACCGAGACCTTAAGCCCAGCAATATCCTACTGACCAACCGCTCTGGCAACCGTGTTGGTGAGATCTATCTGGTTGACTTCGGTTCCATTCAAACCGTCGTTGGTCGAGGCAGCACGATGACCGTTGTCGGTACCTACGGCTACATGCCACCCGAACAATTTGGGGGACGGGCAACTCCTGCATCTGACCTTTACAGCCTAGGCGCAACCCTAATTTATCTTGCCACGGGCACCCATCCGGCAGACTTGACAGAAGACGGCTTACATATCGAGTTTAACCAAGCCGTTAACCTCAGCCCCCAGTTCGTTAACTGGCTCAAGTGGTTGACCCAAGCCAGTCTCAAGAAACGTCCCGCTTCCGCCCGTGCAGCCTTGCAGGGACTAAGTACCAGTAACATCGTGCCAACATCATCAGCAACTATCCGGCAACCGACCGGAAGTAAAGTCAAGCTTACAAAGAACCCGCAGTTCATTGAAATCCTGATTCCGCCCGCAGGATTTAGCCTGGGAATTGGGTTTATGGCTATCTTTGCAATGGTGTGGTTGGGTTTTCTTGTTGTGTGGACGGGGGGTGCCGTCTTATCAGGTGGCTGGTGGTTTGCGCTGTTTTCAATTGTGCACTGGTCAGTCGGACTCGCCCTGGTTTGGACGATTCTCTTCAGCTTATTTGGTCGAGTTCGCCTGCGGATTGATTCAAACCGCGTCTGTTTAAGTCACGAGTTATTCGGCATGAAGCGCGTCCGTACAGGCTTAAGACAGGATATCTCTAAGCTTATTCAAACTGAGCCTTACTACAAGCAAGTAAAAGGCAAAAATGGTACGCGGCACGTTCTTGTCAATCCAGGTATTGGTCTTTGGGTGGGAACGCAAAAGTATGAAATTGGTGGAAACTCTGGGGATAGCTGGTTTAGCGCCAGCAACATGGGAGTGTCTACGGGTGGTTTGTCCGACCCGGAACTCGATTGGTTAGCTTCTGAGTTAAGTGATTGGATAGAGATGCCGATTAATAAGTAGGAATTGTTGCACTACCTCACTCACTAAGTATTCAAAGAGCTTCAATCTTCAGGGGGCGACAAAGGCTCTAGAAGGATTGCGGTATAAGACCTACTGGAGTTGGCAAACACGTTCAAAGTCTACAAAATTATCCTGATTTCCCTTCGCTGGCACAGAACACCTCCAAACTCTATTAGCACCAGTGTCCTGATCAAAATGCCGCAACTGCACTGTGGGTGGATTGAGTTGTAATGTAGCGCATTCTGCTTGGAGTTCCTCGAAAGCTAATGAGGCGCAGAATTTAAGATCCTCGTCCCTTGATGCCACAGTCAGTCTCAGCTGATCATCATTGGTTTGAGACCATCTATAAACAGACTCGCGGTTCTGTCCATTAACCACATAACCGACACACCCCCTGTTATAGGAAGGCAGTTTAACAACTAGCCATTCAAAACGTGTAGGAGTATAGGGCTGCCCCCATCCTTCTTGTGTAGCATTACTTTGAGCAGAAGTTGGTTTCTGTAACCAGATTAGAGTTATTGCAATCGCTGCACTACATAGAAATAAGAGTCGCTTTTTTGTCACCATGACATCTCTGACACATAGGGTCAACCAATAACTTTACTAGCTACACCCATACTTGACGTAAGCCTTGGTTTGTACAACTGGCATAGGTTTAGTTGGGTTATGTCTAACTGAATGGTAAGCGATCGCTCACCCACAATCTAAATTAACAGCGAAGCGATCGCATACTCGAAGAGGTAACGCCTCAGTTCACCCCTGACAAATAACCTCTCGTTCTAACCTTTCCATCAGGCGCAACTCGACTAAAGTTAACTGCAATCGCCTCTTGGAGCGAAGTGGTAGGATTTGGAAATAGATGTGGGGTTCCTTTGGGTCAACTCAACCTACAGGGATAGGCGATCGCACTGACCCACAGGAGAGTAGATTACATTATCTTCTTCTAGGCTTGGTGCTAGAGAGTTTGGCAAGCGTACCTCTCCATAGAATTAAGAGAGGAATAGCAGTAATGGCTAAAGCTGGCAACATGGTAAAGGATGCTGAGGCGATCGCGGTAATAAGCACTAACAGGGCAGGCGATCCAAATACTAACCAGCCTGTAATAAGCACCCACCATGGGATTGTTCCACCAGACAGACTTCTATAGGCTCGACCTCGGAGATAAATTTCTCCCATTGGGTCATATCCCGAAGGAATTCTCTCTTGATATGGGAGCTTTTGCTCGGCAGGAACCTCAACGAAGAGTCGATCTTCATCTAACTTTTCATGGCGAAAAAATTGTTTGGGTTCGTCGTTTTCGCTCATTTTTCACAGCCGATAAACTTAAATTTTTAAGACCTGCTTAACTCTATTATTTATCTACCTAGCAGTCTAATGCACTTATCTGTAATGTAATGTTATCCTGCTGTTTTGCTGTCTAACTTCCTCTCACTTGAGCTGCGATCGCATACTCCGAGAGCTAACACCCCAGTTCACCCAAGGCAAATAACTCTCGTCTAACCTTTCCATTGGGGCAATGGGATTGTGTTAACTGCGATCGCCTCTTCAAGCAACGCTATAAGGTCTGGAAATAGATGTTGGGTTTCCTTTCGTCAGTCTAATCTGGGGATGAGCGTTCACTTTTATATACTGCTAACTTTATCCGTAGTCACAACCACAAGCTCCACAAGTGCATTTTATCCATTCACACTCTAAGCAAATAGGAAACCTCATTGAGTTCAGATTGTTTTGGCATTTATAGCAATGTGTAATTCGATTACGCAGGCGCAAACTCATGTACCTTCTACGAAAATTGATATAGAGATTGACAGCGTTTGTAGCTTCGCATTTAGCATTTATCGGCGCTAAATATTCTTTAACCCGTTCCTTAGCAAAGGTAAGCATCTGCCCTTGAGCAACCACATACAGTAAGACTTCCTGAGACTTCATGCTGTCTTGAGCATCAGAATCATAAACAACCAAATCTCTCGTTCTGTGAGTGCCGATCCAGTACTCATTATCATCAATTTGGATCTTCATATCAGGGGCTGTTGTAGAAAAGCGCCGTAGAAGTACCGCTTAATGCTATGTCAACTACTTATCCAACTACGCTAAGCAGTTTAACACTACAAATTTGCAACGCTATAAAGACACTAATCTTTCGCTCCAGCAAGCATTTAACTTCCAACAAGGTGGGAACAACTATCATCTCCGACTTAGCTTTCTCGGTTCCCACCGCTATTGCCCACGGCAGGTTTTCTTCCAACAATCCTGCCAAAACTGGACTGGGTGAAATTGGCTCGACTTGTGGTAAAAATCTCCCATCCTCAACAGTGGTTAGTCCAAACTCCTGCTTGACCTTTCGTAAGATGAAGTCACTATATGCCATGTTTCAATGTGGATGTGAGATTACCCATCTAGATGATAGCGATGCCTAAAGCGATCGCAGGACATGGCTTTCGATCGCGAAGCGCTGCTGCGATCGCGAAGCGAGACGCGCTAGCGTATCAGCGCAGATCGCAAACTGTTCAAAATTTGCGGAACTACAGCAGATCGCACAATTTAGCATAAATGCTGAGTAAAAGCAGAGGTTGGGCAACAAGCATCAACCCAACCTACAACGATAGGCAATCTCACTCCCCTACAGGCGAGAGAACTGATAGAAAACGTCTACCCTCTTGCACTAAGGACAAGAAAATTCTGGACTCAGATTTGTGTCAGGGTAGCCACTCGAAATCCAGCCAGTCGAAGGTGCCGTAATTCTAACCCAGGTGCGTCCTTGACTGTCTTTTTGAGTTTCTCGCGGGTTTGCTAGCCTGACTGTATTTCCCACGTATACTCCAGCAATCCTTGGAGCAGAACTAACCGGAGTGTTACGGACAGCTAAGCCCTCAGGCGGAGCAATCACGTTGCGGCAGATATTTGCTCCCGTTTGTGAGCCTCCTGAAGAGGGGGATTGAGTGTTTGGGGGTTGAGTGTTTGGGGGTTGAGTGTTTGGGGGTTGAGTGTTTGGGGGTTGAGTGTTTGGGGGGCGAGTACCGCCTGGGCAAGGTTTGAGATCGATTGCTTGGACATAGCCAGCTACCGGGAAACTGATGGCAACCCAACCAGCAGCACCACTATCTGCAAGAGTTACTTGTTCGTCTGGAGCAATAGTTCTGATCGATTGACTGGAGGTTGAACGCTCTGGATAGACAAAAATCCTTTGCTTGGCAGCACGGCATTGACTAACTACCGATTGCGCGAGTTGAATGTTGCCCTGATACCCAGATGAATTTAGTTCTGGTTTTTGTGCAACGTTGGCTGTCGTAGTATCGGTGACAGCAGTTGAGGGAGCATTCAGATACCCTACAATACTCAGCCCTAAAGCCAAGATAGTAAAAGGCTTGCCCCAAGAGTTTATTGTTTTCATATATTCCACCCCTCATTACACCAAGATAGTGCAGCGATCGACTACTAGAGTCAACAACACCAAGAGGTAGAATTGGCTGTTTCCAAGGAACTGGCTCATTGGCAAAAGGTATTTATTGACCTGCCTCCAGATTGAATAGCTCTTGATGTCTGACATCTTGAAAGTTTGCGAATCACTCAGCCTATTAAAGAAGATTAGTGCAAATCGTCATCTAGGCAAAGAGCGAGTTTGATGTCAAGCGATCGCACATCTATGTCCTCTGTTCGCAATTTTTCAAAATACAGAAGTGGGTGTCCGTTGACGACTTCCCGCCCCATTCGCCTCATGCCTAGCTTCTCAAGCACGCGCACAGACGCAATATTCGGCTCGTCCACATCTGCTCTCACCTTGGGAACGGAAAGCGTCTCCAAGGCGTAACTCAACACAGTACTGGCTGCTTCCATTGCGTAACCATATCCCCAGCGATCGGGATGAACTCCATAGATTAAACTGGGAGTCCCTTCCTCCGAATGCAAGAAGCCAGCAAAGCCTACAAGATGGTCAATGGTACGCTCAAAGACGAGCCAGAGTCCATACCCATACTGTTCAAAATTCGCAAGACTGTCCTCAATGTGCGATCGCGCCTCGGCAGACGAAATTACGCGGTTGTCGAATAGGAAATACCGAATGCGATCGTTCGTCCAGAACGTGTGGACGAGTTGAACATCCTCTATCTGGCAAAGTCGAAGCTCTAATCTGCTTGTTTCAAGTACACAAGTCATCATGAGGTTTTAGGTTGCGATTGATTGCTGCTATATCTCACATCGGTTTACGCGCAATGAATGCCGCATGAGCTTTGGGTAGAGTGTACTGACCATAATTACGCACGATTTCAACTTGAAAACCTACTTGATGAAGTTACAGCTACCTCGGTGCTTTACGCCAACCATTTGCGATCGCTTCTGACTCAGTACAAAACCATTTCTCCCCGCTTGCTAGATCGATAACGGTTGATTCATAATCTTCCATGCCCGGAAGATGATAAATTTGGTTTCCTGTATTAATCGAGATGTTGCCTTTGATCGTGCAGTTTGGTTTTGTGATGGATGTAATTGGAGAGGGAGAACGTTTAGGGCTAAACTCCATTGTAAAAAGTGCGATCGCAGCTATAACGCCAATACCGATAACTGTTTCGAGTAACCCGTGTTTCTTCACTTTCTGCTTTGTTGGCAAAGGTCGAGGTGCAACCCCATGAATTGAAGCTTTAGAGGCACGCACCTTTCCATCTGCCTCAGTTACTAAGTCGTAGAAAATTGTATCTCCGACTTTTGGACGGCGACCTGCTCCCTTTAAGGCACTAATGTGCAGGAAAACTTCTTTCCTACCATCATCTGGTTTAATAAAGCCGAAACCCCTGTCATCTTTCCATGTCACCAATTGACCTTTATGCATAACAGGTTTTATGAAACAGCCTCATTATCTGTAGGCGTTTTGTAGTGTTCTCATGCACAGATGAAGTGATCAGATCAAACTTATGCCGCGTATTTCGTAATTATACAAAGTGCGATTTAAAGGTCTGTTCAACTATCTCAGCAACCGTTGCACATCAATTTGAATTTGTCCGAGCTGAAGAACGCCTGTGGAGACAGTCTGCTGTGTAGTGTACTGCCCGTTGGCTGGGTTGGAGTAGTGAATCACTTTAGCGTCTTTGAGATCCACCACGAGGTAATCAGCAATTCCTGCTTCTGCATAGATTTCTCGCTTGAAGCCCGTATCTTTTTTCTGAGTGGTTCTAGCATACTCCACAATTAATCGCACCTCTTCAGGGGTAGGATGCCTGGTGCTATAGTCTAGCTCTCGTACAATTGCAATATCCGGTTGAGGCTCAGAATCTGTCAGAGTAATGGGTTTTCCCTGACGTGACCACCATCCCTCCCCAAACGATCTCTCTAAATAACGGGCAGCGGTTTCGCAACGATGGGCATGTTCAGGGCCTTCAGGAGGCATGTCAATAATACTTCCTCGCAACAATTCACAATTAGACTCAGATAGTACACCTGTCTCGACAATGCGGTGATAGTCTTCTAGCGTCCAATGATGCAGGAGCGTCGTCATCTGTCTGCCCTAGTTGCTAGGTTTAATTTTACCTCAACCTACTAGCACGTCTAGCTTAAAATGCTGGCTTAAATATGGCTGAAATGCCTGAAAATCGTTAACTTATCTCAACAAATTAGACTGGACGCGCTACTACGGTGATGTGCGATCGCAAAGAAAGGAATCCGCAAGCACAAAACCTATACTAACTTTGCGGTTGTTCAGTGGTTGGGATTGTAGGTAAGAGTGAACCTAGATCGCGTAGCTGAGGATAGATAACGGCAACAGCCAGTACAACGGCAATCGTGCCGATACCACCACTCACTACTGTAAAGACGCTAATGTAAAAAGTCTCAGCAATTGCAGGTAAAAATGCTGAGAGCGCCAATTACGAAAGAGATACCTTAATACCTGTTTGAATGGGACGAAGTGACTTGTTCGTATCTTTCAAAGGAAGGTGCATATTATAAGCCTTGAAAGTGTTTGAATCTGGGAGTAAATCTGTAAAAGGCAATAAGGAATCCGTTGAAGCATTCCAAATCCAAGCTTTATTTAGTGTTCGAGTTCGATTGATATTGTCTGAGATAATTGCCTCACAACCATGAAGAATTCGGTGGTTATCCGAAATAAGCATTTGCCCTTCAGTTAGAAGATGAGACTTGCGGAACTTAGGATTAAAGAAATAGTTCTCGACAACATATTTCACTGAATGATAAGCCCAAGGCTCAATAGACATGACATCAGAACGAAAACGAACCCTCCATGTTTCATCAGAAAGCTGTTCAAAAATAGGACAATGGGTCGAAAAATGCTGACCCGCGCAGATATTTACAGTTCTCGATTGAGTAATTACTTTTGCATGTTCTGGGGCTTCAATCTCTTGCATGATCGGGTACGACTTTGACAATCCCAGACTCATCTGCATTCGGATGATTCTGAATATGACCGAAAAGCTGAACAATCTCTTTAAAGGATTCGCCCGAAGTATCCCATGCTTCAAGGATCACAAATCCATCTTTTTCAATTCGGTCATAGATGGAAAGAATCTGAGATTAAAAGTCATCCATGCTTGAGCATTTGATGACATTAATCGTTTGGACATCAAGATTGGTAGTCATGGTAGATTTCCCTTGGTCAGTAAAAGTCTGTACAAAAATGCTGCCCTAACTGAGATGCGTTAACCCTGAGTTTTAGTCATCTAGTTGGACATTTGCTTGAGCAAAGCACGGAAGCCTTTTTCTTGATTAAGCGATGCATAAACCTTGTCCTCTATTAGGATTTTGTGAGCCTCCTTCATGCGCCACAAGGGCATACCAGGGAACAAGTGATGAATCTGATGCAAGCCTTCTTGATGGGTACCAATGAAGAAGTTCCACACTGGATTGAGCAAGCGGTTGCGACTTACATAGATATCGACTTTAGGAGCTGTTTCCATCATTGGGTAATGCTCAGACAACTCAATAAAAGCGCCAATCCAGTTCGCAGTTGTCAGCAAAGGAACGACCCAATATAGCAGCAGTTGCAATCCCCATCCAAAGTACAAGATACCTGCGGTCAGAACAGCTAAGTACGCAAGCCGAACAACACGCTCTTGAACTTTCTCCTGGGGATTCCAGAGCCGATGCTTCAACAGGTACTGAATGTAATGCGGTGTCTTTAGAGGAATCCTCCACAGATAATGCTGTACATTTTCAGGCGTCCGACCTTCTTGATACAGTCCCTCTTCTAGTACATAAACAAAATCACCATCAAGCTCAGTTCCCAAATTAGGATGATGACCATTGGCTACAGAATTGTGCGAGTCGTCGTAAGCACTGAAACTCTGGAGTGCTGGCCAACCGGAAAAAACTGTACCAAGGGCGTAGTTGAGGACTTTGTTCTTCGCCAGTGTCTTGTGCGTTGAAGCGTGGTTGATAACCCGCAAACCTCTTTGCCTTGCGCCAATCGCGGCGATTGCAACTAGGTAGATTGATAATCCTGGGATGATAGACAGATTCTGCCATGCCCAGATAGAGGAACCACATGCTATTGCTATGGCAACCCAATCTTCCAAAACTAGGAGGCTGCCCTGCCAGTTGTTAACTTTAAAGCAACTGCGAAGTTTACGAAGGATTGCTGGGCTGAAGCGATACCTTTTATATAGACGCTCACCTTTGGAAGGCTCACTTTGGGCTTGGGTGCCACTTCCATTATTCTCGGCATTAGCTTGAACTTCCGCGAGTTGATCTTGGAGTTGCTTGCTCTTTGCAAGTCCAACAAGCGTTGGAGTTAAGAGTGGGTTTTGCATAATATCGCGATAAATTTTGAGTGGCTTTCCTGAGTCCAGTTCGGGATTTTGTCGAAGTGCAATCAAGCTGAAAAGAATGCTTGTATGGCACCTAACGTAGCTGCCAGCAGCACTACCAAAGCTGGGTTAAGTAAGCGTCGAGCTGTCAATAGCGCAGCTAAAACGCAGACACCGAGACTAAAAATATCCCCTGTCATGTTCTGCCCAAGGTTCCAAGCCGCCGCCGCCATTAAACCAAGAGTTATTGGACTACAAGCCGCATGAAAGCGCTCAATCCATGCCGGAGGACGTGGTCCTCCGGCAAGCCACGCTACAGTAGCTAGCACGAAGGAGGTAGGGCCAAACATGCCGAGTCCGGCAGCTAATGCTCCTGGCAAACCAGCTACCTGATTGCCAATGTGAAAGACATGGAGCATATTGGGACCTGGTACAAATAGACCTAGTGCAATAGCGTGAACGAAAGCTTGATGACTCATCCACCCGTGAACAATGACGACTTGGCGTTCCATCTCTGGAATCATTGCCATTGCGCCACCAATGCTGATTAGATCTAGGTAAGCAAACGTGAAGAATAGATCAAACAGGATGTTCATCGTTTCCCCTTTTGCTTTTGTCCAAGTACCAAACGATAGGTGCAATGAACACGATCGCTAAAGGTACGGGTATCCTGATAATTCCTACGAGTACAAACGTGATTGCTGCGACTAGCAACCGTATACGCTCACCTAAACGACAGGTTAGATTCCATACCATTCCTAAAATTAGCCCGACGGCTGCCGCTGCTACCGCAGAAAGTATCCCTTGGAACACATGCTGTTGAGGTGCGGAAGACAGGAACTGAGATGCCAAGAGGATTGCCAAAGTCCCTGGTAACAATAAGGCGATGGTGGCAAGGAATGCACCCCAAGCTCCTTTAAAGTGCCACCCCAGATAGGCTGAAATGTTCGTACCATTTGGCCCTGGCAAGGACTGAGACCAATTTAGAGCTTCTAGATACTCCTTTTCAGTCAACATGCCTTTCTGTAAGAAGTCATGCAAAAGGTAGGCAGGCACTGCCCCGCCAAAAGACTTAGCTCCAACCTTTGCAAACAGGAGGATAAGAACCCTCAGTGGGGGAGAATTTATTTTGTGCTGTAGATGCATTTATTTGGTTTATTATTTTGCTTTTAAGCGCTCTTAAGATTTTCTCCTAGTGGATAATACACATTAGACAAGGCGGCAAACTTTTCATGCAGTGGCTTTAAAGTCATTTCAATTTCTTCTCGCTCCTCACTTGTTACCAAGGAGTTTTGCCATCTGTCTTTGTTATTTTCGACGGCATAAAAGGACGTAGATTCTCTCATGTCCTTATGTTGTAGTCTTGTGAATGTTTCTTGATGACCTTCGCCACAACTGATGTCGTTAACATCAAACGGCTTAGTCCAATGAATCATATTGTCTGTAAAAGGAATGTCCCAACGGCTACAGATCAATTGAAAAACTTTGTAGGGATTTTCTAGTAAATGCTCTCTTGTCAAGCAAGTAATTTGGTCTGAAATGTCTTGATTCCTCATGAATGTATCATGAGTATGTTTATAGGCAGTTTTGAACAAATTAAAGTCACAAACTCCTTCCCAGCCTTTCTTGCCAGCCGCTTTTAATTTTTTCCACGAACTCCAAGTTTCTACTGGATCTCGTAACAGAAAGATAGACCTGGAACGCACAACAGATTCTTGATTTGGAAATGCCTCAAAACAGCACTCCTCCTGAAATGCATGACCAAAGGTTTCCTTGATGAAAAAGATTTTTCCAGGGTTTTGTGCAAAAGTCTTATGAGTACCATCAAAAATACTGTAACTAGGACTTTTACCTTCCCGAACACCTTCTTTTATAGGTTGAAAGAAGCAGTGTACATCAGGATTTTGAGCCATAGACCGCATAAAAGCTGTACTGCCACTTCTGCATGGAGAAATAAGAACTCTGATCGTTGGTAGTGCCATTTTTTAACCCTCTCAAGTTATTGAAGACGAAGCCTAAACACCTACTTTCCTCGTTAAGCCCAAGTTCCTACGGGAACCCTGGTAAAAGATTTGATTTCGATCCCATGACCAGATGGGTCTTCCAAAAACATTACATACTGTTCGTGACCCTTACCAATGAAGCGTATGTGTGGCTTCTTAATGAACTTAATACCATAGTCAATTAGTCGCTCTTTCAGGCTTGAAAATTCTTGAAAAGTTAGGGCAGCTCCAAAGTGTGGAACTGGCACATCCTCTGCACCTACTTCTCTCTGAATATTTTTCGCACTGTACCCTGGTACATGATGGCAGGTAAGTTGACAACCATAAAAGTCAAAGTGAATTGATGACCGACCAGTTCGACGTTCTGAAACACCAATAATGTCTTTGTAAAAGTTGCGGGTTAACTCAAGTGAGTCAACGCTAATTGAGAGATGGAAGGGAATGTTGCTAGACGCTTTTTGATTCTGAAAATAGCCTAACTCTGTTAGCTTCACTAAAATTTTAGTTGCGCTTTCATCAACGGATTCTTGGTCAGTTCTGCATTCGACGTCAGGGGAGAGTGGTGATTCATAGGGATCATCAATACCAGTAAAGTGCTTTATCTCCCCATCTCGTACCCTCTTATATAACCCCTTGACATCTCGCTGTTCGCAAACTTCCAATGGCGCATTAACGTACACTTCAATGAAATCCCCAATGCGTTGCCGCACCTCTTGCCGAACGCTACGATAGGGTGAAATGGCTGAGACTATTACAAATACACCATTTTGTGTGAGGAGGTCAGCCATAAAGCCAATGCGACGAACATTTTCGTCCCGGTCTTCTCGGCTAAACCCTAAGCCCTGAGTTAGGTTTTGCCGTACCACATCACCGTCAAGCACTGCAACTCTGTACCCCTGCGTCCGTAGTTCTTTCTCCAAAAACCGACTGATGGTGGTCTTGCCCCCACCACTCAAGCCAGTCAACCATATTGTCACACCACACTTTTGCTCCTCATGACTAATCACACCTAAGCTAGGGGTCAAACTGATTTCCTGTAAGACTTGAGTATCTATAGACATGTCAATGCACTCCTCTAGGTATTTACGAAAAGGACAGTGGTACTTGCAAATAGCACGAGCAGAATGTTTGTATCCTAGAAAATCAGGACAATGCCACCTCAACTGAGTTAAGGATCGTGATCGTTTATAAGAAGTCTGGAAGTAAGCTTGCTGATAAGCTTTTGAGCTACTAACTTAAGACAAAACACTGCCGATGAGGAACACATAGCTGCAATTGATTGCCTTACCAAGGCAGGTTTCCTACCTATACAATTGAGTCAGCTTCTGAATTGTGGACAAGGTACAACTGGTTTAAATAGTTGAATGCCTCATGAGTGGCTAGTTTCCTACCAGGGCGTTGTCCAAATCATCACTACTGCGTGTCTCTTCATCTTTTTAAGGGTAGAAATTGGTATGAGGACTAGATAGAGCTAAAACTATTGCGTATGGCTCCGCGTAAGGGTCGAGTGTACACAAGTTGAATTGCGAGCCAATCGTTCTGCATTAGTCTGAACTCCAGTAGATTCCTACTTTATTCGCTTCTTTCAGAGGATAACTCATGAAAGCTTTACCTGTAAAGTCTTTTTTTTAAAACTATCTCTAGACAGAGAATATGGCTTTGAGAAAACGTTTGTAAGATTTAATACAGTATTTAGTTAACTTTATTTTTAATGTAATTAACAGCTACAGTGCTGCTGAATTGTACCTTGTAGAGATAGTATGATGTAATTGAGCTGTTTTAATTGGAAGACTAACTGCCTTCACATTATCTTTATAAAGTGGGTAGTATTATATAGCGTTTCCTTGACTGATGAGGTACAACCAATCCTTGCCTAGTAATAGTTTCAGCTCTAAAAATGCACCTCACTTGACGGAGAAACGCTATAAATCTATTAAAAATTTAATTAAGTCCTTATTAAGGATAAGGAAAGCTCCAATGTTACATTGCTAGCTTTGCGACGAATCAATGTAAAACTGTATTTATATTTCAAGCTTTCACTCAAAATAAAGATCTGTAAAGATTAAAAGTGAGATCTTCAGTTTTTTCCTGCAACCGTATCATGTGTCATACACATAAGGATATTACTGATGATAGCAAGTATTAGCAACAAATTCAAGTAACTTTGCCGAATCTTCATTCAGAATTACCTAACATACAACGGTTCCGTCTCTGCTTTTCTTTAAGCCGATTCATTGCAGTAATTTATGAAACATTATTCTCGGCTCACTGATTAAATCCTATAAGCATTGAGAAGCAGAGCTTATGTCATAAGACTACTATTTCACCCAGTTAATGTTGATACGGAATAATTCAGAAAATACTGGAAGCACCTAAACATAAATTCACAAATTATTCACTTATAAATACTAGATTGTTATAGAACTAAATTCTCCGAAAGATACATGATTAAAATACAGCAACAAAATAAAGCAGCCATAAATTCATCAATCCTAAAAGTTACAGCCAGAAAATAAAAAGGAGATAAATTTAACCAATTGAAGATGACATCAACACATAAGAGTGCTAAAAATGATAGGGGTGACTATGTAATACACGTAATAAGCGCTGTATTATGCCAAAGTTCTAAATCAATCCATATACATAGGCTTTTGCAGCTTCTAGCATTTAACGCTAGAGGGAAAGTGTCATGCTAGTTAATGTCAGTGAACTAGATGCTGCAAGTCTTAAATAGTCAGGGTTTTCATCTGTAGATTAGGTGCGTCTTAGCTTATTTCAAACGCTAAAAAATTACATTTAGGCGTATTATTGGTCACTTAATCACGGAGATAGAAAGAGTGATGTCGGTTCAGGAAACTCCTCCTTTTGCCTCATTTAACATGTTTACTGCTTCAAAGCAAATTCAGTTTCTCGCAACTTTGAAGCAGATTCGGTTTAGCGGTCAATTGGTATTAACTGAGTCAAAAGGACAACAATGGAGCTTTTATTTCTACCTTGGTAGCATCATCTATGCCACTGGAGGAATTCATCCAGTAAGACGGTGGCGAAGAAATTTAGTAGCCTGTTGCCCTCAGATGCCGAATCAGCGAACAGCGTGGCAACAGGATTTAGCGACACTGGAGGCTACCCCATCTATAAACTGTTGGGAATATCAACTGTTGTGCTTATGGGTGGAACGGCAAAACATCACTCGTGAACAAGCCGCTCAAATGATTCGATCTGTGATTGCAGAAGTGTTATTTGATATCGGGCTAGCCATGCAGGTGACTTCTCAAATCAAACAAGATACATTGACATTATCTACACCTCTTGGCTTATTTGATGTGCAGCAAGCCCTTACAGAAGCTCATCAGCTTTGGCAAGTTTGGCGGGATGCTAAGGTAGCTATCTGTTCTCCTAACAGCGCTCCTGTCATCAAAAAACCTAGAGAACTTCGAGAACGCATAGCTGCACAGGTTTACCAGAACCTAAGTAAAGTTCTTAATGGGCAAAACACATTGCGTGATCTCGCCTTACTTATGAGGCGAGATATTGTGCAAGTAACCCGCTCACTCCTGTTTTACATTCAAATGGGGCTGGTGGAACTTGTTAATATTCCTGATTTACCTGCTCCCATTGGTACACCTGTTCCTAGGACACCTGTTGCGATCGCAAATCCAACTGGACCTTTGGTAGCCTGTGTAGACGATAGTCCTCAGGTTTGCCAAACTATGGAAGCGCTACTTACAGCCGCAGGCTATCAGTTTGTTGGTATAGAGGATGGTTTACGAGCCTTCTCAATTCTTTTAGCCCGTAAGCCAGAGGTGATCTTTTTAGATCTAGTGATGCCAAATACCAACGGGTATGAAATTTGCGCGAAGTTACGCAAGCTTGCGTTTTTCCGTAATACACCAATCGTGATCTTGACTGGAAATGACGGCATCGTTGATCGAGTGCGAGCCAAGCTTGTTGGTGCCTCAGATTTCTTGAGCAAACCAGTCGAGTCCGAAACCGTCCTAAGCGTTGTCCATAAACACTTAGAGCAGGGTGCTCAACAGTTGAATTAAGGATTTCAGGGTTGGTTGAAACAACCTCTCTTAATCCTGTGACTTCTCCGGTGTACTAGGAGATAAGCCTACTAAGCTGCAATCCTCCATTAACTACGTCCTGTTGTTTATTAAATCAGTGAATGCCATGAGTACTGTCCTCGTTGTTGAAGATTCCCTAACCGAGATGCAAATTCTAACTCGCTGTTTGCAGCAAGGAGGACTTGATGTCTTGACCGCCAACAGTGGTGAAGAAGCCTTGACTAAACTCAATAGTCAGAAACCTGACATCATTATTCTTGATGTCGTTTTACCAGGCTGTAGTGGATTTGAAGTCTGTCGTGAACTGAAAGCGGCGGCGGAAACCAGCAGTATCCCAATCGTGATCTGCTCAACCAAAGGAGGCGAAATGGATAAATTTTGGGGCATGAAACAGGGAGCAGATGCTTACCTGGCTAAGCCAATCGACCAAGAAGAATTTATCCGCACGGTTAAACAGCTAATCAAACGATAAACCGGAAAGAAAATTGCTAGCCAACTTTTCTTTACCCATAGCTTGTAAGGGTGGGCATTGCCCACTCTCGGCAAAAAAAGGATATGTGACAAGCTTTCTATTCTGACCTTGAGAATAGCTAGCTTCCCTGTAGTGGAGTGTAGTTCGGTGTTCGCCTAATTGTTTTTGGAGACTTGCTAAGCCTGAGAGGAAATCAATGTCCGACTCTTTATCAATCCGAAATTCCCTATTACCGTCAACTATAGATGAGATTAATCGAGTCTCTCCCTCCGACAAAGCAAGCGAACAGTTTTTGCGGTTTCATCTTTTTCCCAATACAAACGCCCTGCTACCGATTCAACAGCTAACTGAGGTGCTAACGATTTCCAGAGATCAGATTGTACCGATTTTTCAGATGCCGCCTTGGGTCATGGGTGTCTACAACTGGCGGGGTGAAATTCTCTGGATGGTCGATTTAGGTCACTTAGTCGGTTTGACTCCTTGGCATCAACAGCCCATGAGCGCTTCAGAGTATACAGCGATTGTGTTGCAAACTCGTGCCAACTCAACAACACCAACTAACGTCAATAGCCAAATGTTAGGTATTGTTGTCAACCGAGTCGAAGATATTGAGTGGTGTAATACAGACTGGATTCAGTCGCCACCGTCATCTACTCTAACCCCGGAACTGACACCATTTCTGCGGGGATATTGGTTGAAACCCAACGGGGAAATGCTATTCGTCATTGATGGCAAAGCAATTATTGCTGCGATGCCCAAGCTGTAACAGAATTCGTTATCAAGTCTAGGAACTTACTTTTATACAAGTTACTGCTATTGGTTAGTGGTCAAGCGGCGCTCAATTCATTGCGCCTGTACAGCAATGACCAATGGACTTTAAGCCCAAGTCTCTCAACAAGACAATTTGTTAAAGAGTACCAGACTTGATAGAACGCGATCGCATTCCCATCTCTATTGCAGGCAATTTCATCAATAGCAGCGACAAAAAATTACCCACTGCTCTCAGCTAACAGATTTGAACTTGGTATTACCTCAGGAGCATCTGCCGTCTCAACGCGGAATTTATTAATTAATGAGGTTTCTTCCATGACTCAGCTTTCTCCTAAGCCCAGCTCCTCCAACGATTCCAATGGCAACGGTTCATACCCCCAGAATCTGCAACTCAGCGGTCAATCGCCTGCAACCAATTCCTCTTCTTTTCGACAGGTGGAATATTCCCAAGATCAAAAAGCCTTCAAACAACCTCAGTCAGTGGATCTGGTGCTTCCGGATAATGGAACTCGTCACCCACGACACAAAAAAGGATTGGGCTGGCTCTCCACGAGTTTGCGAGTCAAAGCAATGCTTGTTGCCCTTGCCATCGGTACGCTCCCAGTGTTGGGGATTGGAACATTCGCTTATATTTCTACCAGCCAAGGGCTTGAGAAGGACACTTTTGCAGACCTACAAATCAACACCGAAGACCTGTCAGACAAGTTGACAGCCTTCATAGGAGAACGTTACAAAGACATCGAGGTTTATGCTAATCTCGCCATCTTCAGTGATGCCAATGTAGCGAAATCACTCACTGTCGAGCAAAAAAACGAACTCCTTCAGGAGTACGTCCAGAGTTCCGGACTCTACACCAGTATTGGTGTTGTTGACCTTAAAGGCGACTTCCTATACAAATCGGATGGGGAGACTCTAGATAATGCATCTCAGAATGACTGGTTTCAGGCAGTGCTGAAAACAGATCGCCCATTCATCAGTGAGCCGCGAGCCTCCAGATCCACTGGAGTTTTTAGTATATTTTTCGCTGCTCCAGTCAAGGATAGTGCTACTGGCAAAACAATCGGCATCATCCGTGCCCGCCTCCCTGTGTCAACTTTCCAAGAGGTATTTGGAATCACAGGTGACCGTTCGCAAGAATTCTTTACGTTCGATTCCAAGAACGCAATTTTCGCATCTAGCGCAGAAAAATCTGTCGGTCAAACGCTCGATAAAGTATTTCCCCTGATGACTGCCCAGATCAAGAAAGTAGGTCGTAAAGACACCTATACTTTCGGGCAAGACCAGGTTACCCTTGTTAACTCACTGCAAGTTTTCAATCCCACTGAACAACTCAAAGAGCAATATGGACTCAACTGGAGTGTAATTATCGCGACTAACAGAAATATTGCGTTAGCCACCCAGTCTCAGTTGCTCCTCACGGTGTTGTTGGGTACGGGTGTTACCCTCTTAGGTGTAGGTGCGATCGCGGCATTCATTGCGAACCGAGCCACACGCCCACTTCTGGATGCGGCTAAGGCGGTGGACAAAATTGGTCAGGGCGAACTGGATACTCGTCTAACCGTTCAAGGAGAAGACGAACTCGCTGTCTTGGGAAGTAACATCAACCAGATGGCATCTCAGTTGGGGACATTCGTGCAAGAACAAGCACTCCTGGGAAAAGTTACAGGTACTCGTACCTTTAACTTGCAAGACCTTAACGAACTCTTCAGTAAGGTAGTCGAAGATGCCCGCTACATTGTCAACGCGGATCGAGTCTTGATTTACCGCTTCAATCCTGATGGTGGCGGCGATGTTTCAGCCGAATCTGTAGCAAGAGGTTGGCCTCATGCTCTTAACGACAAAATTGAAGAATCTTACAGTCCAGAGCAACTGCGAGATCTTTATGCCGATGGTCGTGTCTTTCCCGTTAAGAATGTTCTGGAAGCCGATTTGTACCCAGCACAACGGCGGTTCATGGAACGCTTACAAGTCATGGCAAGTTTAGAGGTGCCAATTCTCCAGGAAGGTAAACCCTATGGTTTACTAATGGTTCATCACTGCGGGATTCCTCACGATTGGCAAGCGTCGGAAATTAACTTCCTCAAGCAGTTAGCCGCTCAGTTGGGTCTGTCTTTAGACCGGGTTGTTCTCTTAGAAGAAACCGAACAACTTGCCGAAGAACAGCGCCAGCTCAAAGAAGGACTACAAAAGCGTGCGTTGGAACTGCTCATGGAAGTAGACCCAATCAGTAAAGGAGACCTGACAATTCGGGCAAGGGTAACTGCTGATGAAATTGGGACGATTGCAGACTCGTACAACTCCACAGTCGCTAACTTGCGTAAAATCGTACTTCAGGTGCAAGAAGCTGCAAGCCAGGTAGCCCAAACAACCAGCACCAACGAAGCCTCTGTACAAGCGCTATCGGTAGAAGCCTTGCATCAAGCTGAGGAAATTGCCGAAGCACTTAACAAGGCTCAGGAAATGGCCCACTCAGTGCGAGTAATTGCTGCTAACGCCGAGCAAGCGGAAGCTGCTGTAAAAGAATCCGCTCAAACGGTGCGAGAAGGGGACATTGCGATGAACCGTACCGTAGATGGAATTCTCTCCATCCGAGAAACAGTTGCAGAAACAGCCAAAAAAGTCAAACACCTTGGGGAATCGTCACAAAAGATTTCGACGGTCGTGAACCTGATTAGTACCTTTGCCGCACAGACGAACTTGCTAGCGCTAAACGCTTCAATTGAAGCGGCACGCGCTGGGGAAGAAGGTCGAGGCTTTGCGGTGGTTGCGGATGAAGTACGAACGCTAGCGCGACAATCAGCGGAAGCAACAAGCGAAATTGAACAGCTAGTCGCAGGAATTCAGGCAGAAACAAACGAGGTGGTAGCCGCGATGGAAGCAGGTACGGAGCAGGTAGTAACGGGAACCAAATTAGTAGATGAAACTCGTCAAAGCCTGAACAAAATTACAGCCGCATCAAGCAAGATTAATCAATTGGTTGAAGCAATTACCCAAGCAACTGTTGTTCAATCTCAAGCCTCAGAAGCTGTGACTCAAACGATGACGAATGTGGCAAAAAGTGCTAACAATACATCTAAGGAAGCTGGTATTGTGTCGTCTTCGTTTGAGGAACTACTAACGGTAGCTCAGGCGCTACAAGAGGATGTCCGTCGATTCAAAGTCAGTTAGTTGTTGGTTGTTAGTTCTTAGTTCTTAGTTGTTGGTTGTTAGTTCTTAGTAGCTAATAACCAATGACTACTAACCAATAACAAATAATCAATAACCAATAACTATTAACTATTAACCAATCATGGCAATTAATTCTGATATCCGCGACCAAGCCTATCAGTTTTTCATAGAAGAGGCTCCTGATCTATTGCAGGTGATCGAAGCGGGTTTACTGACACTGAGGCAAGAACACAGCACTGCCAATGTTCACAATTTAATGCGAGCGGCACACTCGATCAAAGGAGGCTCTGCCAGTGTTGAGCTAGATGCGATCGCAACTTTAGCTCACCGTCTAGAAACGCTCTTCAAGGTGTTCTATGACGAAACAATAGAGATTGATACTGACTTAGAGAGCCAACTTCTGCAAGCTTACGACTGTCTGCGTTTACCTTTGATGGAGCAGATTCAGGTAGGTTACTTTGATGCTGAGAGTGCTTTAGCCCTAGCTGACCCAATCTTCACCCAGCTTGAAGAACAATTTGGAGAGGCTTTGGCTCAGGTAGACAATTATATGCCGAGTTCGGCTGACTTAGGGATCGATATGACGACATCGATCTTTGATATTGATGTGCGAGAAGGACTAGAACACCTCTCGGCTGTCGTCGCTCAGCCTCAAAACTATGAAGTCGCAGGAGAACTTCGGGCGCAAGCCGAGGTATTTGCAGGCTTTGCCGAGTTACTGAATCAGCCAGAATTTGGAGCGATCGCAAAAACGACTCTCGCGGCTTTGGAGGCTCATCCTGAGAGGGCTTTGGTGATTGCTCAACTTGCTCTGTCAGATTTTCAACTCAGCAGACAAGCGGTGCTGGGAATGATTATCCCCGGTGCTAGTGCCTACGAATCACTACAAAACAGCAAGGAAATTACTCCCTCGCCAGCTTTAATGGCACTGGCTAATCCAACTGCTACCGAATTCCCAGACAATACCCAGGCTGAAGTAGAGTCGATTGAGGAAAGTGTCGAAGCTACCGTACCTTCCCTGGATGAACTCTTCAGCAGCGCTATTGCGATACCTGAGAACAGTGTAGAGAATACACCTATCGAGGTCGATGAAAACTGGACAGTAGATGAAACCTTCGCGGCTTCTGCGGAATGGATGACAGACAGTTTTGCGCTCTGTGATCCTGAGACGGAAGGCTCAGACGTACCAGAATCCACAGAGGTTGAATGGATTACTCAAGCCACATCATTTGAGGTTGAAGCCACAGAAACTCCCACAAATCCTTTATTAGAGGAAGTTTTTGGCGGCGTTTTTGCAACATCTGAGACTCAAACAGAAGCGGAACAAGTAACAGAGGATAGTCCTACTGAAATAGAAGAACTGCAACTCACCGCGTCTCTGTCTCTAGAAGAAACCCCCGTACTAGACGAGGTTTTTGGCGGTGTTTTTGCGACATCTGAGACTGAAACAGCACTAGTAATAGGGGACAGTGCCACTGAAATCGAAGAACGGCTACCCACCACGTTCCTGTCTCCAGAAGAAACCCCCTTGCTAGACGAGGTTTTTGGTGGCGTTTTTGCGACATCCGAAACTCAAACAGCAGCGGAACAAGTAACAGAGGATAGTCCTACTGAAATAGAAGAACTGCAACTCACCACGTCTCTGTCTCCAGAAGAAACCCCCGTACTAGAGGAGGTTTTTGGTGGCGTTTTTGTGACATCCGAGACTCAAACAGCAGCGGAACAAGTAACAGAGGATAGTCTCACTGAAATAGAAGAACGGCTACCCACCGCATCCTTATCTCCCACCGATATACCCCAAACATTAGAAGGTGCGGTTCAATCGATTGAGGAAATCTTTGAGAGTCTGCCATCTATTCAAGACATCCTCACCCCCACCGCTGCTGGAAATCTTGTCCCTGTCACAAAGCCAGACAATTTAACTCAGGTTAATCAACTCACTGAGGCAACGCCGTCCAATAAACAAGAAGACATTGCCACTCCTCAACTTTCGGTGCGGGTTGACTCCAACCGATTAGGACGGATGAATAACTTGGTGGGTGAGCTTGCCATTAATCGTAATGGGCTTTCCCTGCAAAATGATCAACTACAAGGCTCAGTCCGAGAATTGCTCAATCGATTCACCCGTGTTCAGAGTACGGTGAGTCAGTTGCAAGCTTTATCAGATCAGATGCTAGTTAGTACGTCAAGTGCTGGCTCAATTGCCTCACATCCTGGGGTTATCTCACTGGGTAGAAGCGCCAGAACACAAGGGATAAATTCTTTAGGTGAGCCAACTGCAAACTCACCCTGGATAAACGAGACAACTAAATTTGGTGAGCAAGACACAACGGACAACTCCAATTTTGACTCTCTGGAATTGGACAGCTACGGTTTTTTGCACTTGCAGTTGCAAGGACTTCTCGATGATATGGTGCAGTTTGAAGAAGCCGTTGATGATATTGTTCTGTTTGCGAAAGCAACTGATCAATCGCTAGAACAGCAGCGACAAATGCTGACTCAGTTACGAGATGAACTGATGTGGGCGCGGATGTTGCCGTTGGGGGAAGTTCTCAATCGCTATCCTCGGATGCTGCGTGATCTCTCGACAACCTATCGCAAACCTGTGTTGCTCAAACTGAGTGGGACGAGTGTGTTGGTGGACAAGGCTGTTTTGGAAAAACTTTACGATCCCTTACTACACTTGCTCCGAAATGCGTTCGATCATGGTATAGAAGCTCCAGAAATCCGGATTCAACAGGGTAAGTCAGCAGAAGGGCTGATTGAAGTTCGAGCTTACCACCAAGGTAGTCAAACCATTATCGAAGTGAGGGATGATGGTCAGGGCTTAAATCTGGAACGGATTCGTACTCAAGCGCAAGAAATGGGATTGTTGTCGGCTGAACAAGCCGCAGCGATTCCTAATAATCAGTTATTTGAATTGATTTTCGAGCCAGGATTTTCGACAGCAAGCCAGGTGAGTGAGTTGTCGGGACGAGGTGTGGGCTTGGATGTAGTGAGAGCACAAATGCGATCGCTCAAAGGCACGATTACTGTCTCTTCTTCGCCGGGAGTTGGTACTACCTTTACGTTACGTCTTCCTTTAACACTGACGATCGCAAAATTACTCGTCTGTTTTATCGGCTCGACTGCCTTGGCAATGCCGTCCGATAGCATTGAAGAAATTATCGTTCCGAAAGCTGAGCAAATTAAAGAATCAGGGACACAACGGTTCTTGCACTGGCGAGGACAAATCGTGCCCACGTATCGACTTGCCGATCTCTTAGAGTATGCTTGCCCGTTGCCAGATACGTCTCCTAGTAAGGCGTTAATTTCTGTTGCGTCTCCCGCGAGTTGGTCGTTACCTCTGCTAATCCTTCGCCAAGGGCAACAAGTGGTTGCAATGGAGATTGATCGTCTTGTGACTGAGCAAGAACTCGTGATCAAACCATTTGGCTCAGTCATTGCCCCACCTACTTTTACTTACGGCTGTACGATTTTAGGAGATGGCAGTTTGATTCCGGTCATTGATACGGCTGCTCTACTCAACCAAATTTTGGGACAAAATCTAACTGCAACGGCAACTACAATTGATCCGAATTCGCAACACATCAACGGCTTGACAAACAAAGGTTCATCGAGTAACAAGAGTGTCATCAAAACAACGAAAGCGCCGACTGTTTTGGTTGTTGATGATGCCGCAGCTTTGCGACGAACTCTTGCACTTACCCTAGAACGGGCAGGCTATCGAGTCTTGCAAGCACGGGATGGACGAGAAGCGATCGAGCAATTGCAGCAAAGTCCCGCTGTGAATCTGGTTGTGTGTGATATTGAAATGCCTAACATGAACGGTTTTGAGTTTCTTAGCTGTCGTCGCCAAGACCTCAAAATCTCCAAGATTCCTGTCGTCATGCTCACCTCTCGCAGTAATGATAAGCATCGTTGGCTAGCGATGCAATTGGGTGCTACTGCCTACTTCACCAAGCCTTATCTTGAGCAAGATTTTGTAGCAGCAATCAAACAAATCATCAGTCAAAATTCTCCTGAATCTGATAGATTGCTACTCTCTAGCCACTCTTCTCAGGAGGTTGTCACACTCTAAATTCTGCGCCTTGAGAGATTATTATTTGTTGGATTTAGTTGTTATACAGAGCATTTGAAGGCTTTAAAAATCAGTCTGAGCTAGTTAAATGTTTTCTGTGTAACAACTAATTTCTAACAATGAACTACTAACTTTATTTTGTGACATGAGTAATACTATCATCAACAAACCACCTGCAAACTCAACGATTTCTAAGACTCGACAGATCGCCCCCTCTCTCAAACTCATCGTTTTTAGCATGGGGGCTTTAAACTTAGCCTTACGGATTGAGTCGATTTATAAAGTGGTTAATCACACAGCTACTTATAGTAGTGGGTTGAATCATATAGGAGTCACTCATCTGGAAAATAGTGAAGTGACGGTTGTTGATTTGCATCGTCGATTTTTTCAATCTAGCCAATTCAAAAACACGGAGCAAGAAGGATATCTCATAGTTGTAAAAAGTACAAAAGGTGAGTTTTATGGTATTCCAGTTGTTGAGGCTCCAGTGTTAACTGAAGTGCCATTATCAATGATTCGTGTTCTTCCAGAGTCTTAT
Organism: Symplocastrum torsivum CPER-KK1; assembly: GCA_019358875.1. GTDB lineage: Bacteria > Cyanobacteriota > Cyanobacteriia > Cyanobacteriales > Coleofasciculaceae > Symplocastrum > Symplocastrum torsivum. Next base: position 176,185 of record JAHHIF010000010.1, read on the forward strand.
CGGCGTTCGGATACACTAGAAGTCGCAAGTCATGTTGCAGTTATTCCTCAAGAAGGGTCAGCACCTCTAACAGTCTTTTTCTTAGATGTCGATCTCCTTCTGCCAATGTTTCAAGAGCTGAAATCGGCTAAATCTTAACTTTTTAAGATTATTGAACAAAATGTTGAGATTCTTAGCTTAAGAATTCCAGCGATTCAATGGACTGCGGCAAAAATGTGGCTATGCTATGACTGAGCTTAGATGTTTATGCTTGCGATCGCATTGTGGGGATTGTTCTTCACAATAATGCGATCGCAACAGATTGCTTTAGACATTTACTCTGCCATTAATTGTCCTATCGAAAATGAGCAAGCTGCAAAAATTAGGCGTACAGCTAATAAGCTGGATATGCGGCATTGGATTCCCTCTTTTCTTGGGAATCCTGATTACCTATTTCTTGGTGTATCAATTCTGGGTGCAACCAGCGCTAACTCAACAACCTGTTACGCTAACCTTGATGATGATTGCTCCCGAAGTTCCACCGTGGAGTGATATTCTCATCAAGAACTTTGAGAAAGAAAATCCAGACATTCGCATCCAGATTATTGAGGGACCTAACGCCTCCGACTTGTACGAAAATCTCTACACTGCCTCTTTTATCCTTGGTGACTCGCCCTACGATTTAGTGAATATGGATGTCGTCTGGGCAGGTAAATTTGCGGCGGCTGGCTGGCTTATGGATTTGTCTAGTCGCATCACTGATGAAGAGTTAAAAGCCTTTCTGGACAAGGATGTAGAGGCGGGACGCTACGAAGGTAAACTCTACCGAATTCCCCTCCGTTCCGATGCGGGAATGCTTTACTACCGCAAAGACTTGCTAGAACAAGCAAGATACGAACCGCCAGAAACCTTTGAGGAGTTAATCAACATTTCTCAAGACTTACAAGGGAAAAAAGCAGCGCGTTGGGGCTATGTCTGGCAAGGACGTCAATATGAAGGCTTGTCAGCGATGTTTGTGGAAATCCTAGAAGGTTTCGGAGGCTTCTGGGTTAATCCCGAAACACTGGAAGTAGGGCTTGATAAACCTGAGGCAATTCAAGCCGTTGAGTTTCTTAAAAGCACCATCGACAAAGGCATTTCTCCACCTGGAGTGCCTACTTATCAGGAAGAGGAAACCCGACGTTTATTTCAGAGTGGGGATGTCGTCTTCTTACGCAATTGGCCTTATGTTTGGCCTTTAGCTAATGAGGAATCTTCAAAAATCAAGGGTAAGTTTGGGATTAAACCGATGGTTCATGCTCCAGGTAAAACAAGCGGTGCTTGTCTAGGAGGTTGGGGACTAGGAATTTCCAAAACCTCCAAACATCCAGAGGAAGCTTGGAGAGCGATTCAATACCTTACCAGTGCCGAAGCACAGCGCCCGTATATTATAGAGACAGGTTACCTGCCTAGTCGAAAAGAGTTATTTACAGACCCAGAGATTGTTAGTAAATACTCTCACTACCCACAGCTACTAGAAGTCGCAGAGAATACCGTTCTCCGTCCTCCAATTGCTCAATATGCCCAAGTCTCTGATATTTTGCAGCGTTACCTGAGTGCAGCACTAACCAATTCTCGATTTACTCCTGCAAAAGCTATGAAATCAGCCGCTGATGAAACACGCGCAGTATTGGAAGCCGGTAGCTAGATAGATATATCCTTCTTCTGTCACTCTCGGAAAATCACGCTCGAAGCTAGACCCTGAAAAACTTGCTATTTAAGGATTCGAGCGTTGAGTTCCTATCAGAAACTCAAAGTCGATATTAGCGGTTCTCAAGTAAGTGGAGTACACTCAACTTCTGCCTTTGCCCTGGAGCCTTCTGCTTTAAAGCCAACTACTTTGTGCCTTAGCAAATAGAGAAACGCTATAGTTACTAGAAAAATATGTAAAGCAAAATGAGTACAATAAATACTAATTGAGTTTTTTGTGTATTTGCCGCTAGGTTGAGAGGTAGGTATTTACCACTTCACTCATTAGATAGATACTTAATTTTATTTTTTATCTTTCGTTGAATAAAATGTTAAGCAACCTATACTTAGGTTGCATTTATTTACATTAATTATTTTTAGCGATCGCGACCTTATCAAATCAAGATATGACTAAAAGAATAATGGTTTGTGTGCAATTACACAGAACCTAAGGCATTAGCTATCCCTAAGGGAATAGCTTATTAATTTCCATATCTTATCTACAGATGAGCAATATTCAACAATTAGGTGGACGGCGAAGACGCCTAAGGAAATTGGTGAGAAGATTAGGAGTCCCTCGCCTCTTGGGAATCCTTGTTGCCTTTATTCTCGTGTTTAACTTCTGGATACTACCAGCCCTGACCCAACAACCCGTTGTGATCACAATGCTGATGCAAGGTCAAGACCGGGCGAATTGGGCACCCTTCTTCCAAGAATTCAACGAGAAAAACCCAGATATTCGGCTCAATGTTGTTGAAGGGCCCTTCGATAGCAACCTGGTCGAGAACCTCTACACCTCGGCCTTCCTACTGGGTGACTCACCCTATGATGTTCTCAATATGGACATTGTCTGGGTGCCTAAGTTTGCGGCTGCTGGCTGGCTTATGGATCTCACAGGTCGGCTTCCCCAGGAACAACTCTCAAAGTTTGTCAAGGGTAACATTGAGGGGAGTATGTACCAGGACAGCCTGTATCGTATCCCAACAACATCCGATGCTGGGGTGCTTTACTATCGCACCGACCTCTTGAAACAAGCTGGAGTTGAACCCCCCGAAACCTTCGAGCAGATGGTACAAATTGGGACTAACTTGCAAAAGCAGGACGCAGTTGACTGGGGTTACCTCTGGCAGGGCAAACAGTACGAGGGCGTTTCTGCGATGTTTGTTGAGGTACTCGAAGGCTTCGGTGGCTTCTGGGCTAACCCTGAGACGTTGGAAGTCGGACTTGACCGACCAGAGGCAATACAAGCTGTTGAGTTTCTCCGCAATACCATAACCAATGGTCTTTCGCCGCGTGGTGTTGTGACCTATGGGGAAGAAGAAACCCGTCTGTTGTTTCAAAATGGCGGGGCAGCCTTCTTACGCAACTGGCCTTATGTTCTGAAACTAGCCAATGACCCAGCCTCAGATGTTAGGGGCAAAGTTGGTATCAAACCGATGATTCACGGTCAAGGGCATCCGGGTGGTTCTGCTTTGGGTGGCTGGGGTTTAGGCATATCTAAAACCACTAGACATCCAGAGGAAGCATGGCGAGTCATTCAGTTCATGACCAGTGAGGAGACGATGAAGAAGTTTGTTTTGTCAACTGGCTTGATTCCCAGTCTGCAGACACTCTTTAAAGACCCAGAAATTCTTGCCCAATTCCCCTACTTCACGCAACTGTTTGAGGCAGTTCAAAACCCCGCTTTACGTCCCCCCATTGCACAATACGCTCAAGCGTCAGACGTTTTGCAGCGTTACCTCAGCGCGGCTTTCACTGGACGTATGAATTCAGAACAAGCGATGAAAGCTGCTGCTCAAGAAACCCGCAATATCTTAGGTGGCTTTGGACGCGCCCCAGTTTCACAAAAGTCAACGCCTGCTCAAACAGTAGCCGTTAGTTCTTAACGTTTTGTTCTTTGTTGGCTGCACGACTCCTGAACAAGCCATGAAAGCTGCCCAAGAGTGAAACTCGAAATATCCTGAACTAATTTAAACCTGCTGTGTCTTTTTTGAGTTTTTTAAAATAAGGCGCGGCTGAAATGGAGAATTGTTCAAAAGTGACTAGTCTGTTGATAATCAACTCCTAACAATCAACTCATAACCATCGACCAATGACACAAGACGCAATTCGGGCACGAGAACAGAGGACAGGCTGGATGCTACTTCTTCCAGCTTTAATCATGCTGTTGCTAGTATTTGCCTACCCAATCTTGAGAGCTTTTTGGTTAAGCTTATTCACCCAAAACCTTGGTACGCAACTGAAACTCGTTTTCTCCGGCTTTGATAATTACGGACGGATGATTGGCGATGGGCGCTTCTGGCAGAGTATGTGGAACACCAGCGTCTTTACTTTTGGTTCCGTTTTGTTGGAATTGCTCTTAGGGATGGGTGTCGCCCTAGTACTGAACCAAGCCTTTAGAGGGCGTGGCATCGTGCGAACCATTTCCCTCCTACCTTGGGCATTGCCAACAGCTTTAATGGGACTGGCTTGGGCATGGATTTTTAATGACCAGTATGGTGTCGTCAACGACATTTTGCGGCGAGTAGGTGTGATCGATACTGGCATCAGTTGGCTTGGCGACCCAACCTTGGCAATGATTGCTGTGATTTTAGCTGATGTTTGGAAAACAACACCGTTTATTGCCCTGCTTCTGCTTGCTGGGTTGCAATCGATTTCGGGAGACCTCTATGAAGCCCATTCGATTGACGGGGCGACCGCTTGGCAGAGTTTCTGGAAAATCACTGTACCACTTCTGATGCCCCAAATCGTGATTGCTCTGCTGTTCCGGTTTGCTCAGGCGTTTGGTATCTTCGACTTGATTCAGGTAATGACGGGAGGGGGTCCTGCTGGGGCGACGGAGACGGTTTCCATCTATATCTACGGGACTGTAATGCGCTACTTGGACTTCGGCTATGGTGCAGCACTTGTTGTCGTAACATTTTTGTTACTTGTCGCAGCAGTTGCGATCGCAGCTTACTTCCTCTCTAGAGCGCGTGCCAACGCCGCAGGAGCTAGATAGCTAGTTTTTAGTTGTTAGTTCTTAGTTGTTTGCTCGTACCAATCACCAATCACCAACAACCAATCACCACCTATGACTACCGTTGCAAATCAGCGATCGCAAGAAGCCTCAACATTCAACTGGCGAAAAATTGTTTTGCCAATCTCAGTCTTTTTAGTTGTTGCCTTTTTCCTTGCCCCTATCCTCTGGCAGGTACTAACCTCGTTCAAAGTCAACGAAGATATCTCTGCTGTTCCCAGTGTTTATGTCCCTAGGCGTCTCACCTTGGAGCATTACCAGTCTCTGTTCGTTCGCCGTCCGTTTACCTCTTATATCTTAAATAGCGCTTTCGTTTCCATCACTTCAACAGTACTCGCTTTAGGATTGGGCGCTCCAGCCGCCTACGTCTTAGCACGAATGCGATTGCCTGGAGAGAAAATCATCCTTGCTACTATCTTGATCGTGACGCTATTTCCTGCTGTATTGCTGTTTTTGGGACTGTTAGAAGTCGTCAAATATTTGGATTTAGGTAATAACTACTTAGCCCTAATTATTTCTTACACCGCAATCAATTTGCCGCTAACAATCCTGGTAATGCGGAGTTTCTTCCAGCAACTTCCAAAAGATTTAGAAGATTCCGCTAGGGTTGATGGTTTCAGCACAGTTCAAATGTTAACCCAAATTGTGCTACCGATGACACTTCCCGCACTGGCAACAACTGGGATTCTCACCTTCATTTCTGCCTGGAATGAATTCATTTTTGCCCTGACCTTCATCACCCGTGAATCAATGAAGACTATTCCTGTTGCAACGGCTCAACTCAGTGGAGCATCGGTGTTTGAAATCCCCTATGGTCCGATCGCAGCCGCTACAGTATTAGGTACGCTTCCCTTAGTTGTCCTCGTACTCGTGTTCCAACGTAAGATTGTCCAAGGTTTAACGGCTGGTGCTGTTAAGGGATAGTCTTTTGTTGTTTGTTGTTTGTTGTTTGTTGTTCGCAAATAACTAATAACTAATAGCCAATAACCAATAACCAATACCAATGAGTGATAAAAACTATGTCAAAGCTTGAACTACAAAATCTCAACAAAACCTACACTCCTAAAGTAATCCCTGTTAAGGACATCAGTCTGGATGTAGACGAGGGAGAGTTCCTCACCCTGTTGGGACCATCGGGATGTGGTAAATCAACACTATTACGCCTGATTGCTGGTTTAGAGCCGCCTACTCGTGGCAGAGTAATCATTAATGGGCGTGATGTTAGCCGTGTTGGGCCAGGTAAACGTAACATTGCGATGGTGTTCCAAAGCTATGCTCTTTATCCCCACATGACGGTCTATGAAAACATTGCCGCTGGTCTGAAGTTACGCAAAATGCCATCTGATGAAATCCAGCGGCGCGTGAGTGATGTTGGTGACAAACTTGGACTGCAACACTTGATGGATCGTAAACCCGGTCAAATGTCTGGTGGTCAGCGACAGCGGGTTGCTTTAGGTCGTGCTTTGGTGCGTCAACCGGATATCTTTTTGCTGGATGAACCGTTGAGTAACCTTGATGCCTTGTTGCGTGAGCAAGTGCGGGCGGATTTGAAACAGATTTTCGACCAACAGCAGACACCAGTGGTCTACGTGACTCACGATCAAACGGAAGCGATGACCCTTTCTAGTAAAGTTGCAGTTTTATACGATGGCAACCTGCAACAGCTTGCCCCACCGAGTGAAATCTATAATAGACCCGCCAACCAGTTTGTTGCTGGTTTCGTAGGCAGTCCCCAAATGAACTTACTGACCCTCAACTGCGATGGGAATAATGCTGTTTTGGGTGACTTTAGAATTCCTTTGCCGACCCTACCCACAACGCCACCACAGGTTGTCGCGGGTATCCGTCCAGAAGATGTCAACCTCGCCAAGCCTGATGATAGGCTAGCGATTCAGGGACGAATTTTCTTGGTGGAAAACCTGGGAATGCAAAATCTTATTAGCGTTCGGGTTAAGGGTTCTGAGTTGAGGATACGTGCTTTGTTACCGACTCATCAAGCCTGGGAAGGAGAAGACATAAGCTTATCTATAGCACCAGAAGCGATTCACTGGTTTGATATTCAGACAGGCGATCGCATTCAAACTCAGCACGAAGTAGAGCGAGTTGCCCCATCTCTGGGTCTAAAGACATCAACTAATAGCTCTGTACAATCGCAGCATCAATACACTAACGGTTAAACCGATGTAGCTGCTGGAAATACTCTTAAGGAACAGCAGTGCCAACACCTACCTATAGAAAAGTCCGGTAGTGATACCGGACTTTTTCACGTAAGAAATTGAAATCAACCCAAAATGCTAGTGCAGCGAGGCGGAAATAAGTGACCAGTTAAAAAAGGAAGCAAAAAGGGATACACTGAAAGATGCTCCCGTCAAGAAGGAAGAAGTACTTTGAGCCTTGAAATTAATGCCGAATCCTAACGC
>JAHHIF010000011.1 GCA_019358875.1 Symplocastrum torsivum CPER-KK1
AAGCAGAAGATTCTTGATTTTATTAACTACTTCAACCGCACTCTGGCTAAACCTTTTGTCTGGAAATTTAAAGGGTTTCCCGAACCTGCTTAAGCTGGTCACTTATTTCTGCCAATATGGTCTAGTATTCCGTTCATTAAGACTGAATATTTACAAGCCGCTCTTTTTAGCTAGAGCAGGTACACACTGAAAGCTGGTCTCAGCTTTAGGCACTAACTAATTGTCTCGCCCCAAAACACTCATGGCAAAAGAACTGGCAATTTCTACTCACGGACTCACTAAGCAGTTTGATCGTCATATCGCTGTCAATGACGTTGATTTACAGGTAGAGGCGGGTACCGTTTACGGATTGATTGGCCCAAACGGTGCAGGTAAAACCTCTTTGATTCGGATGTTGGCGGCAGCGGAGGAACCAACAACTGGAGAGATCTATATTAATGGCGATCGCCTTTTACGGGATGATAGCAATCCAACCCTGAAGCGGCGCTTGGGTTATCTCCCTGATGACTACCCACTTTATGATGACTTAACCGTCTGGGACTACCTGGATTATTTTGGGCGACTCTACTGCTTACGGCACAAGCAACGCCGCCAACGCCTACACGAAGTCTTGGAACTGGTACAACTCACGAATAAGCGCAACAGCATGATTTCTACTCTCTCACGAGGGATGAAACAGCGCCTTAGCCTTGCTCGCACGATTATTCATGAGCCAATTCTGCTGCTGTTGGACGAACCCGTGTCTGGACTTGACCCGATCGCACGGATGCAGTTTCGTGAAATTATTAAGACGTTGCAAGAAGCGGGGATGACGATTTTGATTTCGTCACACGTCCTCAGCGATTTAGCTGAACTCTGTACGGCTGTAGGCATTATGGAACTCGGCTATTTAGTAGAAAGTGCCTCGTTAGATGAGTTGTATCAGCGTCTCGGTCGTCAGCAAATTTTCTTGTCAGCACTAGGTAAGCTAGATGCTCTGCAAGCGGAACTCAAAAAGCATCCCTTAGTCGAAAACTGTGAGAGATTACCAGAAGCGGGGCGTGTGCGAATTGACTTTAAAGGAGGTCAGGAGGATTGTGCTAGATTATTGCGATCACTTGTTGCTGCCGGGATTCCTCTAACAGAGTTCCATTGCACCCAGGAAGACTTGGAAACAATTTTTCTCAAGCTGGGTCATCAGCAGGCATCTTGATGTATTGGATCAGGCAACCTTACCTGCTCAAAATTTTGAGTTATGCCCGGAACCGTAAGCGTGTCCTCTTGTGATTTTGAGGCAACTCCTAACTTATTCAGGTTCAAAGCTAGTATCGCTTCTACATACGGAGACTAAAAATACATGGTTGTGAATTTTGTTAACCAAGTGGGTGAGTGGAATCCCCAATGGTTTAGAGAACTCAAAGGACGGCTCAAGCCTCGCAACATCCTGATTGCTGTCGCAATGTCCCTCTTGGGTCAACTACTATTGCTGATGGTGTTCTCAGCTCAGCTACCCGTTGCTAATGGTAAAAATGTAGTTCAAAACCGCTTCTGCACTAACGTCGCCCGAGAGTATGCTGCTCCTACCTGCGTTGCTGACGGTTTGGGTGGTTTTGTGATTAACTGGTCGCTGTGGTGGACAGACGTATTTGCCTCACTAAGTATCACCGCTATCTTTGCCTTACTAGTGGTCGGCACTTATATGCTAATCAGTGACCTCTCGAAAGAAGAACAACGAGGTACGCTGAACTTTCTGCGTCTTGCCCCTCAGTCTAGTCGCAGCATCTTAACAGGCAAGCTTCTGGGAGTACCGATTCTGCTCTATTTGGTGAGTGGTTTAGCTTTGCCGTTACATTTTGTCGCTGGGTTGTTGGGTCAAATTCCTCTCACTCAGGTTTTATCATTTTACGGTGTCCTGGCGGCTAGTTGCTTGTTGTTTTACAGTGCAGCCCTGCTATTTGGTTTAGTGGGTACCTGGTTAGGAGGTTTCCAAGCTTGGTTAGGTAGTGGTGTCTTGCTGCTGTTCGTGTTTGGCATGGCTAGGGTTGGTGGCAATGTCGTCATACACAACCCATTAGACTGGCTGAATCTATTTAATCCCACAATATTGGTACCGTACCTGATTGATTCCTATTCTCTAGATGCTGCTAATAGCTCCCCTACTGGAGGGTTCAGAGAACTACAGATGTTTCATCTGCCAATTGGGGCGAGTTTTTGGAGTCTGGCAGCTTGTATGGTACTCAACTACGGGTTGTGGACGTTCTGGGTGTGGCAAGCACTTAAACGTTGCTTCCATAACCCCAGCGCTACTCTTTTGGGTAAACAACAAAGCTACTGGCTGACGGCTTGCTTTGAAGTCGTGCTGCTTGGATTTGCTCTGAATCCTCAAATTTCAGAATGGAGACCACTTTCAAAAGGTCTATTTGATAATTATCAAATGGTGCTGGTATTCAACCTGCTGCTGTTTTTAGGTCTAATTGCAGCGCTAAGTCCACACCGTCAAGCGATGCAGGATTGGGTACGTTACCGCCATCAAAAGCGTTCTTCCCGCAAAGGAGGCATTGTTGCTGATTTAGTTTGGGGTGAAAAAAGCCCTGCTATCTTCAGTGTGATGTTGAATTTATTGATCGCTTCTGTAAGTTTGCTTGCTTGGATGGCGCTATGGCCGATTAATGAGTACAAGACTTTAGCAATTTGGGGGCTGCTGGTAACAGTGACTCTAATCTCCGTCTACGCTGCCCTTGCTCAAGTCATGCTGTTCATGAAAACACCGAAGCGGGCACCTTTAGCCGCGACAAGCGTCGCTAGCTTAATCGTCCTACCACCAATAGTTTTCAGCCTACTAGCAATGACACCAACCACAAACCCTGGTATGTGGATGTTTTCCGCTGTCCCTTGGATCGGTTTGGAGACTGTTAGTGGAATCAGTGTCTTTCTAGCAGTCATCGGTCAGTCGCTAATGCTGGGGCTTTTGAGTCTACAGCTAACACGACAGCTACAAAAAGCAGGTGAATCTACAACGAAAGCCTTACTCTCCGGACGTTCTCCACTGGCACTTAAGTAAAAAGAGTTTGTGCGTTCCAGGTAACTCTTCTTGCTCTTGGTAACTTGATCTCTAACCTCCTACCGCCCATTTTGAGCTATGGGCGGTTTTTTATATAGCAGTAGCGACGAATGTTATTCTCTTCCTAATTCCACATCATCAGAACGTGAAACTGTATAGAACCCATTTGACATCTTTTGCTGGGGTGCTTGGCTTTGAAGTAAGCCGTTACTTTGCGATCAATGATAGAGCCTGCTTAACAAGACTGTTTTTTGCAAGAACAGGGATAAAACCAGGTGACTTCTCTTCGGCATGGACATCCCAAGGAATCCGCCGCCGCCGCGACCCGTGGTGACTAAACCTCTCTTGTGGTGACTAGCATTTGACCGGAAGGGCGATCGCGACCACGAAGCTCCCGACGACTCTCTTCCACATGGACAACCCTACATCAGTGACCGCTGTCTTCAGGACAGTCCTGTTTGTCCTGGACAACTGGCTCAAGGATTGGCGATCGCTTCCTGACCCCTTGAAAATGACCTACAAGCAATTGACCTTGGTGTTCCTGCCTACCCCTTCCCGTGGCTCTCGTAGGTTGCTAGAACAGAATCCGGAAACTTCTCAACGTCTCCCTCTATCAGGTTTCTGCGATGCGATCTGCTTTGCAGCAACGCTTCGCGATCGCTTTCAGCCTCTACTCATCCCTACTCAATCTTCCAATTAGGCGTATAACCAGAAGTAACTTGGCTATACATTTGCAAGACCGATGCAGAAATACGTCTTGAGAGTTTTGCGATCGCCCATAGCGCTCTTGTAAAATCATTTTCAATTGTTGAGAATTCGCCCAGGAAAAAGTTTATGACAGATATGTCCGGTCAAGACCCCTCGGAAATCATAATGGCAACGGTTGATGAAGAACGAAAAGGCGCAACTTTCAACGGTACGGTCATCCTTGGTATAGCTCCTGAGGCTGGGGAAGTCCTTTTCTTTAGAGACTTTTTAATTGAAGATTATAAAGGCGAACTTACCGCTTATCTGGCAACAGATGGCGATATAACGAAAAGCATTGATTTAGGCGAACTCGATCATAAAAGTCCCAGTTTTGGGCTGCCAATTCCGCTGGGAACGGATACCTCACCCTACAATACAGTCGTGTTGAGCGACAAAAAAAGCAAGAAAAAAATCCTGACGATCAATCTATAAAATTTGTAACTTAGCTCGTAGTTCAGCCAAATTCGATTGCCCTCTTGTATAGAACCCATTTGACATCTTTTGCTGGGGTGCTTGGCTTTGAAGTAAGCCGTTACTTTGCGATCAATGATAGAGCTTGCTTAACAAGACTGTTTTTTGCAAGAACAGGGATAAAACCAGCTAGCTGCAAGGCTTTTAGTTTCAGGAATAGATCTCAAATGGGTTCTATAGAAGGTTGCGGCTGTTTTAGAGCGCGATCGCCTTCAATCCTTTTAGAAGTTATTCCTCAAGTATTGCCTATTTTTCAGATTAGCCATAGGACTTTATCTTCCGGCACAACATACTGTTTGCACCTCTCTACTTTTAGGTAAATCATAAGGGCGATCGCGTAATTCAAGAACGTGAGAGAGCTTGGCGAATCCAGCGCTAATATCAAATAAGGAGAAATTCAATGAGTGAAAAAAGGCAGTATCAAGAATTAAGCTAAGCTGGCAACAATACTTTTCATGAGCGCCACCTAATCCACTCTTTTCTCGCAGTTGCTCTCTTGCTTTAAAAACTTTTTGTAACCAAACGAGTTTTTGCAGCATCAACTCTAAAGCCACTCCAGATACACTCAATCCAGTCATTTCTTGCATCGGTAGTGGCACATTTTGGTCAAATTTAAATAGAGCATCGTTCGCTTCACATAAGGGACATAGTTCTTGCACAACTTGCATTTGAAATAGGTGTTCGAGTTGTGCCATTTGCAGAACACCTTGATTTTTTAGATATAAACCTAGTGGTTGATTGGGAGGAGAAAACTGAGCTAGTTTAGTAACGGCTCGGTTACTCACCCACTGGTATTGAGTAATCAGTGAAACTAATCCGTTGTGATTTAACTGGTTAGCTGCTGCAACAAGGTTCCCTTGAGATACCCAGATGTAATGAAATGATATCAGTGTCGTTGGGGATTCCGGCAATGTACGAAGTGTTAGTAAACCCGTTTTCTTCCCGTTCTCAAGAAACTGAAAAATTTCTTGTAAGGAAAAGTCTGAGAGTGAACCTGTAATTGACATGGTGATACTTTCGTCTTGAAATTGTTGCGTAAGTCTCAAGCTACAGAGTGTCTTCTTGGAGCGAAATTGAGAAGCAGGAATAAATAGTTTAAGTAGATGTAAAGCTTGTAGACTTTTAGCCTTATGTAAGACGAAGGTTGGCTAAAGCCACAGCTACAGGCAATTGGGGGCTTGAGTTGGAAGCGGTAAGGAAAAAGCGATCGCTTTTCCTCTAACCGATTCAAAATTTACCAAAAGCATTATCTCATTGAGCAACGCCTTGCAAGGATTTGCTACAGAATGTTTGCATAATGAGAGTGAAGAGTAGCTATAAGCGGTTTCCTAGAGAGACGAGGTGCAGCAGGAGGTGTGTGAAACAAGAGCAGAGCGAGGAAAACCAAAAAGCTGATAGCTGATAGCTGACGGCTTTCTGCTATAAATTTAGTGAGCTATTTTGCTACCAGTTGTTCTTTCATCGCCTTGAGATCAATCTGGAACTTCTGAGAAATCTTTTCGATGATCTTTGCTTCTTCTGGTGTCGTCGTCCCATCCTGTTGAACAACTCGCTCACATTGGGCTAAGAGTGGCATAGCAAAATCACGGTTGAGTTGAGCAAGAAGTTGATCCAATGGTGGCGGAGATTTGATGTTCGCTTTAATCACCGCTAATGAGGCAGGACTAATGTTCAGTGCTTCTAATTCTGGCAAAATGTCTTCCCAGGATTTTTCTGGATTCTCAGCACAGATGACATGAACCAAAATCTGATCCATGATGATTTGCTGTGCGATCGCACCTTTTAAGTAGTCTTGACTCGCCTCCTTGGAAGCGGCTAAGGTTTCCTCTGTCGCTTCTGAATTCAGCCTCGCTTCATAAAAGCGGCAAGCCGCATAACCTACTGTATATAGCATCACTGCATTGGAACTTGCCCCAATCACCGCACCAGCTACAGGCGTATTTTGTAATAACTCTAAACCTACCTTTATCAGCCTGTTTCCACCCAGAGCTAGACCAAAAACCGTTAAGACTTCACCTTTACGTGCTGGGTCGCGAATGTCAAGCCCATAAGCGGCTGCAATTTGATACACCATTTCCGCCTGTAGTGCAGAGGTTGCGGTTAAATCAACAACAAACAAGGCAGCGGCTGCCCCTGGCACCAAACTCGTGAACAATCCGCTACTTCCGGCATAAATCGCTTTCTCCACCATAAAGCGGTGCGCGAGTTGTCTTGGCGTTTCATTGGGATACTTTTGCTTCAGCTTCTTAACCGCTGTCTCCGCTTTCATCAAATCAACCTGATCGACGACTTTTCGCAGAATCGGAGTACCCGCGACAAATTCTGTGATTTGGCTGAGGACTTGGTAACTGTGCTTTGCTGCACTTCCGCCCACTCCTACTGCTGTTTTGACAGCAGCTTTACTTGCTTGGGACGCATTATTGCCAATTGCCCCACCAACACCTGCGATCGCACCTCCTACTCCCGATGCTGTCTCCACTACCGCTTTTCCGGTGTGAAAGACAGTATCACTGACTGCCTTACCTACGCCAGTCGCGGTATCGACCAATACCTTGCCTGTCCCCAACGTTGTATTACCAACAACCTCACCTACACCTGCGGCTGTCTCCACCACCGCTTTCCCCGCCTGAGATGTGGTGTGGCTAATAGATTCACCAATCCCGCCAATCATTTTGGCAAAGGAGAAAAATGAAAATGGTTCTTCGGTTGAAGATTTACCCTTATTCAGCGACGCTGAGACATCAACTACTACAAAGGTTTGATGCCAATCTGGAATATCATCGCCCGGTTGACGCCCATACACATTCACTGTCTCGACTCGTTCCAGTTGTAAGCGGGTAATTACGTCACGGATCAGGGCGACTGTCTCCTTTTTATTGGGAGTTTCGACGGCTTCAACGATGATATTCAAGCCATCGTTTTTGATAGCCGCTTTCGCCGTCGCGCCTTTAGGTTCCAAAGAGCGATTGAGTAAAGTTGCGATCGCATTAGTATCTCCTCGTTTAGCAAGTTCCTCAAGAGTAGGCTGTGACATAGATAGTGAGTAATGCGGGAGCAGTGAGGGGTAAGTCCGTATTAGTTGGAAACAAACTACACTATTAGCTCTCTTAAATTGCTCTCTCCACAGGAACAATTTTGTTCTGGAGGCTTTTGCACTTCACTAAAGGTGTTAGTGGGACTTAGACACAAACTGAGACAAGTTGTTGAGCGATCGCATTTTCTACGTTGATGGGAGGATGCGATTGCTTTTTTCTTTAACTACTCTTTTTAGAGTACAGTTAAATACACAAATTACATTAAGTAATATTAAATAGATTAAAACCTATACGGCGACTAAGGTTGTAATCGCTTGTCTGCTCTTGGTATTTTTTTTTACTAGGCAACTCAGTACACAACCCAAATCTCAAGTCTTACCCTTTAATTAAACTCCTTTTAAGGTTCAAAATGCGTATACCTATGTATGATAGATGTCACCGTATTTTTATTGCTCAGAGTTGAGTAGCTCAACACAATCCTTAGAAAATAGTTTATAATTCTTAATAGACACACGAAACTAGGTTAATTACATGCCTGATATTGTTGATACTGCTGTTAATGCTGGTTCATTCAGCACCCTAGTTGCTGCTGTCAAAGCTGCTGGTTTAGTAGACACCCTCAAAGGTGCTGGTCCTTTCACCGTCTTTGCGCCCACTGATGAAGCATTTGCAAAGCTTCCTGATGGCACAGTCGATGCCTTACTCAAGGACATTCCAAAACTTAAGAAAATCCTGACCTATCACGTTGTTTCAGGTAAAGTAATGGCGGCAGACGTGGTGAAGCTGAAGTCAGCTACTACGGTTGAAGGTTCAGACGTGAAAATTGACGCTTCCAACGGTGTCAAGGTGAATGATTCTACAGTTACAACGCCGGATGTTGCTACTGATAACGGCGTTATTCACATCATTGATACAGTGTTGCTTCCTGCATAAGCCAACACTTAAATAGAACACTATCTGTGGGGCAGCAACTATATGCAGTTGCTGCCCCATAGTTGTCTAGATAGGTTTTACTCCCTCCCGGTAATTTTAAGATCGGAACAGAGGAGCAAACACATTTAGGTAATTAAATTTTTGATCACTGAATCTGAGACAACTTAAGAGGTTTATGAACTTAAGCGACAAGCAACCACTGATACATCAAGCGCAATACGCAAAGATGTTACGTCCTCTCCTTCCTACTGAAGCATTTGCTCCTGACCCGAATAAGTTGATTATTCTGTTCATTAATCTGGCAATTTTGATACTCGGTTGGGCGATCGCAGCAGATTTAGATCGCTGGCAGCCAAGTCTTTTATGGCTATATTTACCTCTAGCTATAGTCATGGGCAATAGTGTTATTGTCTTGCTATTTAGCTCTCATGCTTTAATGCACGGTAGCGTCATTAAAAATTCTTGGTTGATTCAGACTATTGGCTTGCTGGGGTTAACACTCTGGTGGATGCCACCAACCTTATGGAAAGTAATTCATAATCGAGAGCATCACACTAAAACTAATTCTTTAGCTGATCCCGATCGCAATTATTTGTATGAGCAACCAAAAACATGGGGGAAGTGGATTCAGGATTTATTCGTACCCTCTTCTGAAGTCAATCCTCTAGGGCTAATAGTAGGCATGCCAACCTCATGGGGAGTACATGGTTTTCGCAATCTCACCTCTGTCCTGTTATTTAATCGCAAATCTGCCAATTATGTTCCTGCTGCTTTTACGGTTAGTGATAAAGAATATTGGGCAATTGCTAAGGAGTTTTTGATAATCTTAGCGATTCACCTTAGTATTATCGCCTATTTGGAATTTGATTTAACAAAACTTCTACTTAGCTATTTCCTCCCGATTGGAATTGGCTATGCTGGAGGAATGTTTTATATTTTTACAAATCATATGCTTTGCCAGATGACTAGCACTAATGACCCGCTAGTCAACACTATTTCTTTGCGAGTTCCTAAACTATTTGATCAACTGCATTTAAACTTTTCCTATCATACAGAACATCACATTTTTCCAGGAATGAATTCTGATTATTATCCAATGGTTCAAGAACTATTGAAAAGTCAGTATCCTGAGCGATTAAACTTATTGGATGCTGGGGATGTTTGGCGATTGCTCATGCAAACTCCTCGGCATTATCAGAATGACGAGACTTTCACAGATTGGTCAGGAGAAAAGGCTGTTCCCTGTCCATTGAGCCAGGAAGCTAAAGGTTTGATAAAGCCAAACGGGATTGATTGTACCTAAACACTATCGATAGCCTACCGCTACGAGAGCTTTTTTACTGCCTAGACATCCTCTTGCCTGAACGTTGAGCGCAAAACAAATTGCTCTCTTGGCTCATGCTTCGATGGTAGATCTTTAAAACTTTGTCTCGCCAGTAGCACCCTGTTAATCTTCTTGCTAGAATGTGTTGAGGTGTCTAGATCTACGGCTAAAAACAAACCACGATAATCCAGCACACCCCAACAAAACTGGTGTTAACCAATCCCCCCAGCGCACATATAAAGTCTGCGTTTGCCGCCGATAAACCGTATGTGCATGGATTTCATAGGAATTAATTCCAGAAATCCATAGGGTTCTGCCATGGGGGTCAACAATGCCAGAATAACCAGTATTCGTTGCTCGAACTGCCCACCTATCTGTTTCAATTGCCCGCATCACATCCTGGGCATGATGCTGGGCTGGCATTGTTTCACTGTAGTGGGCATTGTTTGAGGCAGTAAGAATGAACTGACCACCAGCCGCCGCCTGACGTCGGAAATGTTTTGCAAACGCTGACTCATAACAGATACCGACAATTGCCCTACCCAAAGGAGTCTCAAAGATTTGGGCTGGCTTACCCGCAACGAGATGAGCATCTAAAGGAGAAAGTCGGTTAACCAGACCTCCCAAAAACTGCTCAAACGGAATATACTCTCCCAAAGGCACCAACTTCACCTTGTCGTAGCGGCTAACTGTCTTACCTGTGCCTCTAACAGTAAACAAGCTATTGGTAATGCTACGTCCCTCTTCTCCAAAGCCTCCTACCCAGGCAAGAACACCCTGATCCAAAATAGCTGAATAGAAGGAACTTTGAGTGCGAACCTGCTCACTCCATGAGAAAGGCAAAGCCGTCTCAGGAGTTAGAACTGCATCAACACCTTCTGCTGCCAAAGCCTCGTAGCCAGTTGTATATCCTTCAATTGCTCGACGCCAACCAGCCGGAAATAGCTTAATTCTGTTGGGAATATTGCCTTGAATAATCCCTACTTTCAGTGCAGCTTGGGGTGCTTGAACTAATGGGCGACTGTACAGACTGAAGCCAATGAGGTGCAAGAGAATCAGTAGCCCTAGTGCCATGCTTATGTAGGTGATGGGGCAATAGGGCGATGAGGTGATGGGGTGATGGGGTGATGGAGTTGCTGACTTGCCTAGAGATTGGTAAAAAATTTCTCTCTTGTTTCCCTTTTGGCTTACTCGTTCTCGCCCTTGTTCTCTGCTGTGCTGGTAGCTAATCCAAGCTTCAGCAATTAAACCATTGACAGCAACAATTGCTGCTGTCACCGTTGTCGGGCCAGACAATTGACCCAAGTGCAAAATTATTAGGTTATGAGGGCTTTGAGTATAGGATAGAGAACTCCACCACAAGGAACCAGAACTCCAAAGAGCCTCTAAGCTACACCAGAGTGCTGTCCCGATGAGTACTCGAATCACAGCTAAGAGCTTAGATTTTTGATTGAGCCAAAATAGAAAACCTGCCCAGATTGCAACCAAGGCAGCGCCCCAGAGGGTGATAAATATCCAGCAAAAAAGTGCGATCGCAATACTAGCAAGCCACGGCACCCCCATCCAGTCCATCGGGTGAACGCCAGTAATCCAAAACAACGCCAACCCATGGTAGCCAATGCCCCAAAGCAAACCGTACAAAGCACATTGGCGAAGCTTCTGACCATTAGCTACGGCAAACCATAAGGGAACTAGAGCAATCCAAGCTAAAGGCCAAGCCTCTACAGGTGCTGGTGTCAGCCCCATCAGGATGCCACCAAATACTGACAAAAGTAAGAGGCACACCTGCCAAAGTCGCTGTGAGATTTTCATTAGCTTTTCCCGCCTGGAGACCCCATTCTTGATTCTTCCGTCAACAGCCCCACCTATAAAGGGATGGGGCTTGTCCCTAACCGAAGTTATCGGTTGAGACAATAGGCGCATTGACTGACACCCTAAGTTTAAGAAAGTCTTCACGAATTCGGAAGGAATTCTTTAGGTCTAGTCTTAAGAGCGTTAGCTAACAAGCAACATCCTAACTGGACTCAACAACTCAGGTAACGACGAAGCAGCACCTCAAGCTCATCAACAAGATAAGGCTTACTGACATACTCATTGCAGCCTGCCGATAAAATACGCTCTCGATCTTCTACTCTTGCCATCGCCGTCACCGCAATCACTGGAATATTTACGGTTAGAGAGTTTTCCCGGAGGCGATGGACAACTTCCATGCCGTCTAAATCGGGTAACATCATATCCAGCAAGATGAGAGACGGTGTCTGATGTTGCGCTAAGTCTAGAGCCGTTTGACCATCCGCAGCCGTGATAATCGTGCAACCAAGTTGCTCAATTAAGAAGGAAAGAAGTAACAAATTGTCTTCATTGTCATCGACAACCAAAACTAATTGCTGTTGAGCAGCAGACTGATCAGTACTGCTGATGGGACGTTCCATATCCAAGTTCTGCTCCTGGGAAGTCATCATAAACAAAGCGAGACAATCCTCAACAGGAAAATGGACAAGGCATTCACCAAGCGGCAGTGAGGCGCTTGGTATAGACTGGCTTGTATTTAATCTGTGCTGATTCTAAGTTGATGGATTTTATTGAGATTTATTAACTAAATCCCTGTCTGAAGACATATCTTAACTTTAAATCGACAAAAATATAAATTTTGTGGCAAAAATCAGCTAATTGCTGAGTTTCTATCCCAAAAGCATGAAATTCCATTAATTTAGCTTGTTACCTCACTAACAATCAAGTGTGAAGCAAGGACGAATGAAAACTCTCATCCTTTGCCAGCAGCAGATAACTCTTAGGGCGGCGGCAAGCACTCTCGTAGAAAATCGCCAGAAAGTCTTCGACGATTTTCTACGGCTCAGAGCAGTTACGCACAAATTGTTGAATAATTTTAAAATATGCCTTTAGATTGTTTTAGTCCTTTTAAGCAACCCCTTGTATGAACTACGAGTCTTCAAAGCCTACGCGAGGGCAGCTAGAACGTTTGCTTTCTCAACGGCTCCAGGGTTTATACCGTGAGCAGTTAGGACATCAGCCTAGTAAGGTAACCTGTCAACTCTTTGATGAGAAGCTGGCAGTTATTGTCGAAGACTCAATTACGCCGCCTGAGCAATTGTTAGCGAACACAGGTCAAGTTGAGTTAGCCCAAAAAGTTCGCTCAGACTTGGATAAGGCAATCCAACCTCAGCTAAAAGCGCTGATAGAGGAAGTCCTGAGTGTTGGTGTCCTAGATCTTCTGAGCGATGCCACACTGGAAACGGGGCGTACTGGCATCATTGCTGTCTTGGATATCACTCCAGAAGTTCGTAATCCTGAGGCGATTCCTAAAATTAAGAAATAGCGACCTTTTGGCAGAGATGGCGCTGAACTGTGGCTTCAATATCTTCTATGAAGTAGGGCTTGATAATGTAATCATTGAAGCCTGCTTTTAGAAGACGCTCTTGGTCTTCTTTGAGCGCTAAAGCTGTAACCGCAATCACAGGAATCGACTTAGTACTGCTGTCTTTCCGAAGCTGAGTTACAACCTCAATGCCGTCCATGTAAGGCATGAGGACATCTAGCAGAATTAAATCGGGTTGATACGTTTGAGCGAGTAAAAGCCCTCTCATTCCATCAGTCGCAGTTACCACAATGCAACCAAGCGGCTCTAGTGCGTAAGCTAAAAGCAGCAAATTGTCTTCGTCATCATCAACGACCAAAACTAACTGTTGTGTGGCGCTGGAAAGTTGAGTGCCAACAACACTGAGAAGCTTTTGCTCATAAAAAGGGGAAAATTCCAAATTACCCATCCTACCCTCAGGGAACTCCTACGACGGTCACGTTCCTCTTACCCTAAGAGTGGACGAGGCACTCTTCAAGCGGCTGTACGGCGCTTGTTATTGGCTGGTTCGTAGTCAATCCGCCAGGTCGTCAAGTCTTTGCTTTGGGTTTAAGGAAAAACCTCTTCAAGCTAGCAGGGCTGCCTTTGCATTCGTCATTGTAGTGCAAATCTATAACAAAATAAAGAATTGTTTAAGAATTGCTACCTTTGCAAAAGTATTTGCTGAAGCCTATTTTACAGAACTTGTAACAACCTTGACGGTGTGAGTTTTGTGAGAGCATCTGTAAAGCAATCTACATAATCCAAGGCTTTGAATGTTGTATGCACAGTAGACTGGGAGAGCAAGGTTAGTCCCATATACTTTGGGAGTGGAGAGCGAGGCAATGGGTATCGCCACGATTAACCCAGCAACCGGGGAAACACTAAAAACATTTGAACCACTTAGCACAGAATTAATTGAAGCTAAGTTAGCACTGTCGCAACAGACATTCGAGCAATATCGTAAAACACCAATGAGCCAAAGAGCGGCATGGCTCTACAAAGCGGCTGAGATTTTAGAGCGTGATCAGGTTCACTTCGGTGAGATCATGACGACTGAAATGGGTAAAACCATTAAAAGTGCGATCGCGGAAGTCCAGAAGTGCGCCTTAGTTTGCCGCTACTATGCTGAACACGCCGCAGAGTTTCTCGCTGATGTGAGTGTCGGCACTGATGCCAGCCAAAGCTTTGTGCGTTACCAACCACTTGGAGCGGTTCTCGCCGTCATGCCGTGGAATTTTCCCTTTTGGCAGGTGTTCCGCTTTGCAGCCCCTGCTTTAATGGCGGGAAATGTGGGTTTGCTGAAGCACTCTTCTAACGTACCGCAATGCGCGTTGGCGATCGAGGACGTGATTACAGAAGCCGGATTTCCAGAGGGAGCGTTTCAAACATTACTCATCGGTGCCAGCCAAGTTGAAGCAATTATTAATGATGAACGGGTTAAAGCCGCAACCTTAACAGGGAGTGAGCTTGCGGGTGCCAGTCTAGCGGCAGCAGCAGGTAAGCAAATTAAGAAAACTGTCTTAGAACTAGGGGGAAGTGACCCCTTTATTGTCCTAGAAAGCGCTGATATAGAGGCAGCCGTTGCAACGGCTGTTACCGCACGGTTACTCAATAATGGTCAATCCTGTATTGGGGCAAAACGGTTTATTCTCGAAGAGTCGATAGCTGATGAATTTGAGCGACGCTTCCTTGAGAAATTCCAGACTCTGAAAGTCGGCGACCCAATGGATGAGAATACGGATGTGGGGCCACTAGCAACTCCCGACATCCTCGAAGACTTGGATAAGCAAGTGCAAGAGTGCATAGAAAAAGGATCAAAAGTTCTGATTGGCGGACAGCGATTAAGCGATCGCCCTGGTAACTTCTACCCACCAACAATTTTGGCAGACTTCCCACCAGGAACCCCAGCAGACCAAGAGGAGTTCTTTGGTCCCGTAGCACTCCTGTTTAGAGTTAAGGACATTGATGCAGCGATTGAACTCGCCAATTCAACACTTTTTGGATTAGGCGCGAGTGCCTGGACAACCGATGAACAGCAAGCACATCGCTTAATTGATGAACTCGAAGCCGGGGCAGTCTTTATCAATGGTTTAGTTAAGTCTGATCCGCGTCTACCTTTCGGCGGAACCAAGCGTTCTGGATATGGGCGAGAGTTAGGGATTCAGGGCATCCATGAATTTGTCAACATCAAAACAGTCTGGGTGAAGTAATAGAGGCTGCTTTGCGAGGAATTGAAATTGGGGCTAGGGTTGAGATACTAGCTAGCCCCAAAGATGCCTTTGGCAGCGAAACAAATAAATATTCAGGGAGATTAATAATGGGCGAAATGAACACAGCAGAACTGTTGGTGCATTGCCTAGAAAACGAAGGTGTGGAGTATGTTTTTGGATTGCCTGGGGAAGAGAACCTGCATGTCCTAGAAGCGCTTAGACATTCTTCCATTCAATTCATTACAACTCGTCATGAACAGGGCGCAGCCTTCATGGCAGATTTGTATGGACGCTTAACGGGTAAGGCAGGAGTATGCCTTTCGACATTGGGCCCAGGCGCGACTAACTTAATGACTGGCGTTGCTGATGCCAACCTGGATGGGGCACCACTAGTGGCAATTACGGGTCAGGTTGGAACAGACAGGATGCACATTGAATCGCACCAATACTTAGATTTGGTCGCAATGTTTGCACCTGTAACAAAGTGGAACGCTCAAATTGTTCGCCCTAGTAATACAACAGAAATTGTCCGGAAAGCGTTTAAAATCGCTCAAAGCGAAAAACCGGGAGCGGTTCACATTGATTTGCCCGAAAATATCGCGGCAATGCCCGTAATTGGTCAACCGCTCACCAAAGATAGTCGAGAAAAAACCTATGCCTCTTTCCGTAGTTTAGGCAAAGCCGCTGTCGCTATTTCTAAATCAAAAAACCCCTTAATCCTGGTAGGAAATGGAGCAATTCGTGCGAGTGCTGGTGAGGCACTGACAGAATTTGCAACCCGGATGAATATTCCTGCTGTGAATACCTTTATGGGGAAAGGTGTCATTCCCTACACCCATCCTCTATCGCTTTGGACGGTAGGATTGCAACAGCGCGACCATATCAATTGTGCTTTTGACCAAGCCGATTTGATCATTGCGGTTGGTTATGACTTAATTGAATATTCACCGAAAAAGTGGAACCCACAGGGCAATATTCCGATAATTCATATCGGAGCAGAACCCGCAGAGATTGATAGTAGTTACATTCCCTTGGTGGAAGTGGTCGGTGATATTTCTGACTCGCTTAGTGAAATTATGAAGCAGGCAGATCGACAAGGCAAACCGACACCATCTGCCGTTGAATTACGAGGGGAAATCCGGGAAGACTACGAACAATATGCCAACGATGAAGGCTTTCCGATTAAGCCACAAAAACTAATTTATGACTTGCGACAGGTCATGGGGCCAGAGGACATCATCATTTCCGATGTTGGCGCTCACAAAATGTGGATAGCACGTCATTATCATGGTGAGCGTCCGAATACCTGTATTATCTCCAATGGCTTCGCCGCAATGGGCATTGCGCTACCAGGAGCAATAGCAGCAAAACTTGTGCATCCTGATCGGAACGTTGTTGCTGTTACGGGCGATGGGGGCTTCATGATGAATTGCCAGGAACTCGAAACAGCATTACGGGTAGGAACCCCATTCGTCACCTTGATTTTTAATGACGGTGGCTATGGTTTGATTGAGTGGAAGCAACAAAATCACTTTGGCGTAGGTGAATCAGCGTTCGTTAAATTTGGCAATCCGGATTTTGTCAAATTTGCCGAAAGTATGGGATTAAAAGGCTACCGTGTGACTTCCACTGCTGATTTGATTCCTACTTTGAAAACAGCACTCGCTCAAGATGTCCCAACAGTAATTGATTGTCCAGTGGACTATGGCGAAAATCTCCGCTTTACCCAAAAAGCTGGGGATTTAAGTTGCAAGATGTAATGAGTTGTTAGTTATTTGTTATTGGTTGTTGGGAATATGAAAATTACAGACAACCAATAACTAACAACAAGTAACGAAATATAATGAAAATTGCTACCTGGAACGTCAACTCAATTCGCTCTCGCCTTACTCATGTCGTGGATTGGCTACAAGAAACTAACGTTGATGTTCTTTGTCTGCAAGAAACCAAAGTTGTGGATGCTGATTTTCCGCGATCGCCTTTTGAGTCATTAGGCTATCATCTCTACATTGCTGGGCAAAAATCTTACAACGGAGTTGCTATCCTCAGCCGGACGGCAGTAGAAGACATCAGCATCGGCTTTGCACCTGTGCTGGGTACCGATATAGGAGATTTAGACGAACAAAAGCGGGTTATTGCTGGAATCGTCGGCAACGTTCGCATCGTCAATCTCTACGTCCCCAATGGTTCAGCAGTGGGTAGCGAAAAATATGAGTACAAACTTCGTTGGCTTGCTGTGCTGCGTGAGTACATCCAAGCCCTGTTAGTAAAACAGCCTAATGCCCTGTGCGTCTGTGGAGATTTCAACATTGCCCTAGAAGATAGGGATATTTATGACCCCAAAGGCAAGACAAATCAGATTATGGCTTCCCCTACTGAACGCCAAGCCTTACAGACAGTCTTAGATTTAGGGTTAGCCGATGCCTTTCGCAAATTTACCTCCGAAGGCGGTCACTTTAGCTGGTGGGACTATCGTACCCGCGCCTTCAGCCGCAATTTAGGGTGGCGCATTGACCATCACTACCTCACTGCCAACCTCTATGAACATTGCACAAGTTGTAAGATCGATGTAGCACCCAGAAAGCTAGAGAAACCTAGTGACCATACCCCAGTGATTGTTGAATTTAGCCAACAATCTTAATATCTTATAGCCCTTCTCGATTAGATGAGATACACTCTGACCTCTCTCCTACTCTTGAGTGAGGCTTTGATTCTTACTCCCCTTCCCGGAATCGGGAAGGGGTTGGGGGTTAGGTTTTTTGATGTACACGCGCGTAACTGAGAAATGCTATATCCGAATAGTTGGGTAATAGTTGAAACCGCAAATGGACGTAAACATCCCGCTCCCCTACCACCTACCACCTACCACCTAACACCTATTTTCAGGACAAAGATTGAACGATGTATTTAGTTACTGGAGCAACAGGAGGAATTGGACGTCGCATCGTGCGGCTACTAAGGGAGCGGGAACAACCTGTACGGGCGTTTGTCCGATTGACTTCTCGCTATGGAGAATTGGAGCAACGAGGTGCCGAGATATTTATCGGTGACTTACGGGAAGACAAGGATATCCAGAAAGCCTGTAAAGGCGTTCAGTACATCATTAGCACCCATGGTTCTGGAATTGATGCTCAAGCTTTAGACTACCGAGCCAATATTGAACTAATTGACCAAGCAAAAGAGCAAGGTGTCCAGCACTTTGTTTTCATCTCCGTGCTAGGAGCAGATAGAGGGTATGAGGATGCTCCAGTCTTCAAAGCAAAACGGGCAGTAGAAAAGTACCTGGAAGCAAGTGGTCTGAACTACACTATTCTACGTCCCTCTGGATTAGCCTCAAATCTCATCCCACTAGCAGAACAATTTCGGCAAACTGGGATTTATCTACTCAATGGCGACCCCAAGAACCGGACATCAATTGTTAGCACTGATGATTTGGCGCAGATTGCTGTTGATTCTTTCACCATCGAAGGGGCACGCAATCAAATTTTTCCCGTAGGGGGGCCAGATATTCTGAAGCGTGAAGATATTCCTCGCATCTTTGGCAGAATATTTAACCGAGAGCCGATTGTAATCAACCCACCTTTGTTGGTGTTGGATGGGATACGAAATGCGATCGGTTTTGTAAATCCCCAAGCTCGAAAAGGTCTTGGTACCTTCCGAACTTTGCTAGCGAATGAATTTTTCTGCACCAAAAGTGAGATTACTAATTTAGAGTTAATTTACAACCTGAAGCTGGAATCTTTAGAGAGCTTCGTGAGGCGCTATCTAGGGGATTAATATCAACAAACAAGACGGTGTAAGGCAGCTTACGCAAAATCGTTGAGCTGAGGATTCGGCTATTGCTTTTTTCACAAGAGTGCAACTGATGCTCTAAGCAATTAGAGCATCAAAACTGTTAGTTCAGAAGGAATCAAGGGAATCCTATAAGTAAGCTTTTTGAGGTTTATCACTCAGCTTAGTTAATACCCTAAACTCTCTGAATTTTAACAGTGAAGACATCATGACAAGTGAAGCAGGAAGTAACAAGTTGTTTCCAGAATTCAGCCTACCAACAGGAGTATCCCAAGGTTCCAAAGGAATTAAGGATTTTTTAACTGAAACTATCAATAAAGCGGTTGGCACAGTTGCTGAAGCGGCTGACAATGCTAAAGAGACTCTCACCCAAACAACTGGGGTAGCAGTAAACCAGGTTACGCAAGTAACAGAGCAGGCAATTGGCTCAGTCACTCAGACGGCTGAGCAGGCAACAGGAGCGCTAAGCGAAACAGCTTCAAAGGCAGTAAGCACTGTCAAAGAGTCAGCACAGAGAGCGGTTGGTACAGTTGCAGAAACGGCTGAAAAAGCCAAAGTCAGTCTTAACGAGGCAACTGGGCAAGCAGTGAACCAAGTTACGCAAGCGACACAGCAGTCGCTCAACTCCCTTTCCGAAACTACTGAGCAAGCAAAAGCTTCTATCAATGAAATGGTTCAAGGAACCGAGACTTTAACAGGTGGCGTTGCTGATGCTATTCAAGTTCAACTGAGTAAGATGATTCACAATTGGCTGGCGGCTCATCCAGTCATCTCTTGGGCAATTAGCCATCCCCTGCAAACCTTGGGGATAGTGCTACTTGTAATTTTCTTGTTGCGGGGACTTCTCAAACTACTAGCTCAATCAATAGAGAAAGTCTGGCTGCTAATTCTGAAATCTCCCTTTCTACTTGGTCAGTTCTTGTTCAGAGGTAGTAGTAAGTTAATTAGTTTGAAGGGAGTTAATGCCTCGCAACCAGTTTTACCTAAACCTGAGCAATTTCTAAGTCTAGAATCGCCTAACCAGCAAGTACAGTTGGCTCAACTCTTGAAAAGGATAGAGGAAATTAGCCAAGAGCAGAGCCAACTGTTGCAAAAAGTCACAGCAATTTTAGAGTCAAACAAGCAGGTGAATTGATTGTCCTAGCTTCAATTACCAGCAAACAAGGAATACCCTACAAAGGAGCAGGTTCTTCTACTTGCCAAGGAATTGGTGCTGCTGATTCTTGCCGTTCCAGATACTTACTCAAAGCGTAAGCCATATCGCCACGAGTCATTGGTTCTAGGGGATTAATCTGGTTTGTTGTTGGATCAACATTGACAAAACCCTCATACAGTGCAGTAGCGATCGACTTTCTTGCCCAAGCTGGTATCTTCTCTGAATCAGGATGGCGGGAAAGCAAGTCTGTAACACTTTCCTCTGGGAACTGGAACACCCCATAAGCTTGAGCCAAAATCGAAAAGGCCTCAGCACGAGTTACCCGTTGATTTGGGAAAAAGCGTCCCTCTCGGTACCCAGTCATCACATTATTTTTCAAAACTAGCTGGATGTCGTTGTACGCCCAGTGAGAAGGAGGGACATCTTGAAGTGGAACTCCAGTGTTGTTTCGGGATGCCCGCTTATCTAGCTCAAAGGTTTTGACCAAAATTGATGCGAGTTCCGCACGATTGAGAATCCTTTCTGGACGGAAATTGCCATCTGGATAGGGACTCATTAATTGTGCCGCCACTACTTGTTCAATCGGGTCAAGGGGTGCTGTTTCTTGGGCTACTACAGGAATACCTTGCAGCAAAAATACTAAAGGTAGAATGCCAACAATGCGACGCATAATACTTGTTCTAGCTGCTTCATGCAGCGCTACGAGTGTTACAGAAATCTTGACGTTACCAGAAGCCAAGAGGTTCACTTGTACAGCTAGCCTTCTTAGCAAGGAAGCATCTTGCCTGGGAAAAAGGGTGAACGATGGACAATCATGCCAACATACCAGATCGTAGGTGGCTCCAATCACAGATGCCCTCACTCAACTGGGTCACCCTAGTCGTTGAGTCATCGACTCTCCCTTCAACGGTGATTACTTTGGAAGCTGAAACTTCTCCCCCTGCCTCTTTTCAGAGGATGGGGAAGTAATCTTAAAAGCGATCGCTTCAACTCAAATACCTAACACAACTTCTTGCGTAAATTTAATCAGTATGACCCGATCGGTTGATGGACATCCGCTAAACGCCGAGCCTAAACTGTGAGACATCAACAGTAACAACAGGCACAACTGTGGGGCAACAACCCTTATTGCTAGTACGACAGTTGGATTTATGCTGGTCTATTGCTAACTATGGTGAATTTTTGAGGCTTTCCGGATACTCTTTTCAGCTTGAAGGACACAAAAGATAGGCAAGACAATCTATTTCATTAGAGCCTATCTGAAAACTCCTACAGTAATGAGCCAATATCTCTGTACATCGTACATCTATGGTTTCAACACTCAATCCACATTAAGGCTAGGTTCTCAGCGTTATCTGCGACTTTAGTACTAAAGGAGCCTTGCGTCGCGCCTATTAGCTAAAGGTTAAAACACTGAATTGCTTGCCCCGTTGCCTTGTTTACAACTTTTGTGAAATTCTAACCATGGCTCAAACTCTTTTCGTCAACCCATCAACTGGCAGTGATAGCGCTGCTGGTAGTCAATCTGCTCCTTTCAAAACAATTACTAAAGCACTCAGTCAAGCCCAATCCGACACCACCATTCAACTCGTTGCCGGGAACTATAACGCGGCTAGTGGCGAAACTTTCCCCCTAAACATTCCCTCTAACGTCAAAGTTGTTGGCAATGAAGGGAACAAAGGCAATGGCCTTTTGATTGAAGGAAGTGGCGAGTACAATAGCCGCACCCAAGCGGGTCAAAATGTGACAATCTTGCTTGCCAATGCCGCTGAACTCCGAGGAGTAAGTGTTACCAATCTGGCTAAACGAGGCACAGCCGTTTGGGTTGAATCGACTACTCCCACGGTTGCCAACTGTACCTTCAGCAATTCCAAGCGTGAGGGTATCTTCACCACTGGTGATGCCAAACCTACCATCCTCAATAACGTATTCATCGACAACGAGGGCAATGGCATTTCAATTACCCGTAACAGCCAAGGCGAAATTAGAGGAAATACTTGCAAACAAGCGGGTTCCGGTATCACCATTGACGGTACCTCTGCTCCTAAGGTGATCGATAACAAGATTTCGGAAAACCGCTATGGAATAATCATCTCTGGCGAGGCTCGACCCGTACTGCGTAATAACCTGATTGAAAAAAACACAGAAGATGGTCTGTCAGTTACAGGCAAAGCTGTACCCGATTTAGGCAAAAGCAATGACCCCGGCGGCAACACCTTGCGGGATAATACGAAGTTTGATGTCAATAATTCCACCAGTACCAAGCTGATTTCAATCGGTAATCAGTTAAGTGTCTCAAAAGTCAAAGGCGCAGTTGAAGTTGATGGCACTTCAGTTGATAACCCTGACAACGGTTCACCAGATGATGGCGACGAGAATCCACCCACAGGCTTTAAAGATATTCAAACCCATTGGGCAAAGCCTTTCATTGAGGGATTGCTTGCCAAAGGGCTAATTAGTGGCTTTAGTGATGGCACCTTTAAGCCAGATGCCAAGATGACCAGAGCGCAATATGCGGCATTAGTCGTCAAAGCCTTTAATCCTACAGCAGAACGAGCAGCCACAACCTTCACCGATGTCGCGGCTGATTTTTGGGCAAAGGATGTAATTCAACAAGCCTATCGCGGTCAATTCCTCTCAGGCTTCCCAAATAACACCTTCCGACCGAATGATAATGTTGAGCGTGTTCAAGTCATTGTTTCACTGGTGAGTGGACTGGGATTAACCTCAGCACCCGATGCCAACGTCTTAAACGCTTACGATGACAGCAACGCGATTCCTGGCTATGCAAAGGATGAAGTGGCAACGGCGACCAAAAAAGGGATTGTTGTCAATCACCCACAACTCAAACAACTCAACCCGACCAAAGATGCTACCCGTGCTGAGGTAGCCGCAATGGTTTATCAATCTCTTGTTGATGCCAAGCAGGTGAGTGCCATTAACTCTCCCTATATCGTCAGCGCTAGTACAGATGGTGGAACTCCACCAGTAGGGTTCAAAGATATTCAAGGTCACTGGGCAGCTAACTTTATCACAGCTTTAGTCAACCAAGGCTTGATTAGCGGCTTTAGTGATGGCACCTTCAAGCCAGATGCCAAGATGAGCCGCGCAGAATATGCAGCCTTAATCGTCAAGGCATTCAACCCCACAGCGAAACGGGAGGCGACAAAATTCGCTGACATCACTGATGATTTTTGGGCAAAGGATGTGATTCAACAAGCCTATCGTGGTCAATTCCTCTCAGGCTTCCCAAATAACACCTTCCGACCCAAGGACGAGGTTCAACGTGTCCAAGTGATTGTTTCCTTAGTGAGTGGATTGGGCTTATCAGCAGGTGATGCAAATGCGTTGGCAGCTTACGATGACCGCACTTCAATTCCTGACTACGCTAAGGATGAAGTTGCAACGGCAACGAAAAAGCAGATTGTTGTGAATCACCCGCAACTCAAGCAACTCAATCCCACTAAAGATGCGACTCGCGCTGAGGTGGCGGCGATGGTTTATCAAGCTTTGGTCGATGCGAAACAGGTGAGCGCCATAGACTCTCCATACATTGTTTCTGCTTGACCAAGTTCCTTCGGAACGGGAGTACGGAGTGGAGGGTAGGAGAATTATTGCTCCAAATTCAAAGAAGCCCCGTTACTGTTTGTTTGCTTATTTATAGCAACCGTCAGGGATTGAGCTACGGCTCAGATGAGCGTGCTACATTGCTTTTGTTGGCATCTCAGCGTGGCTTTTTTCTGGAAGTAGGATGAAAGCCCACAGATGGTTTGTTTAATTTTGCTTTCGTTTTGGTAGCGGTAGTGGCTTGATGCTCATTCGAGGCAAGGTACTTCCGATTTTGCTCTCGAACGCGGGCAGCCTCATCGTTATAGAAGAAGGAAAGTAGCGCAAATCGTCTGCCACGGGTGACAGGAGTAACTTCATGTAGCAGAGAACAGGAGAAAATTACGGCTTCTCCCACTCCTGGACGAAATAGCCGAGTTCCATACTCCGGGAACCACAAACACCCTCCTTCGTATTCTCCCGTGTTGAGATTGAGCGTCATGGCAAAACGCCGATGGGCTGTGCCTTTGGTGGTGTTGTCTCGATGTCGGTTGAAAAACCCCTGATTCTCCGATTCATAACAGGCGATAACATGGCGCTCAAAGCGGGTGATGCTGAACTGAAAGACCTTTTCAATCTCAGGTTTCACTCGTCGAATTACAAGGTCATTCACTGCTTCACGTAACCTCAGTTCGCCATCTTCTAGATTAAAATCCCGTCGTTTCTTGAAGCTGTAGTCCGATACCTCAACGGTTTTACCGTCCTTCTCGCGCATAAATCCAGAGTCTCGACCACCATTTGTTTGAAACCGTTGGATGAGGTGCTGGCAAAACGCTGGCTCGAAGACATTGGGAATCAGCAGCACTGGAGCCTGACGCACTGCCATTTGATGAGGTTCACGGCTAGGCAAGCTAGTGAGAAACGCGATGACTTGAGCGACGTGTTCTATTGGGTTTTCTGCCTCAACTGAAAAAACACGAAGGATGTGCAAGTTCTCGTCTAAGACGAATGTGGTTGGTGTGACAAGAACTTGCCCATCATCGCTCTGGCACACTCCATACAGGCGGCTGACTTCCCCTTCTAAATCCCAGAGAAACTTGCAGTAGGTTGGATTATTAATAACGTCCGCGAGGTAAGTGTCCTCCGGATCAACGCTAATGCCAAAGAACGGAACATTTAAGATGGCAAACTGTTTTTGGCGATCGCAAAACTCCTTCAGAACAAGCGTAGAGTTGGTATGTTTAGAACTGCCGAAGAAAAACAAGACGGTTCGATACCCACCTACCGTATCAAAATGATAGGTGGGGTTGGAGGTAGAAGGCAAGGTAAACAAGGGAGCAGGATCGCCGACGCTCAAAGCTACCATAACGTTTACAACCTTTGCACTAACTTGCTGAGTTCTCTGTGATGGTTACTGCTGGTTAGGGCTGTCAAGAAATTCCACCCAATATGAGGTGCAGCCAATACGCCCCCTAAGTGCGCTCGCCACTTGTTCCAGGAACACATCGCCCGCGAAAATGGAAAAACATTCCAGAATCGGTTCACAGAGCAAACGATTCCGTTGCCCAATGCTGTCACTTCATGCCACCAACCTGCTGGTATGAAGAGAATTTCTCCTCTGCTGAGAATACCTTCTTGGCAATGAGGAAGGGCTTGTCTAAATTTTGGAAATGCGTTGAAATTGGGATGCTCTGGATAAACCTGGCTATATACAGCCCGCAGTTGCAAACCGTAGCGTAGTTGCTTGAAAACAGGAATGGGGTAGAGGTTGTACGTTTGGGGTGGAGGGAACAACAGGATTTTCTTGGCTCCGTGCAGTTGCATCAAGACACCGTCCATGGCATCGTAGTGAAGGCAAGAGGTGTGTCCTCCTGGACCGACCCAAAGATTAAGGGAGGTTGCAGGCAATCTCAGCCTTAGCCATGCTTCTGCACGTCTCAATGTAGATGCATCTGCTAGTGACGTATCTTGAAGAGAACACCGAGCTAAATAGGCATCTTGCTCGTAGGCTTCTCCACTCCTCAGCATTTCAGCATACTCAGAAAACAGCAGGGTGCGAGCTTCTACACCACTGCCGGAACTCGTCCACTGCCGCTTATCTTGCTTGTATCGCTCTCGCCCGTAATATCGAATTGGAAATTCTTGGTTCCCTATATGTTGGCAGAGGTAGTGAAGATTCCAGTCTGGTTCGCGATCGAGCAAACCCTTGATGATAACTGGTATATCTTTGCGTTGATAGTGTTCAACAAATTCTTCTGGTCTCAAGGACGAGATATGGACTCGCTCTATTGGGGGCGGTAAAGTATCGAGAGCTGGCTGTCTAACTTCTTCCTGATGGTTGTCAACCTTCATAGACTGAGCGATACAGTAGCATGGCAATTCCTGGTGGGTATCTTCATCTAGAATTGTTAGCTGTCTCGCTGCTCACCTCCGTTAGATTTTGATAGGCTCCAATTCGATAAATTTACTTCTTAGACGGGAGAGTTTCGGAAGAATTTCGGGAGGATTTCGGGAGATTTAGAGCTGTTTCATTCGATATCCCAAACCATGTACGGTTTCAATAAAGTCCTCTGACGCACCAACGGCTCGAAGTTTTTGACGTAAGGTCTTGATGTGAAACTTGACGGCTTCCTCTGTGGGAGAATCGTCGATTGTCCACAACCGCTCGATAATGCCCAGCCGTCCTAGCACCCGGCGACCATTGAGGACTAACAATTCCAGAAGTGCATATTCTTTGGGTGTCAGTGTGATGGGTTGGTTTCTGTAAGTGACTTCGTAGGTGACAGAGTTTAACCGTAGATCTCCCCAGCCAAAGCTTGGTTTAGTTGCAGAACCGCCTCGCCGGAGTAGGGCGCGAACCCTAGCCATTAACTCATCTAAGTCAAAGGGCTTCACCATGTAGTCATCTGCCCCAGCATCCAAACCGATAATCTTATCGGCAATGGTGTCACGGGCAGTGAGCATTAGAACTGGAATGCCCCAGTTGCGATCGCGTAATTGTTGACAGAGGCGAATGCCGCTCATTCTAGGGAGCGTAATATCTAGCAAAATCAAGTTATACTCAAATGCCTCAATCCAGTTCCATGCGATTTCCCCATCATGGGCAACATCAACCTGGTAGTGACGGTTTGTCAGTGCCTCAGTAAGCATATCGGCTATCTGCACGTCATCCTCTACAACTAAAATTCGCATTTCAGTCTCAGAATCACTGGGAAGTTACACTCTAAATTATTAATTGCAAGTTAGACTCCAGTAGCAACTTGGTATGAGGTGGTCAAGCGAAGGGAAGTGGGCAATTGGCGGATTTGCGCTAGTCTTGATGCTGATGGGAACGCTCAGTGTGACTTCGCACCAGAATGCTGCACAGTTGGTGGAAAGCGCGAATCAAGTAAGGCAGACTAACGAGCTTTTAGATGTATTAACGGATATTTCGGCGGCACTTACCGAGGCAGAATCAAGGCGATGGGGCTATATTCTCTTTGGCGATCGCAAAGAACTAGATGAATATAATGCTGCCGTTAAAAGTTTAGATGATATTTTTGATAAGCTCCGACAACCTTTAGCCGATACTCCAATTCAAAAACAGCGCCTCGATCAGTTAGAAGATTTAATTGCCGAGCGAGTGAAATTATTTCAACAGTCAATCGAAACCTATCAAGGTAGACAATCTCAGATTGTTTCAACTGACCCCTTAATCAAACGAACAAAAGAAAACTTAGACGAAATCCGTAAAATTATTTCAGAGCTAGAAACAAAGGAGGAAGAACTCCTTGAAATTCAAGTTGAGGAAGCTCAAGCCAATTTACAAATGAGAATGCTCATTGAACCAGTTGGTACAGTCCTGACTTTTGGTATTCTCTCCAGCGTGTTTGTTATATTGTATCGGCAGATGCTGAGACGACAGCAAGCCGAAGCCTTCCAAAGAAAGCTAGTGCAGGAAAAAGAATTGAGCGAACTCAAACTTCAACTTTTCTCAATGGTGTCTCATGAATTTCGCACTCCCCTCAGTTTAATTCTAGGCTCTGCTCAATTGTTAGGAGAGAGCATAAAGCATCAAGTTGAACCTACTAAATTAAAAAATTTGTACCGAATTCAATCATCTGCAAAGATGATTACTCAGTTGCTCAGTGACATTTTGACTTTGGCTAGAGCAGATGCAGGAAAACTAGAATACAGTCCAGACTGGTTAGAAATGCAAACGTTTTGTCTTAATTTAGTAGAAGATTTTCAGCTATTTAGTGAGTCAAAGTGTTCGCTCAAATTTACCGATAAAGGTAGTTGTGTACATGCCTATGTCGATGAAAAACTGCTCTACTCTATTCTCAGTAATTTGTTATCAAATGCCATCAAATATTCTTTGCCCGATAGCCCAGTACACTTCACGCTCATCTGTGAGCCAGAGAGAGTCAGTTTTCAGGTGCGAGATGAAGGTATTGGCATTCCATCTGAGAATCTTGCCCAATTATATGAACCCTTCAGTCGAGGGAGTAATGCCAAAGCAATTCTGGGAACAGGATTAGGATTGGCAGTAGTAAAGAAATGCTTGGATTTACAGGGTGGAGCAATTACGGTCAACAGCGAACTCGGAGTTGGAACAACATTTACTGTTACTATTCCCCAGGCGATTGTTTCAACATGACTACACGGTTATAGCGATTTTCAGTTGAATAAGGTTACCTTAAGCCAGCCCAATGTAGCTTAATTAAGCTGCCGATAATTCCAAGCCCGCCACAAAAGTGTGATCGCTAAAACAATCGTAGGTGTCACTATTGCAATCAGTGCATTAACAGCAGTTGCCTCAACAGGCAAGCTAGAACCACCATACTTAATCAAAGTTGATATTCCTCCTGAGAAGATTAAAACTTTGAGGATGAAGTTCACTTGAGTACCCATAAAACCTTATTAGTAGAAAGTTAGTACTAACGCGATCACTCTTGCCTGATGTAGGGTAGGGTGCGATCGCACAAAATCAGAAAATCCGGATTGGATGATCAAGATACTGAAGTCATCTCCCATACCAGCACCACTGTAAAAGCATCATGAAGCTGCAAGACTTTCTCGAAAAAAACCTGAAATACACAATGGAAGGCATTGCCTCTGATAAAGAGCTTGCTACCCAAATCCAAAGTCGGCTAATCACCTTTGGACTTTTAGATCCACCAGCAGATGGTAAGTTTGGTCCGATCTCAGTAGCTGCCCTTAAGCAATTCCAAACCCTGATGAAGTGTAACGAGCCAGAACTGCTCGGAGCCGTCACTGCCGAAAAGCTAATCGAAACCAAGCCAGAAAATATACCAACCCCTGAACTCAAGCTAGGTAACGACTTGGCAAGCCGCATCATTAGGTATATGCAAGCTAAAGGTTACCAGATTTTTCAGGGAATTAGACAATACAACATTGTCTACATTGAAGGAATGAATGCTGATGGTACCCTCAACAAGGATACTCCCAACCAGTTCAATGACCGTCGGCTGGTCATTCAAATTCTTGATGGTGTTCCGGCGATTATCGGCAACTGGGAAGCCACGACTGAACCAGGCAACCGCTACACTGAGCGTCCAATGAACCCAGGCGGGGCAGCTAGAATCAAGTTTGGTCAGTATAAAGCTTGGCAGGTAGGAATTCACGGAACCTCTGACCGTCATGAGGGGCTTGTACAGACTGGCGGTGAGCTTAGTGTTCATAGGGACTTGAATAAAGATTACCAACGCTCTGGTGACAAGCTAGATACGGGATACTTTGCGATCAATCAGCACTGGGGCTACGACTTACCCTACACCAACGTCTACTTTGCTAGTGCGGGTTGCTTAGTTGGACGTACCCGTCAGGGACATCGGGAGTTTATGAGCCTGATTAAAAAAGATCAACGCTATCAGCTAAATGACCGTTACATCTTCTACACAACGGTGATTTACGGGCAGGATCTGATAGATAGCCAAGGTACAGGTGGCTCAGCACAACTCTTAAAAGAAGGCTCAAGTGGTCCCCTCGTTAAGCAACTGCAACAACGGTTGAAAGATAAGGGATTTAACCCTGGTACAATTGATGGTGTTTTTGGCTTAGGCACAAAGTCGGCTGTTAGATCATTCCAGAAGGCGAATGATTTGGTAGCGGATGGGATTGTTGGTCAACAAACTTGGAAGGCTCTGGGAATGAGCTAAGAACATTGAGAGTAGAGATTTTACTCGCGATCGCACTTTGTCTTGAGAAAAAATAGGGTGCGATCGCTTCACTTAAGCCGTTTACCGACAACCTCAACCAAAAATGTCATCATAAAGAAGGACAAGAGGCTGAAGTTGTGTAAGATATATAGCCTCCAACCCTAAGCCTTAAGCCCTGATTCCAATGAAAGAGCTTGACCCGTTAGACAATCCAGAACTTCAGCACCTACAACTGTATATCTACCTTATTCCAGTACTTGGCTTTTTTCCTGCCCTCTGGACGCTGTACTGTCGTCAAGGTAGTCGGGAACAACAAGCTGTAAGTCGTCTGTCTGTTACCTTGGCTTTTGGTTGGTTGGTCAGTTACATTTTATTATCAGCAGGGGTGCCGTTCTCAGAGTTCTGGACACTACGCCTGTTATTTATGAATACCCTGCTCACTTCGGGCTACTTCTTAGTAAGTCTTGGGTTAATGGTGCGTCTGTGGCAACGTCGGTCACCGCGCTTACCAGGGATCAGCCGTGTTGCTGAAGGAACCGTGCGTAAGCATTTATCTTAAGTTAAAGCTTCTAAGCATTTCGGCATTGGCTGCCGCCGCAGTGAGGCAGTGTTGATGTATCTATCAAAGCGTCGATTACTCAAGCTCTATCTCGCGCAGGGTGATGGGTCTTAGCCTAGTTAGTTTGAGTAATTGGGGATAGAGAGTAGAGAGACTGGGAAATCTTACCCAGCTAACGCCTCACTAGTTCCCAGTCCCCAAAGCAACAAGTTATATTCAGTTGTGCCTCTTTGCTGAGTAATTCCCTGGTATGAGCAGCAAACTGTCCAAAAAACTGCTATGAGTGTTCTTGATTAAACACTTTGTATCAGGCTCAGGGTGAAGCATTAGTACATTGGTGAGTTATCTTTTCTAAATTCCCATCCTTAAATTGCACGTGTGTGAGGAAGCCAAGTGGCAGCTCGAAAAACTTACGACAAATCCAGTCCGGGGCAACAAACGACTAACCCTGGTCGGAAAACGCCTTTGAAGGTCAAGCAAGGGCATTGGCTCTGGCTTTGGTTAGGCTTTACTGGCGTGGCAATGTTGTCCGCCACAGCAGGAGCCTTGCTAGCGGTATCCCTGTCCAGTACGCCCTTACTACAAAGTAAACTTAGCCCAGATGAAGCCGCTATTTTTCGCAAGGGTGGGAGTATCTCTCGCAGTAGTATGCGGCTTCCAGAGCTGACTCGACCAGTCAACATCCTGATTTTAGGAACTAAAGTACTCACCTCTGACTTACCGAGTCCTCCAGAAGAAGATGTGGGCTACCACGCACTAGTCAACTCTTTTGATGGGCTTTCCGATACGATGCTTCTCCTGCGGTTTGACCCAGAGGCAGAAAAGCTCAATGTTCTGTCCATTCCTCGCGATACTCGTACCTATGTAGAGGGGCATGGCATTACTAAAATCAATGCTGCCAACTACCACGGAGGACCAGCGCTGACGGCGAAGGCAGCAAGTGAACTCCTTGAAGGGGTTGGTATTGACCGTTACATCCGCGTCAATGTACAGGGTGTCGAAAAACTGGTGGATGCTTTAGGTGGCGTTACTGTCTATGTCCCAAAGGACATGAAGTACAAAGACGACTCTCAGCACCTCTACATCGACCTCAAGGAAGGCAGACAACACTTAAATGGCGAACAAGCCATGCAGTTTTTGCGGTTCCGCTACGACAAGTATGGTGATGTTGGTCGGGTGCAGCGTCAGCAAACTCTGATGAGAGCGCTTATGGAACAAGCTCTCAATCCCACGACTTTGGCTCGAATGCCAAAAATCCTCTCAGTTATTCAGTCTCATATTGACACGAACTTAACGGTCGAGGAGCTAGTTGCCTTAGTCGGTTTTGGTACTAAGACGAATCGGTCGAATGTACAAATGCTGATGGTACCAGGGCGGTTTAGCGGAACTGGGCATAGTGAGGTCAGTTACTGGCTACCAGACCATCGCCGGATCGAGCAGATGATGGCAACTCACTTTGACCAAGGGTATGGTGGCGATCGCAATACTGACCTAAGCTATTTGCGTGTAGCGATTCAAGATAGTACCGATGATCCAAGTGCTGTTGAATCTTTAGTCAGCCAACTTCGAGAGGCTGGCTATCCAAATGTCTATGTTGATGAGGCATGGAAGGAACCGTTGCGTGTCACTCGTATCGTCGCGCAACAGGGAGACGGCAGCAGTGCTGAGACTATCCGTAAATCCTTGGGATTTGGAGAGGTGCGCGTTGAAAGTACGGGCAGTCTGGATTCGGATGTCACTATTCAACTAGGTCAAGACTGGCTACAAAAGCAAGCTTCTTCGGAAAAGGGTTTGCTCAATTTCTAAGACGTTGATTGCTTCGTTTAGTCACCCAAACTTGGTGGCTAAACGGCTGCTACTTCTGCTTAGTCGTCTTAAGGACAATAGACCTAAAAATAATTGCAATTATCTCTCAATAAGTTGGTATAATTCTTGAATGATATACAACAGTAAAGTTGAGGGCAGAAGGTTGAATAATCACCTCTGCCCTGGTTCTTCTCTCGGATGACAAGTGGTTGATAAACCAGCGAACGAAAAGTTAGTGGCTTAGGCAAGCTACTAAACTTCTTGATTTATATTTTACTTACAATATATCTAATAACTTAAGTATTTTTACTCTTTAATTCATTGGCTACCTTGCTAATGTCTGGCTTTTTAGGTCAAGCAAGCACAGTGACAGTCAAATTTTAAACAATGTAAAAGTCGAGTTGAGTATGGACTACACCGCATTTAGCCAGAGAGCGATCGCTCTTTTTCTCAAGCATCAAAAGTTACCTCATCGGAAGATGTTGCAACAGTGTCGATTAGGACTACGAGGTCTAGAGCTAATTATTGAATGTCCTGATCGAATGACAGTACAGGCTTTGTGGCTTAGACGGAGTCACATTGCCAAATCAGCACCCATACTAGGATTGATGTCAATACGGTTCCGTTGAGAGCGTACAACGAATACTATTGAGTCTAAAAGATGATTTTCACTCTTCAATAGTATTTTGAAACCCGTTCATGCTTAATCATCTAGAAACCTTCGAGGGTTGGCTGTTAATTGTCTTCAGCAACGACCAAGGCTATCATTTTCAATGCTTTAATCCCCTAGGAGAGCACGCAGGTAAGTTTGGTACTTTTATATCAGTTCCCAGCGCCCTACATAGTGGACGTAAATTCATCACAGGAGAGAAGTTAAAGCGATGACTGTCTACAAAGAACAAGACTATTGAAAATAAATCTTAATAGTCATGACTGAGCCACAGAATGCCGTAAAATCCAATTTTGCAAGATTGGATTGACAATTTCTGGTGCCTCATCTTGAGGACAATGACCTAAGCCCTCTAAAGGAATAAACGCTTCTACCTTTGGAAAATTAGCCAACTCTTTCCCTAGTTCGACAGGTTCCCAAGGGTCTTCCGTTCCCCATAAAAATACAGCAGGGCAAGTGAGATGGGGCAAAAGGTCTTCTGCCAAGGGGCCAGAAGAATAGCGCGTAAACGCCACAAAGACATCTACTGCGCCAATATCAGCAGCAGGTGCCATCAGCAAATCAACCAGTTCGTCTGTGACTATTTCAGGATGGCGGTAGGCTTGCATAAGAATTTTCCGGACGACCTTTGGTTTAGCAAGCTGACCAAAAAATAACTGACCAATCCACTTGATACTGAGTAGCGATTGTACTGCTGGTGCCCCGACACGCCTGTGCCAAGGTAGTGCAGTACGTTTGCGGTCATGCAAGAGTCGCAGGGAACAGTTGAGCATGGCTACTCCCAAGGCGATATCCGGATGATCAACGGCAGCTTGCAGCGCCACAATACAGCCAATAGAATTTCCAACCAAAAAAACGGGTTCACCAACTACTTCCCGGCAGAAATCTGCTACTTGCTGCCCCCACGTTTCAAAGGTGTACTCCACTTCAATACCTGGAGTTGGCTTAGCAGAAGCACCGAAGCCAATCAAGTCAATCGCATAACACTTACAGTTTTCTCCCAGTACAGGTAGATTCTTGCGCCAGTGTCCCCAAGATGCCCCAAAGCCATGCACCATGACAACGGCTGGTCCTTTGTCGCCTTGGGTTTGATAGACAATTGGGAAACCTCGCCAAGTCCAGGTTTTCGTCTTGGTGTTCTCGTTGGTTGGGGGGATGGAAGAAGAAAGAGTCATGGATGTTGAACGTGCTACTTTATATTTTGTAACAAAAATAGCTTACTCTTCCTCTTCTACCACCTGTTCGACATAGTTCTGGACTAAAGGCACTTGGAAACTGTAGCCGGATTTTGTTTTCTTCAAAATCTCTTTGCGTTCCAGTTTTCGCAATACGGCTTTGTCTTGCAGTGTGGGAGTTTTCCCTTTCACTAGATGCTGGAGGAGATTGCGATCGCTATCCGTCAGACTTTTCCGCAATTCCCAGAAATACTCGCCACCTCGTTCTAGCACGGTGGGAATAACTGTCTCGACATCCCGTGCAGTGGCTTTTGGAGTACTGGCATCTCGCCTGCTTTCCCAAATATCTTGGTTGAGCCGTTCTAGTATCTCGTAGCAGGTTAGGCGAAATAAGGCTGGCAGTGAGTACAGAAAAAGTCAGTCTAATAAGACTTAGCCACTCGAAATTTCTGACAACAACTCCCTAATAGGTCGGAGATCTGCGGCTCTGTAGTGTAGATAAGCTTCACTTCTAACTGTGAAATGCTCCTCGGTGAAGATAAACGAAGAAAGGATATCTGTATCTCTCAAAGCCAGAACAGACTGTCTTGCAATCTCTAGGTTGTACAAGTTTGATCTTTTCTGCGCCAACATCTCTATCAAACCGGAGTAACACACAAATTCGTAAACTACGTCGTCTAGTACAAAAACAGGAATAAGGGACTTGCGGGAAAATAGAATACCAGCCACTCTAGAGAAGAGGAAACAAAAAAGGCGACGCTCCTGCTCCAATCACACTTGACTCTTTCTCAGGATGATACTCGACGCAACCGTTAAAGCTACGTTCAAGGATGCCAGTGAAAAACTTACGGGATACCGTAAACGAGACTTCATAGCCAAGGTCACCGAAGATTACTTCGATGGGTCAGCGCGCAAAGCGGAAACCATCATGGGGTGGAATCGCCAGAGTGTACAACTGGGGTATCGCCTAAAAAAACACAAAAGATGTAAAAATCCGACTGATTTACTATCCTCCTTACCATAGCAAGTACAATCCCATAGAACGCTGTTGGGCTGCCCTAGAAAATTATTGGAACGGCGCAGTTTTAGACTCGCTTGAAGCTGCTATACAATGGGCTGCCAACATGACTTGGAAGGGCATTGCACCAATTGTGCATCACGTCGAAACCATCTATGACAAAGGCATTAAAGTCCTACCAACTGAGTTAGAACAGTACCATCCTTTCTGGCAGCGTTCTGAGACATTGCCCAAATGGGATATCACGATTGTCCCCGGTTGATTGGTACCTTATTTTCTTGCAATTCCCTAAGCGCAGGCTTTATGTCAGGGTGAGCGCTTCCGCACGTGCTCTCGTAGGTATACCAGTATCCCTTAAGGTTCTTTCCCTTTTTGCTGTGTGACTTGCTGTACGAGTTGAGGATAAGCCCGTCATGGTCATTGACGTTGACGGCTGTAACGATGCAGGTGTACTCTTTTAGCTTTCCCTCTTCATCTTCATCTATTTCTGTGTAGTATCCAATAACGACAGATCTCACATCAGGGAATAGCATAGTCTTCTTGTTTAGAACTTTGAGAAGACGACTGAGTTCCTCATCTGGTTGTGTAGCCTTCCTAGCATACGTTTTGACCCGGCTGTAGTTAAGGTGGGGTTTGAACAGGTCAATGTATAGCTGCTCTTTTTCGTTAAGTTGCTCGGATGGAAAGAATTGCCAGTAAATCTTGTATAACCGTTTATTGTTGGTACGGCTTAATTGTTGATATCTGTGGTGTCCTCTAGCTTTCCATCGAGCGTTGAGGTTTACGGACTGCCCAACATACCAGACTTGTTCTTCTGTGTCCACAACCACGTAGATGCCTGGTTTAGTGGGTAATTGTTCGCGTTGCGTTAGTGGAAGACTAGACCACGCTTTCCATTTCATCAGGAAACCATCTCCTTAGCATATGTCCTGTGCAACATAGCTGCACAGCAAGGAGTACCTCCTCATCAATAGATTAAATAGATTATCCAGAGAGTTGCTATCTCTAACTCACAATGGATTGCAGTTTGCTACAAAATGGGACTAAATGCAGAAGAAATTTTCGAGCGGATGGGTACTTTGCCCTTTGCTCAGATTTATGCAGCTTTGACCTATTACCATGCCAACCGAGAAGAAATTGAAGCTTATCTGACTGCTGAGAAAGCAACCGATACTCACTTGCGTAAACACTCAGTTCTTTTGAACCTTAGCAAGCTGTTTGAATGTACACATTGTAGAGACGTTCCGGCGGAACGTCTCTACAGGATTTCTCTATCTTGCTACGCTGCGTTTAGCGGCTTTTGGTTCGCTGACATTCAGCCTTTAGTATTAAGTTTGGATTTTAAAAACCTGGCTTTCCACTGATTTTTCAACAGGAAGACTTGCCCTACTCTTGAAAGAGTCGCTCAGTTTGGTTGGTAAGGCACCACATCCCAAAAGCAAGAAATTGTTGTTTGAGTAGCAAATTATAGCGACAGCCCAAATTAAAATTCAGTGATTTCTCGTAAATCTCGCTCGACAGGCTGTAAACCCAAAGCAGCCCTTTACAAGTTTTCCCTTTGCATCTAGCTCTGGGAATATGTCACGATAGCTCTGGCAAATTCTTTTTTTGTGTTCCTTCCATGTCCATGTTGGTGCAAACATCTACCGCTGTTCAACCCTTCCTCGGCTCAGACATTAAATCCTCCTATGAAGCTTCGCGAGTGGTCATTTTACCGATTCCCTACGAAGCAACAACGACATACCGGAAAGGCTGTGAAAATGGACCAGATGCTCTTTTAGAAGCGTCGGTGCAACTGGAATATTACGATGATGAGTTAGACCGGGAAACCTGTTGGGATGCCCGGATTTACACTCACTCTTCAATTGCTGATACCCGTGATGGGCAATCGGTTTCTGCGGAAAAGATGCTCAGTGTCACTCGTGATACAGTGTCTCAGCTAATTCAAGATGACAAGTTTGTGATTGCTCTAGGTGGGGAACATAGCATCACAACGGGGATTGTTGATGCTTACCGTCTCGCCTCTTCAGAACCCTTTACGGTGATTCAAATTGATGCTCACGGTGATATGCGCCATGAGTACGAAGGCTCAATCCACAACCATGCTTGTGTAATGCGCCGGATTTTGGATATGGGATTGCCGACGCTGCCAATAGCAATTCGTGCTGTTTGCAAAGAAGAAGCCGATTTGATTAAGGAAAAGTCGATCTCAGTGATTTGGGCGCGGGAGATTGCGAAAGATCCAGATTGGATCGAAAAAGCGATCGCACGGATCTCGACTGAACGAGTATTTATTACTATTGACTTGGATGGAATTGACCCAGCCCTCATTCCTGGTGTCGGTACGCCAGAACCCGGAGGACTAAACTGGTACGCTCTGACTACCTTTCTTCGACGAGTCTTTGAAACTCATCAAGTTATTGGTTGTGATGTTATGGAACTCGCTCCTCTTGGTGATTCTGTTGTCTCTCAATTTACTGCCGCAAAGCTGGTTTATAAGTTGATTGGCTATCAAGTTACTACAAAAGGCTGGTAGGAAGATGCCGCAGAAATTCCTGGCAGCAACTTTGCAACCCTTAAATTTTGAGCGGTTTTTCGACCTGAGAATTGTTGTTCACCAA
Organism: Symplocastrum torsivum CPER-KK1; assembly: GCA_019358875.1. Lineage (GTDB taxonomy): Bacteria > Cyanobacteriota > Cyanobacteriia > Cyanobacteriales > Coleofasciculaceae > Symplocastrum > Symplocastrum torsivum. The sequence continues at coordinate 37,623 of JAHHIF010000011.1, forward strand.
AAGCAAGTCCTATGAGTCTCATGGAAAAGACTGGCACTCCCATTGGCAGCTATGCTCCGGATTTTGAATTGCCAGGAATTGATGATCAAGTTCACCACCTCTCAAGCTATCTGAGACAGTGGAGTATCGTGGCAGTGGTTTTCATCAGTAACCAATGTCCCTATAGCTGCTCCTATATAGACAGGCTCAAACAAATTCAAACGCAGTTTTGTAAGCAGGGCTTTATATTAGTCGCTATCAATGCGATGGATGCTAATCAACATCCAGCAGAGAGCTTTCAGAATATGAAAAAGTTTGCTCTCGAACGACACTTGAATTTCCCTTATCTCTGGGACCCGACTCAAGACGTAGCTCGTAGCTTTGGAGCGCAGAAGACTCCTGAGGCATTTCTCATTGATGACTTAGGTATTCTGCGCTACAGCGGTCAAATTGATGATAGTGTTCATCAAGATGCAGACGCTAGGCAGATAACTTATCTGCAAAACGCGATCGCATTTCTACTCGCTGGAGAGGAGGTTGTGCCCAAATCGACAGAAGTAATCGGTTGCCCTATACAATGGCGACACTAGACAACCAACTAGAGACATAAAACCGTTGTCCTGTTATCTTATGTGGATGGCAATCTGAGAAAAGAAGAGTCGTAGCATGGGGATTAAATACCGACGGGTTTTACTAAAGTTGAGCGGTGAAGCCTTGATGGGCGGACTAGGCTACGGCATTGACGCAAGCATAGTTCAAGACATTGCGGCGGAAGTTGCAGAGGTTGTGGGCGATGGAGTCCAAATGGCAATTGTTGTCGGTGGAGGCAACATTTTTCGAGGCATAAAAGCCTCTGCCGCAGGGATGGATCGAGCAACGGCTGACTACATTGGGATGATCGCCACAGTGATGAATGCCATGACTCTACAAGATGGTCTAGAGCAAATCGGCATACCAACGCGAGTGCAAACTGCGATCGCTATGCAAGAAGTCGCTGAACCCTATATCCGGCGTCGGGCTATCCGCCATCTAGAAAAAGGACGGGTCGTGATTTTTGGCGCAGGAAGTGGGAATCCGTTCTTCACTACTGATACAACGGCTGCCTTGAGAGCCGCAGAAATTGACGCGGAAGTCATCTTCAAGGCAACAAAAGTTGATGGAATTTATGACTCTGACCCGAAGACCAATCCAAATGCTCGTCGCTTTCAGACCCTAACTTATGGACATGTCCTCACTCATGACTTGCGAGTGATGGACAGCACTGCGATCGCATTATGTAAAGAAAATAATATTCCAATTATGGTATTTGATCTTACGGTGCGGGGTAACATCCACCGCGCTGTTAAGGGAGAAGCTGTTGGAACAATTGTGGGAGGTTCTTGTGAAGTTAGCTGATGCCGAAACTAGTATGCAAAAGGCAATTGAGGCAACTCAACGCGCATTCAATACTATTCGCACAGGTCGTGCTAATGCGAGTCTACTTGACCGGGTGCAGGTGGAATACTACGGTACACCAACACCCCTAAAGTCTTTGGCAAACATTAACACGCCAGATGCTAGTACGATTATGATTCAACCTTACGATAAGACCAGCCTAAACCAGATAGAGAAAGCGATTTCCCTGTCCGATATCGGCTTGACCCCAAGCAATGATGGTCAGCTCATTCGGTTGAATATTCCCCCATTAACAAGCGATCGCCGCAAAGAATTTGTCAAAATGGCGGCAAAATTTGCAGAAGAAGGGAAAGTTTCCGTTCGCAATGTCCGTCGTGATGCTGTTGATTCTGTTCGCAAACAAGAAAAAAATAGCGAAATTTCTGAGGATGAAGCGAAAGATCTCCAGGATCAGATTCAAAAGCTGACTGATAAGTACACAGCCAAAATTGATGAACTGCTAGCAGAGAAAGAAAAAGATATTACTACTGTCTAACACCAACAACCACAAGTGACTTGCGTCTTCAAGATCGGGTCTTTAACAGCTATGCCCCAGCAAGCCAATAGTTAGGGAGTAGGGATAACTTTTCACTAGCAAAACTTCAGTCGGCTACCAAGCAAGCTGAAGTTCTGCTTTTTCTGTGACAGGACAAGCTCCCAACCTTAAAGCGGGGCATGAGCTTACGAATACGAAAATTCATTTTCTCCCACTCCTCTAAGGAGTGTAAAGCTTTTGTGAATCCTATTAGGGAGTTACCTGAAAATTTTGCACTCTATGTAACTATTGAAGTTGCAGTACTGATGATTTAGTTAGGTCAGCTAACTAAAGGAAGACCATGCAGATGACATCCAAAAAATACGGATATCATGGTGAAACCCTTGGAAAGATAAGAACACCCTAGACTTGGATTAATTTCAAAAGTTTAAACGGGAAAACCTACCTAGTACTGAACTGATGAGAGAGGAATCGCTCAAAATAGCTAGTCTACAGCGTTTATCAGTGAGCTTTAAACCAGCATTTAACCTCTCAAAAATTTTCTGTTTACTAATCTACTCAATCAATTAAATATATCGGGAGTTACAGAAAATATCATCAGCAAAGTTTATCACAATCCAGAAATCAGGCACTTTGACATTTAAGGAGAATTGAAATGGGACTTAGCGACGGTCTAAATGATCCGAATAAAAAAGAGAGCGTTGTAGCTGACTGCGTAAAATTGATAGACGAGCAGGTCGCTGCGAAGGGCGGAATTGGCGGACTTGGAATGAAAGCCGCTTATGGCACCGTCAAAGGGGTTAGGCCCGGTTATGTTGCATCAGCTATTGATGGGCTTCTGCCCCAAGCCTTTGACGCACTCGATCCCATTTGGGCTGAGGGCGCACAGACAGCTGACCCAGTTGGATATCTCACCCAGAACCGTTCTCGTGCGGCGGACGCGCTGCTGGGCATCACCGATGCAAGGATCGAGAGAAGCAATAACGGGATTGTGCGAGGTGCATATAACAGATTCCGCAAGTCAGCTAAGAGTGATGTGGAAGAGGCGGTACCGGGCTTAGCCAAGATAATCGATAACTACACCAAGGGTTGAATGAAACTGATCTATGAGTGGTCGGAAACTGCACTAGAGATGTAGTGAACCGTGACTTCAAGCGCCTCAACCCTGCAACTGTTAGGGTTGAGCTATACCAAGCCGCCCAGGTCAGATGAATGCTACAGTACTGCCAGGAGTAAAGCATAAGCGCAATGTTTGACTGTATCATCGTGGGGGCTGGTCCTGCTGGTGGCACTGCTGCCTATCACCTCGCTAAGCGTGGGCGGTCTGTAGTGGTTCTGGAAAAAGAATCTTTACCTCGATATAAGCCTTGTGGTGGCGGAGTTTCACCGATAGTGCAACAGTGGTTTGATTTTGACTTTTCCCCCGCCGTATCTGTGAAAGCGGATGAAATTCGCTACACATGGAAGATGGGTGACCCGGTGGATGTGAAATTAGAGAAGAACGAATCAGTATGGATGGTACGGAGGGATGTTTTCGACCACTTTTTAGTCAAGCAAGCGCAAAAACAGGGTGCTGAACTCCGCACTCAAACAGCAGTGACTGGCATTGAATTTAAAGGCAATGCTTGGCAGGTAAACACAGTTAATGAACCTGTTGAAGGTCGCTATATTATTGCTGCTGACGGGGCAAAGGGACCAATGGCAAGATGGCTCGGATTCCAGAATCGCAAGCGACGTATGGCAGGAGCGATAGAGATAGAAACCCCCGCTCCAAGAGACCAAGAGCCGATAGTTCACTTTGACTTCGGTCTGGTTAAAAATGGCTACATCTGGAATTTCCCCAAAGCAGACGGTTACTCCATTGGGATTGGGAATTTCCGAGGCGGTGGCGCTCAAGACCTTAAAGGAATGGTAGCTGAGTATGCCAAGCAGTTCGACATCGATCTCAATGCGTATAACCAGTATGGTCATGGGATCTGCCTGTGGGATGGTAATCAGAAGCTACACACCCAAAATGCTGTTTTAGCGGGGGAAACTGCATGTGTCGTCGATCCGTTCACGGCTGAAGGAATTCGCCCTTCCATATTTAGCGGTTTGAAAGCGGCTGAGGCAATTGACAAGGCTTTAGCGGGTGAGAACGATGCCTTGGAGAAATATACCGAGGTGATTAGCGAGGAATGGGGAAGCGATATGGTGTGGGCGAAACGCTTAGCTGGAGCCTTCTACAGTATTCCTCATGTTGGCTACAAAGTCGGTATTAAGCGACCAACTGCTACTCAATCGATGCTCAAGATTCTGTGCGGAGAATTACGCTATTCAGATGTAGCCAATCGTGCCCTCAAGCGATTGGGAGGCGGCTTCATACCAGGAATGGGGGGGTGAAATGTTTTTAATTCCTTATTCTAGGCGAGGAGCTTTGCTTTCTGGGGAGAAAGAGGCTGATAGGCTAGTAGCATTAACCATTCTTTAAGTTATGGAAAATACTGATTTACTCAATGGCATTGCAGGGGGTTTAGCGATCGCAATTTTCATTGGCGGTTTGTTGATGATGTTCACCAGCGTTTGGACAACTAAGAAAAAATAAACACTTAATCCCATTGCTGTTGACCAAACATGGGGTGGTTACCAAAACCGTTACCAGCATCTTCCCCCTAGCCAGTTACCTCTACAATTCAATGTAAGTTAAGACTCCTCATGCCGAACGCCGTGGAACTCCCAGTACCACGGCTTTTTGTTTCTCGTTTCTTATCGTGACTTAACACTCAACGCTTTTTAGGTTCAAGTAGGGGACGATTCCACTGGTAAAATCTCCAGTTGATAACGATAGAGAGCGACTGGTTTCCCCTGAGCTTTAAAATAATCAGCGTCTTGAGGTGAGAGGTAAATGGCAGTTATCTGCAATGCCTCGATCGCTAAATTAGGCAATTGTCGTAGTTGATAAGCTGTCGTTGTCTCAACTTCGTTGAAATAAGGCTGAGTTGTGCCTCGAAAGACTTGGGTTGAAACCTCTGTGGCAATAAACTGATCAGAGCTTGGCGTTTCACTTGCTCGACCTGTAACCACTGAGATTAACTGGTGTCCATTGCGTAAAGCCGTAATTTGGCGATTTGGCGAATTAGGATCAACCTTAACAGAGCGAATTATGCGATCGCCCAGATAAGCTTTGGAAATATTCAACCCATTGAAGGCTCGGTCTGCTACTACAGCAGGAGTATTAGGTTTTACGAAAGAGTTACCTCGAAAGCTACCCTGTGGGATAGAGGGGAGGAAAGGAAGAACGCGATCGCTCATCGCTGATATTGAATCATTAACCGCTTGAAACCGTACCAAAAAATTCACAGGTTGATTCAGATAGCGGCGATTACTTTCAAACCCTGGCGTTACTAGCTCTGGTGCTAAAGGTGCTACCTGAGCGACTAACGTGCTAGTGACTTTCCAAGTGCCTTCCATCCAATCTGGATACAGCAAATCCCCATCAGCCATGCTAACAGGGGGTTTACTCTCCCAATAGGGAAACTGCGTTAACCGCTCAGCCAATTGTCCTGCTTGTGCCTCACCACTGCAGAGCAGCAAAACCAAAATCAAGCATGAACCCCAAATGAATCTTACAATTGCCACAACTTGGTCAACGCCTCTAAATACTTGCCTAGCTCTAACCAATTATTCAATAGTGCAGTTCGAGAGTTCTACCAGCTTATGAAAATCTCTTAAAGAGGATGACCATAAGACTGAGTTTATGAAGATTTAGTGAAGTTACTAAACATCCCTGAAAGTCTGGTATTAGTAAATTGTGTTGATGTTTATAAAATTCGGGAGATGCTAGTCAGCACCTAATTTGGGGTGTATTTCTGGGTTTAAATGTAGCCGTAGACAGAAGAGTTGACTAACAGATAGCTGTATAGTCTTTTCCTTAGCTTTAAATAGACTGCATTACAGATAAACTCAAAAAGGCAATTCTGCTTGCTTTTAGTAGTTTCCTGGTGCCTAGTCGTATCAGTGATAGTAACTCGCCAGCAGTAGAGAAAGCTAACATTTTCCAGGCACCTTTCCTTTAAAAAATGAGCCAGATGAAACGAGCTGTGAGTAGAATCAGTCAGGCACTGGCAGCCCTCTCTATCTTGATGGGGCCCTTGAGTAATATGTCCGCTCAGGCACAGCCGATTACCCCGGATACCGAGGAGGGTATTACAAATGTAATGCCTAACGGTAACAGTTTTGACATAACTGGCGGTCAGATTTCCAGTGATGGAACAAATCTTTTTCACAGCTTTAACCAGTTTGGACTAGAGGCAGGTCAAATTGCTAATTTCCTGTCCCAACCCAATATTCAAAACATTCTGGGTCGAATCAATGGTGGAAATTCTTCCTTCATCAACGGGATCATTCAAGTCACAGGTGGCAACTCGAACCTCTTCTTGATGAACCCAGCAGGGATTATTTTCGGTGCCAATGCTCAGCTAAACGTACCTGCTTCATTTTTCGCCACGACAGCAACTGGAATAGGTTTTGATGGCGGTAGGTTTAATGCCTTTGGAAACAATGACTACAGTAATCTTATTGGTAGCCCAAATGTCTTTCACTTTGATGTCGCTCAACCCGCTGCAATTACTAATGATGGTGACTTGGCAGTAGGAGAGGGACAAAACCTCGGACTGTTTGGAGGGACAGTAGTCAGTACTGGCTCTCTAACCGCTTCAAATGGCAAGATTACCGTAGCAGCAATACCCGGAACTAGTAGAGTTCAGATTAGTCAGGAAGGGCAAATTCTTGCCTTGGAGGTTGAACTACCTATAGATGCTCAAGGTAAGGCTGCGCCACTTACAGCCGCCCTATTGCCGCAACTACTTACAGCTAGTGGTGCGCCCCAGACAACAGATGTGGCTGGAGTAGAAACAGGTGATGTTGTGGTGAATCAGGTGATAGCTGATTCAGTGTCAATTTTCGCACAAAACAATCTGACATTGAATGGCGGTTATGAGGGTGTAGCCCTCAAGCTTGAGGCGACGACTGGCAACATGGTCGTCAATGGGGACATCAGAATTACAAGCCCAGACTTGAGTGGTAATATTCCGGCTGATGATCCAGATGCTGCCGCCTTGACTACCACACGGTCAGTAATTATTAACGCAACAAATGGCAGTATTACTACTGGAGACATTTACACAGATTCAGATCAAGGCGATGCAGGTTCTGTAATTTTTACAGCTTTAGACGACATCACCACGGGCAATATCAGGACAATTGAGGAGGGATCTGGTGATTCTGGTTCGGTAACATTGATTAGCACCGATGGCAGCATTAGTACAGGAAGTATTAATACTAGTAATAGAGTTAATGGTAGTGCGGGTTCTGTAGAGTTGACCGCCGCTGGGAACATCACTTTTGAGGCAATAATCGCTTCAAATCGAGGTACTGGTGAGCCTGGTTCTGTAGATATTACACTTGCTAGTGAATATATTGCCAATATTGATCGTAATGATATTGATACAAGAAATTTTGGACCAGGAAACCCACCGGATGGCAGGGTAACCATCTCCCCTACGGATATACCTCCGGGCAATCCGCCAGAACCCACACCTCCGGGCGAACCGCCAGAACCCACACCTCCGGGCGAACCGCCAGAACCCACACCTCCGGGCGAACCACCAGAACCCACACCTCCGGGCGAACCACCAGAACCCACACCTCCGGGCGAACCGCCAGAACCCACACCTCCGGGCGAACCACCAGAACCCACACCTCCGGGCGAACCACCAGAACCCACACCTCCGGGCGAACCACCAGAACCCACACCTCCGGGCGAACCACCAGAACCCACACCTCCAGATGGTGATGGTGACCAGAACTATAGTGTGAGTGAACAACAGCCAGCTTCATCTCAAGACACGTCGGGTACTCAAACAGCCCAGACAGCTAGAGATAGCGACCCTATTTATTTGTTAGAAGAAGCTTTTACGAAAGAATTTGAGGAATATCTTCAGCGAGACTCACAGACCAAAATTTATGCTGAGACTGATGTTCGCGATCGCACTCGTGAAATCGAGCAGGTAACAGGTCTCAAAACTGGTGTTATCTATGTCAATTTTGTACCGACTTCTGGTGCCTCACTGAACAATCAATGTCAAGCTCAATCTCCGTCTTCTTCCGCAACTGGTTCACGCACTAACTTGGCTGGACAGTCTTCTGCTAGCGCTTCTGGAGCAGAATTAACGACTCCTAATAGCTCTAACACAAGCGCTTCCGGAGTTGCTGTGATAGCACCTTCTTCTCAAGTGGATCGTCGGTTTGGTCACCGTCGTTCTGACCTTACTGAGGCAACAACGGGACAAGCTCAACAACAGGGAAATTGTTTGCAAGCGGAAAGTGACCAGCTAGAACTCTTGGTAGTCACAGCAGAGGGTGAGCCGATTCGGTATCGAGTTCCGGGAACCAATCGTACCAATGTCATTGCTGCAACTCATGAGTTTCAGCGAGCACTAACCCACCGTAGCAAAACTAACACCACTAATTATCTAAGCTCAGCGCAGCAACTTTACAAATGGTTGATTGCTCCTTTGGAAGCTGACTTACAAGCGCAAAACATTGACAGCTTAGTATTTGCGATGGATGCAGGTCTGCGCTCTCTACCTGTAGCTGCTCTTCATGATGGTCAAGGCTTCCTAATTGAGCGGTATAGCGTTAGTTTAGTACCGAGTTTAAGTTTAGTTAATTCGGATTACAGAGATATCCGTCCCTTGCAAGTTCTCGCTATGGGAGCATCAGAATTTACTGATAAAGCTCCTTTGCCTGGGGTTCAGGTAGAGTTAGCGACCATTACGCAGCAACTGTGGAAAGGTAAATCCTTCCTCAATGATCGCTTTACCCTAGAGAATTTGAAGGCTCAGCGACAACAGCAGGAATATGGGATTGTCCATCTGGCAACTCATGCTGAGTTCAAGCCTGGAACTCCAAACAATTCTTACATTCAACTATGGAATAGCCAGCTTCGATTGAATGAACTAGAGAAGCTGCAATTGTCTGATCCTCCGATAGAGTTACTAGTGCTGAGCGCTTGCAGAACGGCGCTTGGCAATCGGGAAGCCGAGTTAGGTTTTGCGGGTTCGGCTTTGCAAGCAGGGGTTGACTCGACTTTGGCAACACTCTGGTACGTGAGCGATCAGGGGTCTTTAGGGCTAATTACTGAGTTTTATCATCAGTTGAGTCAGGTGCCGATTAAAAGTGAGGCATTACGACAAGCACAACTGGCAATGATGAAAGGTAGAGTTCGCATTGAGAATAATCAGTTATACAGCTTTAAAAAAAGCATTTCTTTACCACCAGGATTGTCAGCATCAAGAACCCCTAACCTATCTCATCCTTACTACTGGGCGGGTTTTACACTTGTAGGTGAGCCTTGGTAGGTAGGAGTTAGCAAAAAGCCGTCAGCTATCAGCTATCAGCTTTTTGATTTTCCTTGCTCTGTTTAGGTTTCACAGACCTGATCTGTGCTTCATCCAACTGAAAACCGCTATAAGTCCAATAAGTAATTACAAGTTAAAATGATTTCTCATGTTGCTCATAAGCGGCAACAATCCGTTGGACAAGAGCGTTGCGGACAACATCCTTAGTGGTGAGTTCGCAGAAAGCAATGCCTTCAGTGGAGCGTAGGATTTTTTTTGCAACGGCTAATCCTGAGGGTTGGTTAGGTTGTAAGTCGGTTTGAGTTAGGTCACCTGTAACTACCATCCGTGAGCGGAAACCTAGACGAGTCAGAACCATCTTCATCTGTGCTGGTGTTGTGTTCTGAGCCTCATCAACAATTACAAAGGCATTACTAAGTGTACGACCGCGCATATAAGCCAAAGGCGCAACTTCAATGACACCGCGCTCCATTAAACTGGGCATTTTTTCGGCATCAATCAGTTCATGGAGAGCATCGTAGAGAGGACGCAGATAGGGATTGACTTTCTGCTGCAAGTCTCCAGGAAGAAAGCCTAGCTTTTCTCCAGCTTCTACAGCAGGTCGCGTTAGGATTAATCGTTCATACTGATTCGCTAGGAGAGCCTGAGCAGCTATAACAACGGCGAGAAAGGTTTTTCCGGTACCAGCAGGACCTGTGCAGAAGGTGAGATCATGACTGAGTACAGCTTTGATGTACTGCCTTTGGCCGAAGGTTTTGGCACGGATGGTTTCGCCTCGACGGGTACGTGCCAGAATGTCTTGCTGTAAATCTTGTAGTTCGTCTTGGCGATCAGTATCTAGAGCTTGAGCAGCAGTGAGGATATCGACACCTGTGATACTTTTACCTTCCTGCCAAAACGGTTTTAGCGATCGCACCAAAGCGGAGGCACGTTCAACTTGCTTGTCTGTTCCCGAAATATGTAGTTCTTGACCCCGCAGCACGATAGACGCTCCAGTATGCCGGGATAGAATTTTGAGGTTTTCTTCCCGTTCCCCAGCTAGCGCGATCGCACTTTCGCTATTTGACAGTTCAATTACTTTTGATACTTCACTCATTTGTTCGTTGTTGTCACCTTATGGTGACCGCGCTTCCTGTACCGGAAATGAAGTCCGGCAGGCAGCGTCGGTCAGTTGTCAGTTGTCAGTTGTTCTCAACAAGTAAATTCGCGACTGACTCCTGACCCCTGACACACAATAAACTACTGCGAGCGGAACTTAGGAGCTGGCTTAGGTGTTGATGAGCGCGTTGCTGGCGCTCGTTTTGCACCCCCTCTACCACCTGGAGCAGCATCTCGACGGGACTCCCCCCCCTGACTATCGTAGATATCCAGATGGACAGATTGACCGGCAGCTTGAGCAGCCGCCTGAATTACCGTCCGAATTGCCTGGATGTTGCGACCACCGCGACCGAACACCCGTCCCTTATCCGCCACGTCAAAAGCCACCCTAATCCAGACTCGCTCTTTGGTATTTGACCTTTCGCAGTCTACGCTTAAAAGTTGCGGTGACTCCAAAAACGGCTCTACCAAAAATCTGACGAGACCAACATAATCAGGGCTTGCTTCGTGAAGCGAGGAAGACAGGGTTTCAGGCACCGACTTGTTCAAGGACATTAGCTTTGCGAAGAATACTGCGTACTGTTTCAGTAGGCTGAGCGCCTTGCTGGAGCCGCTTCACAATGGCAGGAACATTCAATCTTACTTCATCAGTTCTGGGATTGTAGAATCCCAATTCCTCCAAAGGGCGTCCATCACGACGAGCGTCACTTTTAATCGCGACAATGCGATAGCTAACTTCACGCTTTTTGCCGAATCGTTTTAATCTCAGTTTGACCATGTTTCAGAATAATTCACCTGTTTGATTTTAAGCGATCTACGGGGGGTTGGTTGTTGGTATTTAATTATTGGTTATTTGTCGTTGGTTAAGAGGTGATGACGCTAGAGACCACAAACAACGAACAACTAACAACAAACTAAAGCTGACCAAATCCTTTTTTCTTTTTCTCCTTTTTCTTTTTCTTGGGAACACCACCACCTCCAGGGTAACCACGCCAGCCAGCTTGAGAGGGCTGATTACCTCCCATACCGCCAAACATCCCCCCCATACCTGCCATTCCCGGCATCTGACCTTGACCCATCTGCTGCATGAGATTTCGCATTTTGGTAAATTCACTTACCAGATTGCTAACATCTCTCTCCGCATAGCCAGAACCACGGGCAATCCGGCGTCGGCGACTAGGGGAACCTGCGAGTAAATCCGGGTTGCGACGCTCCTCTGTGGTCATGGAATTAATCATCGCTTCAGATTGCTTGAGCTTCGTTTCCCCTTGTTGCAGTTGCTCAGAACTCAGTTTACCCATCCCCGGAATCATTTTCATCAAACCGCCGAGGGAACCCATATTCTTCAACAGCCGCATTTGCTTCAAGAAATCGCTGAAGTCAAACTTAGCCGTCAGCATTTTCTCCTGCATTTTCTCGGCATCAGCAAGGTCAATCTCCTCCTGGGCTTTTTCCACCAGAGTGAGGACATCTCCCATGCCGAGAATCCGTGAAGCCATCCTGTCAGGATAAAACGGTTGCAGCGCTTCTACCTTTTCTCCAACGCCAACGAATTTAATTGGCTGCCCAGAAATACGCCGTACCGAGAGTGCTGCACCACCACGACTGTCGCCGTCTAGCTTCGTGAGGATTGCCCCTGTAATGCCAATTTGTTCATGGAAAGTCCGGGTAAGATTCGCCGCCTCCTGACCCGTCATCGCATCCACAACTAGCAAGGTTTCGTCGGGTTGCACGGTTTCCTTGATGCGGGCGAGTTCCCCCATCATGTCCTGGTCGATTTGCAGTCGTCCTGCTGTATCGATAATCACAGTATCGACACCTAGTTCTCTGGCTCGTTCTACTCCTTGCCGTGCGATCTCTACAGGATTTGCATCTTTCCCCAGTTCAAACACCGGAACATCAATTTGTTGACCTAGTGTGATTAACTGGTCAATCGCAGCAGGTCGGTAAACGTCGGTAGCAACGAGGAGACTAGTGCAGTCTTGCTTGCGAAGATGTAAAGCGAGCTTAGCACTGGCGGTAGTTTTCCCAGTACCTTGTAACCCTGCCATTAGCACAATAGTTGGTGCGGTATTGGCTTTTGCCAGAGGGACGTTGTTTTCCCCCATGACCTGCACTAGTTGGTCGTAGACAATTTTGATAAATTGCTGGTCAGGACGGACACCAGAGATGACCTCCGCTCCCTGTGCCTTGGATTCCACCTCAGCAACAAAATCTTTGACGACTTGAAGGTTAACATCCGCTGATAACAGCGCACGACGAACTTCTTTCAGGGCGTCTTGAATGTTGGACTGGGAGATTTTGTCCTGGCCCCTGAGTTTCTTCCAAGCATCTTCTAAGCGTTCGGCTAGAGCATCAAACATATGTCAATTTTTTCTAAAAGGTTCCCTGTATTAACTAAGGTAGTATTCTTGGCAACCTTTTGACAGACAAAGCGTGTTTATCGATAGTAACTGTGGTGCTGTGCGATCGCACTACCCTTTCAAGAGGCTAGGCGGCTACAAATACGGTAGTTAAGGGTCGGCATGATTTAGAGCCATTCGCACCAAGCCGACTATTGGCAAACCCAAAATCAGTCTGTGGCTGCACTGATCGCTTGAACGCTGGATGATGCGATCGCTAGTTCCGCGACTCCTATTGAGGTTGTTGACAGCGTTGACGATAAATTTGAGCAACGCGATCGCCGGGGTTTTGCCGTAGACAATCAGCAAATAGTTGTTCAGCTTCACCCAATTTTCCCAACTTGAACAACAACAAAGCTTGTGTAAAAGTCTGACTTGTGGCTAACTTGCCTTCTCGGATTTCTGGTTGATCTGCATCAAAGACTTCAAAGAGAGATACGGTTTCTGACTTTCCTTTCACCTGAACTCTATCAATAGCACGAATTGCATAATTTTCCGGGTTCTGTAATTGCATAAACGTGAAATGAGAAATTAACATCGACACGCCATAGTTTTTTGTTAATCCTTCAATTCGAGCGGCTACATTTACCGCATCGCTAATTACAGTTCCATCCATGCGGTTTTCTCCTCCGACTGTCCCCAGCATCAAAGAACCTGTATTGATTCCAACCCCAATTTGAATTGGTACATCGCCCCTACTTTGCCGCTCCTGATTATATTCATTCAGCGTGTGAAGCATAGCAATTCCCGCTTTGACAGCACAATCAGCGCTACCTTGAAAAAGTGCCATAATTGCATCGCCAATGTATTTGTCAATAAATCCCTGATTTTCATTAATTGCAGGTTCCATCCGGCTGAGATAAGCATTAATGAACTTAAAGTTATCTTCTAGTTTCATGCTTTCCGATAATGTTGTGAAATCACGGATGTCGGAAAATAAGACAGACATTTCTTGCTGTACTGCCTCACCTAATTGGATGTCAACAATACTTGATTTATTTAATAGTTGGAGAAATTGACGTGGGACAAAGCGAGAGAAAGCTTCATTCAGGTGAAAGAGTTCTTCCGTATGCTGTTTCAAGTGGCGCTCATTCGTATGCAGTTGTACAATTAATTTAGATTGCTCACGATTCAATTGGTCTAACTCCAAATTCATCTGCATGAGTTGTAGATTTTGTTCCGCGAGCTGTTTATCCTTAAAATAGCTATGGACGGCTTCTTTAACGGTTAAAATTAGGTCTTTATCGTGCCACGGCTTAGGGATATAACGATACAACCTCGCATAACTAATCGCATTGCCTACCGCTTCCAGATCGGCTTGCCCGGTCAACATAATCTTGAGGGTTTTTGGGGAAATAACATGGATGCGTTTTAGCAATTCATCCCCTTTGATTCCGGGCATGATATAGTCAGAAATTACTAAAGCGACTTCGTAGCTATCCTCTAGCAATTCTATTAAGATGTCTAAAGCCTCTTCCCCGTCTTGAGCAATTTCAATCAGGTATTCGTTTCCAAAGAAATTTTCTAGTTCAATTCTCAGGCTGTCCAGGATCGCCCGTTCATCATCAACACAGAGAATTGCCGTTTGTTTCATGGCTAAGCTAAAGCCGAGCGAATTGTTTCAATTAATTCCTGACTGTTCCAAGGCTTTTGCAAGTAGCGGTAAAGGTTAGCATATTGTTTTGCTCGGTCAACGGCTTGATCATCTGCTTGTCCTGTCAGCATTACTTTATGGATTTTAGGATAGTTTTGATGAACTTTGATCAAGAGTTCATCTCCTTTCATTCCTGGCATTAACCAATCTGAAACAATGATGAGTAACTGAACCTCTTCACCAGTCAGTTCATCAATGATTTCCAAAGCTTCATCACCACTTTCAGCGAATTCATAAAGGTAAGTATCACCGAATGCGGATTGAAGTTCAATTTCCAAACTTTTTAAGATTACAGCCTCATCATCTACGCATAAAATTACGGCTCTAGGCATATTGTTTTCCTTAACTATTGATGGGTAAAAATACGGTAAATGTAGTCTTGCCAGGTTCAGACTCTACTTCGATCTGACCTTGATGCTTCTCAATAATTTTCTTGACAATATCTAATCCCAAACCGCTCCCTTCTCCAGATGGTTTTGTAGTAAAGAAAGGCTGAAAAATTTTGGGCATAATGTCTGGAGAAATACCTTTGCCAGTATCAGTAATTTTGACATTGGCTCTATTGTCTTGTTGCATCACATCAATAGTTAATGTTCCTGTATTGTCCATCGCTTGTAGAGCGTTGTGAATTAAATTTGTCCACACTTGATTGAGTTCATCGGGATAACACCGGAACGTCGGCATGGAACGATCGAAGTTTCGGATGACTTCTACCCCTAGTTTAGTTTGGCTGTGGTAAAGGGTTAATATAGTTTCAATTCCCTCAATGATATTTGCTTCTACCTTTTCACCCGTCTGATCGTACCGAGCATAGGTTTTTAGGGCAAATACTACCTTTGCTGCTCGTTCTACAGCGGTGATAATAGTTCGGATACTGGTTTGTACGCTACCAAATTGATAGGCAGTTCTCAAAATATCTTGGCTATCTAACTCGCTGAAAAGAGGTAAGAATCTTTCTGGTTCCTCATAAACACCTAGATTGACTAACATATTAGCGATCTCAGCTTCATTTTTAACACCATAAGATTTGACTTGCTCAGTCAAAGCTTTTTTGATTTGACGTTGTTCACGAGTCGATAACATCATTTCTTGTTGCCTTGATTTTTGAAGTAAAGCAAAGAAATCAAGCTGACGTTCTGGGGAAAGTTCTTGGAAAAATTTAGGTAATTGTTCGAGGTTGTTTTTCCAAAAATTGTCAATATTCCTGACAGAGGAATTAATTGCACCTAAGGGAGTATTTATTTCATGAGCTACCCCAGCAACCAGTTGCCCCAAAGCTGCCATTTTTTCTGATAAAATTAATTCTTCCTGGGTAGCTTTTAGTTGTTGCAGGGTATTTAACAATTCCTCAGTTTTAGCTTGGAAGCTTTTTTGCAGATGTCGCAAAGCTAAGTGAGTTTCCACACGAGCTAAAACCTCTTCCACTTGAAACGGCTTAGTAATGTAATCTACCCCGCCTACCCCAAAAGCTTTGACTTTATCAAGTACATCATTCAAGGCACTGATAAAGATTATGGGAATATTGTAAGTTCGTTCATCGGCTTTTAGCTTGGTACAGACTTCATAGCCATCCATCTGAGGCATATTGATGTCTAGCAAAATTAAATCCAGAGGAACACTCTGAGCGGTTGACAGAGCTTGTAAACCATCCCTTGCGGGTCGAACTGTATACCCTTGATTCGTCAAGAGTTCGACTAACAAGCGCACATTCGCTAAGGTGTCATCAACTACTAAGATATTTGCTTTTGCTTCGATGCTTTCAGTGGAAGTCATAAAAGAAGTCATAAAAAAAGATTAATTCCTAGTTTTATCTTTGGTTTCTTGAATCAAAGACACAATTTTGCCATACTCATAATCATTTGCTAATGCTGCTAGGGTATTAGCAATAGAAGCATTATACTGGCGTATTTCATCGATATAGCTATCGATTTTATTCATATCCGAGCAGCTAGCAGCATTTTCTAAATTAGCTAGTAAATGGGTTGGTAAATTAGCTAGTCTGTCTGGGTTTAGAGCCTCTTTAAGTTCTGTTTGAGGCTGAGTTGAAATAGTAGGAATTGTTGGATCATCGTAGATATAACGCACACCGATATGTTTATTCATTGCTGCAAAGATGTCTTCTTCTCGAAACGGCTTACGCAGAAAGTCATCACAGCCAGCAGATAAGACTATCGCCCGCTCTTCTTCAAAGACACTAGCCGTTAAGGCAATGATGGCAGTAGCTTGCCCTTTCGTGGTGGCTTTAATTTGTTTGGTAGCTTTATAACCATCCAAAATAGGCATCCGCATATCCATCCAGATTAAATGGGGTTCCCAGTTATCCCAGATTTCAATAGCTTCTTTACCATTACAAGCTTCTTGAAGTTCAAATCCTAGGGGATTGAGTAGTTTAATTAGTAGTTGGCGATTGAGGGGTTTGTCATCAACAATAAGAATCCGATAACGGGGTTGATTCGGTTCTAGTGCAATAACTCGGCGTGTCAGTTGTTTGCTTTCAATGTCTTCAGCCTCAACGACAGTGACAGCAATAGCGAATTTAAAGATACTGCCACGCCCTACTTCAGAATTAACACTAATATCACCGCCCAGCAGTTGCACAAATCTACGACTAATCGGTAACCCCAAGCCTGTACCTTCTTGTGATTCTTTGCCAGCTTTGGTTTGTACAAAGGCTTCAAACAGTCCGTCTAATTCGTCAGCCGCAATGCCTGCACCTGTGTCTTCGACTTCAAAGGTGATTAGGGATTTCTGATTAGTAATCGGGTGATGCTGGTTTTCGGAGGGAACGCGAGACAGAGAGGAACCCTCACTATGATAGTAGTTACCTGGAAGCGCATCAGAAGGAGATTGCACGGTTGCCTCACTTACTGTTTGGGAATAGTGAATTGGTGAAGAGAAAGAATCTTTCCCAGTCCCCAACCCCACTCGTACCGAAACCCCACCATCTGACGTAAATTTCAGAGCATTATTGAGTAAGTTAATTAGGACTTGACGTAATTTAACCTCATCGGTGCGGACATATCGGGGAACAGTAGAAGCACAATCGAAAATCAATTGCAAATGCTTATCCTCAGCTTTGAGGTGGAACATATCTTCTACATCATCTAATAGACGATAAAAGTCAAAGTTTTTCTCATTTAGACTAGTGCCTCCCGCTTCAATTTTGGAGAAGTCTAATACTTGATTAATTAGGTTGAGAAGGTGTTCTCCACTGCGGGAGATGATGCCAGCATTTTCTATATGTTCGGGGGGAAGAGTAGGACTCTTGACCATCAGTTGAGCAAAGCCGAGAATGGCGTTGAGAGGAGAGCGCAATTCGTGGCTCATATTAGCGAGGAACTGGCTTTTGGCACGGTTAGCAGTTTCTGCCGCAACTTTTGCTTTTTGGAGTTCTGCTTCTGCTTGCTTGCGACGAGTAATGTCTTGAACAGTACCCTCGTAGTGAAGCAATTTACCACTAGCGTCACGAACAGCACGAGCGCTTTCGGAAATCCACACAACTCTGCCGTCTTTGCTATAAATCTGAGACTCAAAATCCGTCACTGCCTCGTACTTTTGGATCAAACGCCTGAACTCTGAGCGGCGATTGAACTCAACATAAAGTTGCTGCTCAACATTGGTGAGGCTCGCCATCAGTTCTGCGGGTGAGGAGTAACCGTAGATACCTGCGAGTGCAGGATTAGCGCTGAGATAATGCCCATCAGGTGTTGTTTGGAAAATCCCATCAATTGCATTTTCAAAAATGGTGCGGTATTTCTCTTCTGCTTGCCGCAGCGCATTCTCAGATTGCTTGCGCTTGTTTTGGCTGCTTGCAAAGGCAATCAAAACATAAAGGATGGTTCCCAGTACCAGTAGGGAAAAAGCTAGCACTAGATACTTTTTTATAGAGAAACCCTTAATGCGTTCTTGCAATAATCCATCTAGCTCAGGAGACAGGACATCATAAAGTGTATATTGAGCCTCTATGGCTTTTGTCCCAGCCGCAAAATAGTCAGATGCCCGGATGTCAATGTTTTGAGAGCGAATTAATTCTTTTTCAACTAAATCTAGAAATGTATCTACAGACTTGAAGCTTTCTTGAGTGTAAGTATCTATTTTATTTTTGAGATCGGTATTTTCTCTTTTAGAGACTTGTAATCCCCGTTGTAATGATTTTATCGGAGATTCTATCCAGCCTAATAAAATTGCAAGTTTTGTTTGTTCATCTGTAGTGATATTCTGTTTTGCGATCGCACCTGTACCCAACCCTCGTATTTGAGCTATTTCTTCAGCCATCGAAGGGAGCTTGGTAACCACAGCATCCATCAGATAATAACTATCAAGCTCCGGATCGAGAATTAGATTTGAAGTATCTCCGACATGAAACATCAGCGAGAGAATATCAGCAATTAGTGCAGTATGTGCATCAAAACTTTCTTTTGGACTCAACTTCAAGACTTTGCCTTTGAGCATCTGCCAATCTTTCTTGAGCGCCATCCAGCGCTCTGTCGTTATAAGTGTGACACCTAGCTGGCGATCGACTGCATCAATGGCTTTGATATCTTCTTCGATTTGAGACTGCTTGAAGATAATTTGTTTTTTAAAAGAACTTTCTCCATTCAAATAACCATAAACCATACCTCGATGCTGTTGCATATCCTCTAAAAGCTTTCTTAAAGGATTGTTGTACTGAAGTCCCAGCCTTTCCTTTTCGGCGAAGTTAATTCTCTGATCAATTTCTGCTATCAGTTGATAAACGACTACGCCGAATGGGAAAAGGAAAACGAGAAGTAAGCCAATCAAGCTAGCTTGTCGGGTTAGTAAGCTGCGTAGTTTTTTTTTCAAGGGGACAATCTCCAGTTCTTAAAAAAATTAGAAGTCTCACTTGACAGAAATGCAAAATTTAGCCCAGCCGTGCCCTTCGCTTTCGAGGTAGCGATCGCACAGTGGGCGCAATAGAATCCCTTTTGGATTTGGGCAGCAGCTAAGTTAACGCTCACAACAAGACATTAACTTACTACTCTTGTTAATAAATACGTCGAAACTTAGATGAAATCAGAAAGATGCTATTAATTTAGCTTGCCCTGATAGCAAACGGGTAAAGTCAGTCGTTAACAAAGGCAAAGGGCAGGAGGCAGGAGGCTTTTATGAAGGAGCATCAGGGGGATTCAACCCTCAGACTTAGCTGAATTGCTGAAATCTTTCTGCTGTAGGGTAAGGGCAGCACCGGGTTATTGAGCAAAAAAGGCAGAGGGCTTTTATGAAAGAGTTTCTGCCCTCTGCCTTCCCTTTAACCTGGAAGATCAATTGCTCCTGAAGTTAGAGTATTGGAAGTAGGGTGTGTGCTCCTCAACCCAACGATTGCTGGCTCGACTGATGCGGGTGGGGATATGCCCCTTAATCGTTGTGAGAAGTATTCTGCAATCAGCTTAAAAGCGATCGCTGACTTTGGGTTGAGTAAGAGAAGTGTTAGCAACCTCGTGTGAACAGGTGCAACTATTTTCATTCGTCGTTCATTACTAAGCTTGCGACAAAGCCAACGGTGACACGCTGCCCTTAATCATACTTTTCTCATGCCTACCCGTAAGCCAAGCTCCAATTTAGGGAAAGACCAACAGGCGAAAAACTTAAAACCCTCTACCAATGCACAAACCCAACAAGCGAACTCCAGTGCCTCTTCAGAGTCAGCACCTGAGCAATGTAAGAACTTAATTGAGCATCAGGCACAACTGGTCAGTTGTCACGAAGTAACTGCACTACCGAATTCTGGAGGAGAGCTTCAGAATGGTCAATTGTTTGTGAAGAGCGATAATTCGCAACAAGATTGCGATTTGTTCCCAGCCGCCAACGAAGACCAAACAATAGACAACAGACAACCAGGAACAGACACAGTACGCGAGTTGGATTGGCTAATTCATTTCCAACGCCACAGCCAGTTGTTGATGGCAGTGGTGGAACCGAGTACGTTTACGCTGCGGTATGCCAATGACTATTTTTGCAGCATAATGGGCATTGCAGGGACTTACGCAGATTTAGCGGATCGAGAAATTCGATTACCGGATTTGTTACCCGAAATGAAAGGGACAGCGGTTGACTCGTTATACCGACAGCATGTATTGCATTTAGTCCTGCGAGATATTTATAAAATTACGGTTCCTCGTTTGCGGCTACTCGATCAACCCGTAATTATTTCTCTAAGGAGTCCTCTCTATCCAGAACCACGTTTTATTGAGTTTGCCTTCCGTTCTGATCAGCTAACGATTGCTCGTATGGATTCCCATGTGGATGAGTTGGCAGATTTGGATTTGGAGCAACTTCTAGAGGAAGATCGTTCGGCAAGGTTAATTGACTCGGCTCAGTTACAAGCTTGGCGGCATCGGCTGCGTTTGGATAATTATCAATTGTCAGGACAGCTACTTTTAGAAGGCTCAGATGTTACAGAACGGGAGACAATTCGACACATTATTGGGCTATTGATTGACCGTGACTCGATTCTCCGTCCAGATAAATTTCGCCGGATTAATAAACATTTGCGATCGCTTTTTCGTGCCACCAATAGCTTAATCCTCAGCGTAGAAAATGAGCAGACGCGGCTATTTATGGGTACGGAACGCAAGGAATTGAGAACGACACTTTACTCAATGGCATCCCTCTCTGGGTCGCATTTTTTAAGAGCCGCTGAGGCAAATCGCGTCTGGAATGTTCCTGATTTGAGCCTAGATTGCCACACAGATTGTGAGCGATCGCTTTTGAATCAGGGAGTTCGCTCGTTATTGCTGATTCCTTTGGTTGTCAGAGCGATGCGATCAAAGGGAACGCGGCAACTGGCGGGAATTGTTGGGCTAATGAGCGATCGCCCCCATAGCTTTGACGGACTCGACTGTAAGTACGCCGAAGAATTGATGCCTGCTTTTACAGCTGCCCTACGCCAAGCAATTCAGCAGCGCCTTACTAATATTCACCCTTCAGTTGAGTGGCGGTTCTTGCAAGAAGCGGAACGACGTAGCTGGGGTTTGCCACCAGAACCAATTGTCTTTGCAAACGTTTATCCACTCTACGGTATCTCTGATATTCGCGGTTCATCCGAAGAGCGCAACCGCTCGATCCAAGACGATTTACTCGAACAATTCCAGCTTGGTTTACGAGTAGTGGAAGCGGTTTGCCAGTTTCAAGAGAGTTCTTTAGGGAAACAACTACAACTCGATTTACTGGAATATATTGAACAAGTTAAAGAACGAGTGACTGTCGATGCTGAAGTCACAGCACTGAGAATTTTAAGCGATCGCCTGGAAGTCTACTTAGACTACTTTGCTCAATGTGGCCCAGACGCTCTTGCTGCCGTCGAAGCTTACCGACGAAGTTGCAGCAATGACCATAAATCAGTTTATGTGTCCCGCGCCCGCTATGACCAAACAATTAGTAAGATTAACAGCCTCTTAAAGCAAACCTGGGAACGGTGGCAAGTACGGATGCAGCAAATCATCCCCCACTACTGTGACGTTGAATCGACTGATGGCATCAACCACATGATGTACGTCGGGGAATCTATTGACTCCAAGTTTTCCGCTTACCACTTGCGTAGCCTCCGCTACGAACAGCTACGCGCTGTTTGTGACTGCGCTCGAACCGCCTTCAATTTTCAAAGCCTTTACGATACCCAGCTAGAAGTAACCCATCTAGTTTTGGTTCAAGACCTCACAGTGGATATTCTGCATGACGAAAACACAGAAAAACTCTTTGAGGTGAGAGGAACACGCGATATCCGCTATGAAATTGTTAAAAAGCGAATTGATAAAGCCGTTGATGAGCAAGCACGGACTCGCATCACCCAACCCGGAATGCTTACCCTAGTTTATTCCACTGAAGAAGAGTGGACAGAATATCAACAATACTTACGCTACTTAGGGCGAGAGGGCTGGGTAGATACAGAAATCCAACTGGGTACTGTCGAACCGCTACAAGGCATCACTGGGCTAAGGTTTGCCCGTGTCCGGGTTTTACCTGCCCCAGAGCAACCTACAGATACTGAGGATTTCCCTGGTATTTTAGATCCTTCACATGAAGCTAGGACTGAAGAGGAATTAACAGATGAATAGTAGTAGAGGCAATTAACATTCCATCAGGAATTCCATCTAACATTAGCTCCTGCTGCCACGTCCATCGCTTCGCCTGTAATAGCGCCTGCTTCAGGCATTGCAAAGAACAAGAGCGCATTCGCTATTTCTTCTGGCTCCAAAAAAGACCGGGGTTGTGAATTGAAGGAGCGCAGCGCATTCTCTAAGTTCTCCTGGGTTGGGTTTTCAGGGTTAGCCCAACGCCGCGCTTCATCATTCTGCGTCATTAGTGTTCGCACTCCCGTAGGATTTACAGCATTGACAGTGATGTTATCTTTCGCTACCTCAGTTGCCACGCATTTGATAAGACCGAGTACGCCCCATTTCGAGGCATTGTAGGAGGGTGAACCGGGAGAACCAAAGCGGCTGTTACACGAGTTGACAACAATAATTCGTCCTGACTTGCGATCGCGCATATGTGGAATTACGGCTCTCATTGAACGCGCCACTCCTGAAAGGTTCACATCGATTACATCGTCCCATTCAGCTTCTGACATCTGATCTAGAGACGGAACGTAGGTACAAATGCCAGCATTGGGAACCATGATGTCTACTTTACCGAATTCCTGAATTGCACGATCAACTGCTGCTTGCATCTGACTACTATTGCGAACATCTGCCTGAATGGTTATGGAGCGCTGCCCCAATGCTTTAATTTGTCGGTCAGTCTCTGCCAAGTCTTCCAGCGCTGCCATTGGATACTTGACTGAATTAATTTGACTGGCAATGTCTAAAGCAACGATATCCGCTCCCTCACGCGCCAGAGCAACCGCGCACGCTCGTCCAATACCACGAGCAGCACCTGTTATGATAGCTACCTTACCTTGAAGCCTTTCCATACGATTACTTCTGTTTACTTCATCTTCTACGGGCGGCTGTCCGGTAGCTTCGTTTACCTGTATGCTGCCAATTGTGGCTAGTCCTGCCAATGCTGCGCTGCTACCTGCAATGATTTGCCGTCTTGTTAAGGATGCCGAAGGCTTTTTTTTACCCGCTTTGTTTGGCATTGATTTAGTTCCCCAAGACATTGATTACAAGCAGCAGAATATAGCGACATTACTATAAAAGTCGTTCACATTCTTGCTAAAACGTATCTATTCTTGCGGTAATTGAGTTCAGTAAGTAGCCTAATACAGAAAGAACTATGACTGCGCTTGGCGGTATGCTTTCGGGGATATTCCCGTTACTTGACGGAAAAGCTTTGAGAGGTGACTTTGGCTGGCACAACCGACACGTAGAGCAATTTCGGTGATTGACAAATCTGTTTTTGTCAGCAGAACCTTAGCTTGTTCGATGCGGCGCAACGTAACATACTGGTGCGGAGATAGTCCTGTTGTCTGCTTAAATTGTCTAGCAAAGTGGTACGGACTCATCGCACTTACCTCCGCAAGATCGGAGAGTGATAAATCGTCTTGGATATGTTCGTTGATGTATTCACGTACACGCCGAAATTTGTGCGGAGGGAGTCCACCCATGTATTCACGGATAGGCTGTGTGGTTGCACAATAGTTGTGCAGTAAGTGAACTGCCAGCGCTGTTGCTAATGACTCAGCATAGAGTTGGCTTCCTGCTTTGTTCTCTTCAATCGCGGCTCTTAAGGCATAACCAATGTGGGTGATTTGGGCATCCTGCTTACCAAGGTAACTGATAATCTCAATCCGATCGGGGTTAGCATCACTGATCCCAGCCGCAACTCCCCGTAAAAAGTCAGGCTTGAGATGCATATTGATGACATCGATTTCCTCACCTTCTAGACGGCACCACTTGCTTGGTAAGCCTGCGGGTACAATCGTTACATCACCTTTCCTCAAACAGCTTTCATGAGTTCGTCCGTCAATCTTCTCCACCAGAGTGACCGGATGCCCAAAATGAACGGCAATGATGTGGCTTGAATAAGCGGGTACACTCAGCTCACTGTAGCTATAAAAATTATGAATTACCTCCAGCCCTCGCCAAGCTTGTTCCCTACTGGATAGAACAGTTGAGTCTGGAATGAGTTGTGATATGTCGTTTATCTTGCGTAAAGACAACGTGGAACTCCCGATCTATCTTTTATGCAAACTTATGACATTTTGTGCAAACTAAAGATTTTTAGTCATCACTCTTACAGTTAGTTTTATAAAAATCTCAAAGCGACTTTGGCAGGTGTGCCTCTTACTTTGCTTAAGGACAGTAGCATGGGGAAATGCCCAGTTTCGCCAGCCCAACTGGCACTAGCAACAATCTTTTTGGAAGCCGTAGGTACGGAGGCTTCCCCTGCTCTCATCCTCCAGTGCCTAGTGGCTCAGGGGGATTTCTCGCAGGCTCTTGTTAAATACTGGAACCAGTTCAGGGCTACTTGCGACGAGTGTGGGGAAGGACTTCGCACTATAATCCTGTCCAACTTTAAGGGGAAAAATTGGCTGTGAATCCAATGGCACCCAAGTGCCACCTGCTGCTTGCACAATCACCCACGCCCCAGCAATATCCCAAATTTTTGGTGTCGCTTCAACACCGCCTAAAGCTGCACCCGCAGCAATAGTGAGGAAGTTGTAACTCGCAACTCCTAGCATCCGAATCTTGCAGGGTAGGGGCTGCTGCAATAAGGATGCACTTCGGGAGCAAAGGTTGAAAAAGTGGTTATTGCTGGGATCGTCTTTGCTGCTGTGGATGGCGCGTCCATTGAGAAATGCACTGTCCTCTACGTCTGTTATTCCCGATTTACCACTCCAAAAGCCATGAAAGGTTTGTCCAATGGGCGGGAAATGAACGTAACCAAATACAGGCGTTCCTTGATAGAACAATCCTAAAGAAATTCCCCAAATCGGAATTCCCCTGGTAAAGTTCGTGGTGCCATCTAGAGGGTCGATAATCCAGCACCATTCTGTATCAGGAAATTTGTGTTCTGCCTCTTCACTCAAAATTCCATGGCGAGGATAGTGAGAAGCGATCGCATTTGTGATCTCCTCATCCGCCCATCTATCCGCTTGCGTCACCAAACTACCGTCAGCTTTTTGCGATGCCTGCACTTGTCCAAAATCTTGCAATAATTGGGTGCCGACTCTGGCTGTTGTCGTCTGGGCAAAGCTTAAAATGTCTGTCCAAAAATCTGTCATCCGATTTTAGAGTTTATAGATTGTTCTTTTAGTAGTCAGTTGTTGTTCACTACTGACTACCAACAAAAAGTGATTTAGTCGAGATCGCTTTCTATAACAGTTGCGATCGCTTCTCTGGCATTAGTGCGAAACTCTTGCACGTTCACTCGCTTAAGAAACCAGACTGCCAGAGCCATGCAGGCAGCTTGAACAGCAAAGACCAACCCATATGCTAACACCAGGTTGCTAAACAGCCTCTTCCCTGTATCAAACACAACCCCTCCAGTCACCGTCGCCACTCCTCTTGCTAAAGCCTGTGCTAACCCCCAAGCACCAATAAATGTCCCTGCTGTTTCTGCTGCCGTTAGGTCTAGCATCAAAGTAAGAGCGCCTGTTGTTAAGACTCCAGAAACCAAACCAAAAAACAGCAAAGCGATTTGCAGTTGTTCTGGCTTATGGGTAAATCCCGATAATACGACCCAGGCTAAAGAGAAGATGACTAATAGACCACCTAATCTAGTTGTCTTGCGCTTCCCCAGACGCGGAACCAGAAGGAAACCCGCTACGCATAGACCAACTAATGTCCCAGTTCCCCAGAATGCGTTGAGAGTAGCTGTTTTACCGACCTCCATGTTGAAGACATCACCACCATAGTTTTCCAGGATGGCGTCTTGCATGAATAACCCAATGGTCATTAGCACTAAGAAAGTAAAAAATAACCCAGTTTGGGGCGTTGCCGTCAAGATGCGCCAAGCTCGATTCAGCGTAATCTTTTCTTCTTGGTTAACTAATGTAGAGCGCAAGGTATAGCGAGAATATTTTTTTTCGACACCCCAGGTTGCCACAAAGGCAAGCCCAAAAACCAGCAAGGGCACAATCAGAAATAAGCGATTAATTTGTACCTGTAGTAACTCAATCGGGGCGTTTAGAGTTAATTTTTTGAGCAAGACACCAATGAGGATTGCCCCAATAATTGTTCCCCCAATCAGCATTGACCAGTCAATGCCCACCAACTTGGAGCGATTATCTTCATCGGAAACATCCACCAAAAGCGTTGCAAAGGGCGTAGAACAAGCGCTGACTGCCAAACCATACAGTGCAAACAGTAAAGCTAGCAAACCCGTCCAAGCATAAGTTGGAGTAGTCCAGCCTCCTGCCTTTAAACTATCGCCCACCTGCCACATCACTTGTACAAGTAGAACCGAAACGATAGCCAGACTTGCGGCACCAACCCAGATATACCCCGTGCGATGATACCCCCACAAAGGCTTCGTGTCGGACATATGCCCAAACCAAATCCGCGCTGGAGCAACAAACAGCGTCAAGGCAAGAATGATTGTACTAAGCGTTGCTGGCATTCCCAACTCTCTAATCAGGACACGGTTGAGTACTCCAAAGACCAGCACTGACATCATTCCCAGTCCTGTTTGGAATAGACCTAGCCGGAACATAGTTAGTAGCTTAAGTCTGGGAAGTGCTTTGCCTTGAACTGAAGAGGTTGGTTGGGAATCGGAGAAATCACTAGTTTCCATAGCTTTTTATTAGCAATGCTTGCAGAATTAAGTATTTTATTTGCGTCTTATATCTATCTAAGGATATACGTTTTTAAGTTCTCTTCCTTGCTATCGATAGCTGTTTGTAACGATACACTGAGTAAATATGAAGAAATATAAAGAAGAGGATTGATAATGCAGACTTTGCAAACCACCACATTAGGTGAAAATGGGCCGACCATTACTTCCCTAGGGATTGGCACTTGGGCATGGGGAGACAAACTCTTTTGGAACTACGGCAACGATTACGGTGCATCTCAGGTACAAGAAGCCTTCGAGGCAACCTTAGATGCGGGGATCAGCTTTTTTGACACCGCTGAAATTTACGGGTTTGGTGAATCTGAATCACTTTTAGGGCGGTTTATGAAGCAGTTGGGGCGTCCTGCACAGATTGCGACTAAATACTTTCCTATGCCTTGGCGATTTTCAGCTCATTCCGTCTCTGATACTCTAACCGAAAGTTTAAAACGTTTACAAGTTGAACAAGTTGCACTTTACCAAGTCCATATGCCCTTTGGCTTCTTCATGAGTCAAGAGACACTGATGAATGCGTTGGCAGATGAAGTGAAGCGCGGCAGAATTGGGAGTGTTGGTGTGAGTAACTACTCTGCCGAGCAAATGCGAGAAGCGCATGGTTACTTGGCAGCACGAGGAGTTCCCCTAGCCGTAAATCAAGTACGATACTCGCTGCTGGCAAGGAAAATTGAGAGTGATGGCATTATGGATACTGCCCGTCAGTTGGGTGTTACTCTGCTTGCCTATAGTCCTTTAGCCCAAGGATTGCTCACTGGAAAATATACGCCAGAGAAACACGTTGAACTACGTGACGCACGCCGAATTGACCCACAATTTAGCAAAAGTGGTTTAGAAAAAATCGCTCCTGTTGTGAAGCTATTGCATCAGTTTGGGGAAAAGTATGATCGCACACCTGCCCAAGTTGCCCTGAACTGGTTGATTGCTCAAGGCAATGTTGTGCCAATTCCTGGCGCAAAAACAGCACAGCAGGCAGCACAAAATGCTGGTGCTTTGGGATGGAGTTTGAACCAAGAGGAAGTTGCCCAATTAGAGCAAGTCAGTCGTCCCTGGCTTAGCTAACAAAGGGAGTAGTAGGTGGTAGGTGGTAGGTGGTAGGTGGTAGGTGGTAGGGGGTAGGTGTGAACTGAATTTTCCAACAACCTACAACCTCCCTTCACCGATAAGTTTCCAACATTAAACAAATGGTATTACTGGAAATGGGCAACCTATTGCCAATTCCCAATTCCTAGAAAATCCGTGCTGTGACCCTTCAGGGTGCGGAATGTAGAGGCTATAAGTTATGGCTTTTTATGCGTAGCTGCTTCACTAGGAACTGAAACAACACGGTGACTCCGCTCAAAATTAGTATTAATCAACTCCAACACAGATTTGGCTATTAATTTATTCGCACTCTGAACGAAGTGTCCATCACCGATAAAGTTTCTCACATCAGTAGCTGGTGCAATATTGTGGGTACTGACATAGGGAATCGAGTTGCTCTCTAGAGTTGGCTTCAGGGCTTGGAACAAATGATCGTCATATCCTCGATCATTAATAATCAAGACAATCGGTAGCTTGCCATCTGCTTTTGCTGTTGCTGAAAATTCTTTGGCAATAGCGCTTAAAACTGGAATATCTAATTCTTTGTTAAACCCAGTAGAATCATGAACCTGATTGGTCACTGCTGTCTGATAGCGCTGTGCCGAAGCTCTACGAATCAAGCGTACAATCGCAGAGTTATCCAGCCAATTGTGTTCAAACAGGAATGGATTAAAAAACTGATCGTGTTCTCTTAGCTGGTTTACCGCTGCGTCCCATTGTTCTTCGTCTTGGAAGGCAGTACGAAGTTGCGCTAATGATTGAATCTTGGGCGAAATTTCCTTAAGCTTCCCATTATCCACCACGTACCGAGGATAAGTATAAGGAGCAGGGGCTTCAAACTGCCACGTCGAGCCGTTCATCGTTCTGAGTCCTTTGACACTGGATGCCAAAATTCCTAGAATCACGACATCGGCTTGATGTCTCCCCCGATCTAATTTGTAGGCAGCGTAGGAGTAGTTAGGTGGCGCAGCGGGTCCCGCGATCGCTCTAACACCTAGCTTGGAATCTATTGCCTTCATCTCATCGCCGACGTAGTTTGAAAATGACATGCCGTAGATTGCAACCAGCAAGTCTTGGTCGGGTTCAGGGCTAACAGGTAAATCTAATTTTTTCCACAATTGTGGGTCTAACCAACCCGCTACAGCTAGCGATGAACTTGATTCATCTGTTGCACCAACCATCCGTGAGAGTTTTCCCTCAACCGATCGCCCATACTCAAAATAGGTATTGAGTTGCCCAGGAGACATCGCCTGTGGATCGGATGGATAGGGGAATAGAATATTAACGGCAAAATCGAACACAAGCAGGAAGAAAACAATCCAAAGTCCCATGACTAACGACTTACGGATTGCTGGGTTTTTCGGGGAATCAGAACTGAGAGTATATGAACTGTGCAGGTGCATTGCTTTGTCCCATTAACACAATAATGATCAGTGCTGCATAAAGGGCTGCACGCGCTGGAGTTGGGAAGCGACGTTTTAGTTGTGAATTTTCAGCCAGGTATTCAACAACCTCATAGCCAATCAAAAGAGGAATGCCCAAGAGTGCAGGTAAGGGTGGCTTAGGAATACTCAAGGTCAAATTGCCAAAATCGAGAAATAGAATCTTTGTGAAGGTGATAATTTGAGCCAGAGAGGTGGCGCGAAACAACAGCCATCCGTAGCAGGTAAGGACAAAGAAGAATAATGTCGTTCCTAAGCCTCCTAAGAGACTCAAAGCAGTCTTGCTAGGTTGTTGTTTCTTAGCTTTAGGGGTAAAGAGTCGATACCCGCATAGCAACGCCCCCTGATAAAAGCCCCAGAGGACAAAGTTCCAGGCAGCACCGTGCCAGAGTCCGCCCAGCACCATTGTTGTCATCAAATTTTGATAGGTTTTGCGATCGCTTTGACGGCTTCCTCCGAGGGGGATGTAGAGATAGTCTCGTAGCCAAGTGGAGAGGCTGATGTGCCAACGCCGCCAGAACTCGCTGGGGTCTTTTGAGAAGTAGGGTAAATTGAAGTTCAGCATCAGCTCGATACCGAACAACTTCGATACACCTCTCGCCATATCCGAGTAGCCGGAGAAATCGCAGTAAATTTGGATTGCGTAAAGGAACGTTGCCAAGACAACATCAATCCAAGAAACCGTCCCACTTGTCCCGTAGATCGCATCAACTGAAGTCGCAACTCCATCTGAGATGGCTACTTTCTTGAACAAGCCAAATAAGATCAAGTAAACGCCTTCGCTGGATTGCTTAAAACTCAGCTGACGTGGTTTGGCGAACTGAGGCAGTAACTCCGATGCTCGATCAATTGGACCCGCTAGTAATGGGGGGAAATAGGCTAAGAAGAGTGCAAAGTTTAAAAACTGCGGTGTTGCTTCGATCTTGCGTCGGTAAACATCAACCGTGTAACTAATCGTCTTAAACGTGTAGAAGGAAATTCCTACAGGTAAAACGATGTTTAAGTGTAAGAGTTCTGCCTGAATGCCAAAGGTACGAATCGCTCCCTCGGCGCTGCCAATAAAGAAATTGAAGTACTTGAAGAAGCCGAGAAGGGCAAGGTTAGTAAATATACTAATAAATAGGAATAAGTCACGGCGCGGCTTTTCGTCCATTGCGGTGAAGCGTGGATACAGGAGATTTGCGATCGCAACAATTGCCCCTGTCCCCAGGAATACCAGCCAACCTGACCAAGCTGTAGGTAGCAGTTTTGCCCACTGCACAGATAGAGATAAGGGTTGAGTCGTTAACCCAACCGCATCCCACTGCACCGTCACAAAGAAAAACCCGGCGCATACGGCAAACAAAGAAGCCACGCCACGTTTCTCTTTCGACAACTGCCCTCTTCCAATCATTGATCCACAGTAGAAGTCAACTACAGTAGATAGAGTGATTAGAAACAAAAACCATACGTCCCACCAGCCATAGAATACGTAGCTGGCAATCAGTAAGGTCAAGTTTTGCCCTCGCAAAGTTAGGCTGCGGTAGAGGCAATAGGTAACTACAAAAAAGACTACGAACTCAATCGAGTTAAATGTCACCTTTCAAGCACCCACATTAACTAGTAGAAGTTCAAAAGTTCCTTCTGACCTAAAATTTAAATACAAAACTTAGCTCAGAAAAGGGTTTGTGTTCAAACTTGAGGCGTATTATTGCATGGCTCCCAAGGCAGTGCCACCGATTTTTATCAGCTTCATCAAAGCTTTACTTTATTGCAAAGTTGAACTCATAAGCCTTACGCTCTGGTAGGTTGAGCCAAACATTGTCTTCGTAACACGAGGCTTTTGGTAGTCACGGCTACAAGAAGAAAGATTCTTTCCAATGGCTGAGCCTCGTTGTTGGGAAATATCATATACTCAACTATATTAAGAATGTTTGCGTATGCTTGCATAATGCCAGCGTCTACTATCTACCTAATATCTCGTGAGGAATAGCATCAGTGACATCACAGCTACAGATTGCTCAGAAAACTGAAGAACCCTTAATTGCAGCATTTTTCCGAAAATCATCAGGTAACTGGCGCTCTGAACGCCGCTACTATACGCTGCCGGACGGAGACACAAAGGAAGTGGTTAGCCAGATTAATATTCGTTTTTTGGAGCAAGGCTGTGATGAACTACTACAGCTACAGCAACTGCATGAGCTACCCACTGACATGGTTTTGACCTGTGGTGCTTGTGTTAGCTGGAAAAGCAGCGATTCTGTAACGGGAAAAAAGCAGTCAGAAGATTCAACCTTGTTTGGAGCGCTAGGAGATATACTTTATCGCGATCGCGGTTTTGCAACCTCCAAACCAGTCACCGCTCAGTTCTACTTCCCCAACCCTGAAACCTTGTGCTTACGAACAGAATACAAAGGTTCTGTGTTTGAGGAAGAACTAAAACTCGTGGGTGAACACTACCGTACAAGGCAAACAATTATCTCCCGTGCTGGTGAGCAACAGATGATTGGGCAGTACTTGGAAAAGCGGTTAGAGATTGCTGAATAACGGTATGATTTCCGCCAATTCCCCGACTTCTGTATCAAAATTATCCAGTAGCAGTTAGGTTTTGACAAAAAATTGGGTCTGGGTTGTCTTTTATGTAATTCCCTATTAGGTTGGATCTTACTCACTTAACAACTAGATTATGGGATAAATAGATACATCTGGACGGGAAAAATCATCAGTGTACTTATTCAACAAAAATGGGGGATAGAGCTTAAGAACAGCCGCATCTATGAAATTCTTGATTCCCTCAAAAAGCTGATAATGCAAATCTTGGAATTCCTGATGAAGATGTGCTGGCATTTGCTATTAGTGATAATCGCATAATTCTCACACTCAATCGCTCTGATTTGATTCGAGTGTATCGTCCATCAAGATGAAGACACCGTGCGATCGCATAGCAGCTATTGCGCGATCGCAACATACGGCACGATATTGGCACTTATAACTAAGAAGTTGATTTGATGCGATCAAGATTACCTTGGCAATTTATGCGATCGCACTCTTGTCAATGCGATACTTGATGTTATCAAGCGCCATCTTCAAGCATTACCTACAAGGCGCTAGCTTCAGTCAGGGAGAGCATTCTACTATTCCGGATACCTTACTTGAGTTAGTAGAAAGTAAGTAATAGTACTCTCTTGGCGGCTTGATATGCCACATATTCACTACCTGCCTGATGAAAAACGCATTGAGGTTGATGAAGGCGAAATCATCCTTGAGGCTTCTTTGCGCTTCAAAATTCCTCATACTCATGTCTGTGGAGGGCTAGCCCGTTGTTCTACCTGCCGTGTTCTAGTCGTCGAGGGCTTAGAAAATTGTGGTGAACGGAACTCAGCAGAAAAAGCGATCTGTGAACAACTGCACTTTACTCCAGCGATTCGGCTAGCTTGTCAGACGCAAGTTTTTGATGATGTAACAGTACGCCGAATGGCAATCGACACAGAAGACTTGGAAATAATCAACGATGAAATGAGGGGAAAGGTTGTTCCCAACACCATCGATCAAGAAAAACAAATAGCCATCCTTTTTGCTGATATACGCGGATTCACCTCCTTTTCTGAAACAGTACTTCCCTACGATGTCATCTATGTTCTAAATCGGTACTTCCGGAAGATGGGGCGAGTCATCAATCGCTACGGTGGCATGATCAATAACTACATGGGTGATGGACTGATGGCACTCTTTGGGATGGAAAACTCTCAACAAGCTGCTGAACAATCTGTGAGGGCAGCCCTTGAAATGCTTGAGGCGATGGAAAAATTCAATTCCCACTTAGAAACTTTGTACCATCAAAGTTTGAAAATTGGGATTGGCATCCACTACGGAAGTGTAGTGATTGGTGAAGTTGGAGCCTCCGATAACAAAAGAGTAACGGCTATTGGTGATGCTGTTAACTTAGCCTCGCGTATTGAATCAGCTAATAAACTTGTCGGCACCAGCTTGCTGATTTCCGAATCCATCTATGCACAGGTGAAAGAGCAAGTCATTATCAACCAATGCCATAAGGTGCAACTTCCTGGTAAGAGTGGCGAATACCTACTGTATGAAGTCGTGGGAGTGACTTCCCCCAATGTTCGCCAAGAGATTCTCCCAAGTGTGAGCCAAAGCTCACCTCTACAACGTTTGTTCAAGAGGGTTAAGCAATTCCTCACTTTTGGCTGGAAAAGGCTGAAGAGAATCTTGAGATAGTTGATTCAGTTCACAGCAACTAAGCCGTCTACTCTACTCATTTATAGCAATCAGCAGTCAGCTTTGGGCGGTCAGCTTTGGATCAAATCGGCTCTAGTTAAGGAACGCTCTTCTCCCCTTAATGTCCTAACATTCGTGGCTACTGCTATATCTGAGTTGAACACATCATCGCCAGATCTTGATCGTCTTATCCTTGCTGCCACTCACAAGAGTTTGCCCATCGGGGCTAAAGGCAATAGAAAGTACCCAATCTGAATGTCCAGAGAGAGTACGGTATAGTTCCCCAGTTTGTAAGTCCCAAATCTGAACAGTCTTGTCAAGGCTTCCACTGGCAAGAGTTTGCCCTAAAGGATCGATCACAACGGAAATGACGCGGTCAGAATGTCCTTCTAAGGTGCGGATCAGTTTTCCACTCTGCAAATTCCAAATCTTAATTGTCTTGTCCCAACTACCACTCACAATTGTTTGCCCATCTGGACTAATAGCCACCGTTCTCACCGCATTAGAATGTCCTTCTAAGGTGCGGATCAATTTTCCACTCTGCAAATTCCAAATCTTAATTGTTTTATCTTTACTGCCACTCACAAGCGTCTGTCCGTCAGGACTGATTGCAACTGCCCAAATCGAGTCAGAATGTCCAGAGAGAGTATGGAGTAGTTCTCCATCTTGAAGATTCCAAATCTTGATTGTGCTGTCATAACTGCCACTGACAAGCGTCTGTCCATCAGGGCTAATTGCCACTGACCAAACTGGGTCAGAATGTCCAGAGATAGTGCGAAGTAATTCTCCTGTCTGCAAATTCCAAATCTTGACAGTTCTATCCACACTACCACTAGCTAGAATCTGTCCGGAAGAATCAATAGTGACGGTTCTTACTGCGTCTGAATGACCAGAAAAGGTACGCAACAGTTCACCATCACCTAAATTCCAAAGCTTGATCGTTTTGTCAAGACTACCACTGGCGAGAGCCTGTCCATCGGGGCTAACGGCAACCGACCAGATTGAGTTTAAATGCTTAGAAAGAGAGTTGGCTAGAGAAATTGCTTGTTTGTCAACGATTGGTTCTGTTTCGGCAAGTGGTTTTACGTCCTGAACAACTGATGGCTTAGATGAGTGTGACGAATAGTAGGCTCCTAGTGTTACAGCTAGAGTCATAATTAGACCAACTCTAACCATTTGCCAAACGGATTTGGGTTGCGGCAATGGAGAATCGCCACTTAGAACCTCCGGTTCCTCAACAACCGTAGCAGAAAGGGTTGCTGTACCTTTTACCACCGAGTGAGCTGCCTCAGATATTTCCTTAGAGGTAAGTGTGGAAAACGGCGAATAACTTGATGTTGATATTGGCGATCGCATAGTCGGCTGCTCACCATACGTCCTCATCCATCGTGAATCCAGTGCAGAGTAAGGGGCGCTAGCTGTATAGGTAACCTCGCGCAATTGTCCAGATGTAGCTGCTTGCAGAGCCTTTTCCAACTCATCAACCGACCCAAAGCGCTCTCGTGGTGCTTTTTCTAAACACTGCATTACGACTGCCTCAAGTTGCGGCGATAGTTGCTCACACCCTAGCTGTTCGCGCAATGGTAGAGGTGGTTTAGATGCATGAGCGATAGCCCAAGCTAAGCTACTTACTTTATTTGTAATGAAAGCCAAGCCAAATGGGTCAGTGCCAGAAAGCATCTCGTAGATAATGATGCCCAAGCTGTAAATATCTGCTCGCTCATCCAAGTCTTTCTCAACTTCAAGCTGTTCAGGAGCAGCATAGTGGTATGTACCTAAAAATACATTTGTGGCATTCGTCTGTTCAACTTGGTCACTACAAAGTTTAGCAATCCCAAAATCGAGAATTTTTACTAATTCTCCCAGCACTGTAGGCACAAGAAAGATATTTTCTGGCTTTAGATCGCGATGGACAACTTTGACATACTCACTAGAAGCTGCACCATCATACCAAAGGTTAATCCCTTTATGAGCAAGATGTAGACCTGCACAAACTTGAGTAACAATGCTGACTGTTCGTTCAACCGACAGACGCTGCTCTCGTTTCAGCAGTTTTCCTAACGTCTGTCCACAAAGATACTCCATGACAAAGAAGGGATACCCTTCGTCCGTGACACCATGATCACTAACTTGAACAATGTGGTCACTCCTGAGGGCAGCGCATAGAGCAACCTCACGCTCAAATCGCTTTCTTACATCTGTTGATGCTGCCAGTTTTTCCTTCAATAGCTTCAAAGCAACTGGCTGACCAAGCCGAGTATCCATCGCCAAGAAGACTTCTCCCATACCACCTTCTCCCAAGCGTTTGTCGAGGCGATAACGCTGGTGATTACCAATCAAGTGACCGATCCAAGGCTCTGGCAGTTGAGGAAGGTTCATCTGGCAGACTGCAACCAATAAGAAGTCTAGATTATAGGCATAGAAGAATCATGATGATTCTGCCAACTGGCAGACTATGCCCCTAATGTACCAGCGTTGATGATTAATACAATTGCTTTGCTTTATGTGTTAGCGATCGCAACTACGGCTCTATGAGAAAAGGCACAACAGTCTTAGTAATAAAGTTCTTCTATAATTCAAAAATCTACCTTTAGTTAGAAATGCCTTAACTTTTTACTCAACTTATTAGGGAATACGTGATGAATGCCAGCAAGTATCAAATGGGTGTATTCAAGATGATCCGCCTACCCTTACAGGCTGTAATTATAGGACTTAGCCTTGCTAGTGGAGGACTTCTCGCACAGACACTTCCACTTCCCTCAAATCTAATTAACTTCAACTCCGCTGAGGGAGAAGAGTTACTGATGGAAAGCCAAGCGCGACAGGATTATTTCCCACTAAGTATTCAGTTTATACCCAGAAAAATCAAGCTTACTGTGGCGTGGCAAGTAGCGTGATGGTGCTGAATGCGATCGCAATTCCTGCCCCTGAAGCACCTGAATTTGGTCAGTATCACGTCTTTACTCAAGACAACTTTTTTAATGTACAAACTCAACAAGTCATAGAACCAGAGGTTGTTGCTCGTCAGGGTTTAACGCTGGAGCAATTAGGCAAACTTGTAGAAAGCTATCCTGTTCAAGCGGAAGTTCACCACGGCGGCGATGTGACACTAGACGAGTTTCGTACCTTGGTGAGTAAGAATTTGCAAGAATCGGGAAATTTTGTTTTGGTCAACTACTTGCGTAAAGCTATTGGTCAAGAAACAGGAGGGCATATCTCTCCTGTAGCCGCTTACAACGAAGAGACTGATCGATTTCTCATCTTAGATGTATCGCGCTATAAATATCCTCCAGTTTGGGTAAAAGCTGAAGAACTCTGGAAAGCAATGGCGACAGTAGATTCTGCTTCCGGCAAAACACGGGGATTTGTGCTGGTAAGCACCCAACCATCATAATAAGTTATGAGCTAAGATAGGCTTCCCGGTAGATATAACCTGTTCGACAATATCAGCGGCTCGGCTTACTCCACCTGCACGAGCGATCGCCTCAGCTAGCCTAGAAGCATTGTTTCTATAAGAATCGTCCCTCAACACCCCTGCGATCGCATCTCGTAATTTGGGAACACTCAAGCGAGCAAGAGGTATAACTTCCCCAGCCCCAGCCCAGGCTAGACGTGCGCCCACCCCTGGCTGATCATTGGCAATTGGAATCGCCACCATCGGCACTCCGTTACTTAAAGATTCCAGAGTGGTATTCAAACCCGCATGGGTGATGGTAAGGGTAGTTCGTTTGAGCAGTTCCAGTTGAGGCGCATAGCCAACAACTAGGGGTGAACCAGGAAGATCTGGCAAGGCTTCTGGGCTAGTTGCACCACCCAGAGAAATCACCAACTGGGCATCTAGTCCCATACAAGCCTCAGCAATAGAATGAAAAATCCCTAACAAACGATTTTGTATTGTCCCCATTGAGGCATAAATCAGGGGTTGTCCAGTCAGTTTTTCAAAGGAAAAAGCGACAGGTTCTCGACTGGCAGGATTGTGATAGGGGCCGGTGAAATGGAAGCAAGGCGGCAAATTCTGCCTGGGGAACTCAAACTCAGCAGGCTGTTGACTTAGCTGCGCCAGTTGGGAGTACCTATCATTTGGGGTCAAGTGTTTGGGTAACTTCCACTGTTGGCGATACTCTGCGATTGTCTCTCGCAATGGTCTTCCAATACGGTTCAGTAGAGAATATGCTCCTCGATTCCTTAGCACTGCCCACCAGGCAGGGTTATAGCCCCAGGATGTATAAAAAGGAGGAACACTAGGTTCTCGATTCAACAGCAGGGCACTACACATACTAATGAAGGGAATGTCCAGAAAGTCTGCAACAGTTCCTCCTTCCGGTGAAACCTGATCTACTAACAGTGCCTCTACACCAGCTTCTTTAAGTGCTGCTGGAGCTTCACGTAGGAACATTACTGCCATCTTTTGTATCCAACTGCTGGTGTACTGCAAGGCAGCAAACTTGCTCTTGGTTCCCAGTTCGGCAAACAACTGCCTCATTGCTCCACTTGGAAACTCAGACTCACCAATTGCCCAGAATTCTAATCCTGCCGCTAGTGTCTTGGGTTTGGCATCAAGTATCCCGACTAATGTGACGCGATGACCACGTTGTTGCAGTTCACGACCTAAAGTAGTCATCGGGTTGAGGTGACCAGCAGCGGCAGGACAGATGATGCCAATGTGAGCCATATGCCAATCCAGGAAGAGGGAAAGTTTGAGTTAATCTTAGCTTCCCATCAATTGCCGAAGAAATATAGTGATATTTCTATTCCCTTTTAGATACAAGTGCCTGGTAAAGGCGATCGCGTTTTCACCTCAACGTCCTTGTATCCTGCTGTATTCAATAACTGCGTGACTGCGAGTTGAGCGCGATCATTTGCTTGCTCTAGCACACGCTCTCTACAGGCAGTACTGACAATTTTTTTCAATGTCTCTTGTTGAGCGAAAGTCTGTAGCTGCGGTGCGACATCTGGTCCCAACCCCAAGAAACCGCGATCGTAGTCGTAGACACTCGAACGAGTCACGTCAATCTTACTATCCAGGAGACGGGGAGGCGGGAGCTGAAGCTGAATCGTATCGTTGACAACTTGCACATTCTCTGGAGTTAATTCTTGTAAATCAACCCCAGCCCTCACCTCACCATAAGCAATGTAGAGAAGAGTCGTTGTGCCAACCTTATATCCCGCCACATTTCTATCCTGACGGGCAGGAACAACAGCTTCCATCGTAAAGACAGCCGTTGTCAGTTCACTTGCACCACGAATTTGATGGACAACAAGGGTACGGACATCAACCTCTGGTTTAGGTTGTGGCGCATTAAATATCGCATTGAGTCCCTCAAAGAACCGCGCGCCCGATCGCAACATCCCAATTCCCAAAACCAGTGCAATCAGGATAGAAGCACCTGTCGTCATCAGCATCAAGTTTCTAAAAAGTCCAGAAGTAATGTTACTTAGTGGACGCTTTTGAAACTGATGAAACTGATCTCTCATGTCCTTTGCTCCTATTCTTGAAGGCTGTATTGATATTAGTAGTGGTTGAAAGCCGATTATGAATAAATCTACCTAATGGTAAAGCACTCTGCCTGTCACTAACGAGTTAGTGCTTGCTCTATTATGTCTTCCTGCAAAAGGCGATCGCTGCCTACCGTAACAGTGAGTGGATAAGGGCGAAGAGACATAGAGAGACTCCTCATCCGGATATATCTGCCTAACTATAGCCAACAAAAGATTATACAACTCTCTTTCGACAGAAGTATTCCATAGAGTCTACGGTAAAAATTCTTCAAGAGAGAGTTCAGATTAGATTACAACTGAGTACATCAATGAGTTCATTAATCAGACAAGCTAAACGCTTATTACTCAGCACAGTAATAGTGAGTGTTGGATGGACACTACCAGTACAAGCCCAATTGTCTGATGCTCAAGTTGGGGCACTAGTAGAGGCGCTACGATTGGCAGCACCGCAAACTGGCATTGAAAACGATGGTCTGTATAGTGATTGGCAAATCAAACCGGAAAATATTCCGCGTTGGTCTAGACAATGCACTGGTAAGGAACTGACACCAACACAATTTCAGGATAGTCCTGCAACGGCTCGTTCGATCCTCGTGTGTGTGATGCGTAATGTGTTCAGAGAGCAGTATGGTGCTAGTAACAACAACGAATCATTAGCTGTGCAGCGTACTGCTTCCTGGTGGATGACTGGCGACGCTACACGCTACAACAGCACGCCCACTACTTCCTACACTCAGAAAGTATTAAACTTCTACCAGCAGCAGCGCAATAATCGCCAGTCTCAACAACCCGCTACTCCTCAACAACCTGCGACTCAAGCTACAGCAAGTCAGCCCCAACCTGCATCCCAACCCGCTACTCCTCAACAACCTGCGACTCAACCCACAGCGAGTCAGTCTCAACCTGCATCCCAAACAACGCAAAGTACGGCACGTTCATCATCTTCACCTGAGATTTCTGATGCCCAGGTTGGGAGGCTAGTAGAGGCGCTACGATTGGCAGCACCGCAAACGGGAGTTGAGAATGACGGTTTATATAGTGAGTGGCAAGTCAAAGCTGAGAATATTCCCCGTTGGTCTAAGCAATGCACGGATAAGGAACTGACTCCAACGCAATTTCAGGATAGCCCTGTAACTGCCCGTACAATTCTGGTGTGTGTAATGCGTGATGTGCTAAGGGAGCAGTACAGTGCGAGTAATAATAACGAGACTTTAGCCGTGCAGCGTGCCGCTTCTTGGTGGATGACTGGTAATCCAGGACAATACAACAGTGGCTCAACAGCTACCTACACCCAAAGAGTCCTGGACTTATACCAGCGGTCGGAACTGAAGTTCTTCTCTCATATATAAGTTGAAAATAGGTGTTAGGTAGGGGTTAGGTTGTAGGTGGTAGGGGAGAGGGATTTTCATCGCAACGTTAGTGAGCAACTGTTCATAGGCATCTAAGTTGAAATTAGGAGGGTAAGGGGAAAGAAGAGGTAATCTCCAGCTACTTTTTACCTTTCCTCTAGCGCTTACTACAAGCCAACAGCCAAGAATGCCTCCAAACTTGGCACCTTTACCCAGCTTCCGGTTTCATGGGATTGATGGGTTAAATCCATTAATAACTGCGAGTAGACACCTTCTTTGAGTGAGGGTGTTATTGCCTTACCACTATCGATTCCTTGCACCCATTGGTCAACTACCCGAATAAAGGGTGCCAAACGTCCATCGGGATAGTCATTAGAGAACGCCAAGCGCTTAGGGATTTCTACCTCAGCAAGCGGTTGACCAGCAGGAGAAGCCAAGAGACGAAACCCATGCACATAATCTTTTTGATTGTTGCTTCCTAAAACTAGGGTACCGCGATCGCCATAGACCTCAACGAAGTGTCCCCGACCCTCATACGCCACGGAACTGATGCAGAGTTGGCAAGGTGTTCCATCTTCCAATTCCAGCATCACCAGACAGGTATCATCAGCATCCACGGATTTCAGCCTACCGCTATCTGTGGGGTCTGGTCGTTCTGGAATCGCTGTACTCAGTTGAGCGCACAACCGACGCACTGACCCAAACAACCAACTAATATAGTCAAATGAATGAGAACCTACAGCTCCCAACGCTCCTCCTCCCTTGTCTTTTTGAGCGTACCAGTTCCAGGGACGTGAAGCGTCGGCACGGCTTGAGACTAACCAATCAATTTTAATTAAGCGCTTTTGCCCGACATAACCTTCTGCCAGATATTCTGCGAAGAGTTGCCATGCGGGGACAAAGCGAAATTCAAAATCCATCATTGCAACAACGCCATTGGCTGACGCAAGTTGGTAGAGTTCCCTCGCTTCACTTGCTCTCAGAGTTGTCGGTTTTTCAAGTAACAGGTGCTTTCCGGCTTGCAATGCACTTTTTGCCATTTCATAATGCAGAAATGGTGGCGTTGAGATGCTGACAGCGGTAACTTCTGGTATGGCTAGGGCATCTTCAAGGCGATCGCAAACATGAGGAATATCATGAGTAGAGGCGATCGCTTTTGCCTTCTCCCTATCGCGGTGATAAACCGCCACTACTTCTGTCCGTGGATGAGCCTGAAAGCCAGGAATGTGAATCTTTTGCCCAAACCCAGTACCAACAACCG
Organism: Symplocastrum torsivum CPER-KK1; assembly: GCA_019358875.1. Classification (GTDB taxonomy): domain Bacteria; phylum Cyanobacteriota; class Cyanobacteriia; order Cyanobacteriales; family Coleofasciculaceae; genus Symplocastrum; species Symplocastrum torsivum. The sequence continues at coordinate 79,688 of JAHHIF010000011.1, forward strand.
CTACACCCACCGTCGGCATCTGCGTAGCAGCACTTTTGTCAGAAAGATTAGCAGGTGAGGAAGACATCATCGCTTTGTTTGTTCCACCCATTCGATTACTTGTTCACCCAGCCGCACATTATTGAGCCTGTCGATCTCACGGATACCAGTAGGACTGGTAACGTTCACCTCGGTCAGATAGCCACCAATAACGTCAATACCAACAAAATATAAGCCATCCTTTTGTAGCTGTGGCCCGACTTGTTCGCAGATTTTCTGATCTTGGGGAGTCATCTCCGTTGCTGCGACTCTACCGCCAACCGCCATGTTGCCACGAAACTCTTTCCCCGTAGGAATCCGGTTTACAGCTCCAATCGGCTTGCCATTGAGCAGGATAATTCGCTTATCTCCCTCTTTTGCGGCTGGTAGATAAGTCTGAATCATTACTGGCTCCCGACCCCGTTGGGTGCTAACTTCAACTAGAGAATTAAAGTTGCGATCGCTCGGCTCTAAAAACAAAATTCCTTCACCCCCTTTGCCACCCAACGGCTTGAGAACCCCTGCTCCTTGTTTCTCAACAAATTTCTGAATAACCGACTTATCCTGGCTGACAATCGTCTCCGGAATCACTTCCTTGAACTGGAGGGCGTACATCTTTTCATTTGCCATCCGTATCCCAGCAGGTGTATTAACCACTAAGGTTTTCTGTGGATCGATGTAGTCCAGAATATACGTGGCATAAAGGTAAGGAATCGTTACAGGCGGGTCTGTTCGCATGAAGACTGCATCCATGTCTTCCAGCGATCGCAAAACTGCCTCAGAAACGACATACCACTGCTCACTGACTACCCAACGCCCTTCTACTAGTTCGGCTGGTATCAACTGCACCTGCTCCAAGAGTGCCCATGCCTGAGCATTCATAACACTCAACTTTTCAGCTTGGGTCACCCAAACTTCGTGACCCAGTGCTTGAGCCGCTTCCATAAGCGCTACACTCGTATCGTGACCAGGGTCAAGCTTGGAGAGGGGGTCTATGATGAACGCAAATCTCACACAGGAAATCCTTTAACTCGTCGGACAAACGCCCAGAGCGTTTCTTCTATTAAACCGTTAGAAGGGGTGTTGAACGTTCAATTGCGGAAAATCTCATTGACAAGATAAGTCTAGTAGCCAGCATTTAACCGTCAGTAAAACGTCTTTGAAGAAGAACCACGTACCCTGTAGAGTGGCGATCAACGAGTTGCGGCACCACCTTGCAACAATGGGTCTAAATTTCCCTGAGCTTCCAGATCATAAAGATCATCACAGCCGCCAATGTGTTGGTCATTGATAAAAATTTGGGGCAGACTGCGGCGTCCATTTGCTCGTTTAGCCATCTGTGCCCGTGCCACCTCATCACCATCAATACAGTATTCGGTATAGTCAACGCCCTTTTCATCGAGCAACGCCTTCGCACGAATACAGAAGGGACAGCGGCTCCAAGTATATATTTCCACGTTCGGTTCCATTTCACCCTCCGGTGTTATGCAATATTTCTTAAATTTTAGATCGGCAGCGGTTACACAAGCTTAATTCAGGTATTCTTCAAGGGCAACGAACAACAGGTAAGTTGATGGGCATTTCAATTAGATATTGACTCTAGTCACTTTGTGTTGACTGATAACGGTCAACAAAGAACGAATTAGTTATATATTCAAGTTGAAGATGAGGGTTGCTTAACAAGCTTGGATTTTAGATCTCACTAATAAAATGCAAAGTACCTTATTTTGCATTAAAAAACTTATTCAGAAATTTAAGGACAACGTGGTGTGAAAGTTTTATCCTGGAAGTAGCGACTTAGATTGTATGATGCGATACTTCCTTAGCTAAATAGTACTCGAAGCAGGACTTTCCCTAAATGGATGGTTGCTGTCTTCCCCTGTGTGTCCGCCGACTGGACGCGACCTAAATCAATCAGGGTTTATTGATTCGTCGCTGTGCCATTACCTAAGTGATCAAAGTCACATATTTTTGTTGTGTAAAGTGCAGGACATCTTGAAGCTGAACCTGCTAACCTTTTGGAAAAGGTAGGTATGGTTTAAGAGCCTACGCTTCAAGCTATGTGATCCTAAAACAGGAATTGGCATAACTGAGCGAGGGTGGCAACCCAAAACCGAAATGAACTTAGCTGCTTTGTGCAACTACTACAGAGGAGCAGTTGGGAGAAATACTTCATTTGTAAGATCTCGTTTGTCTTCTGTCGTGAAAAATTCTCCTTGCTCAGCAAGCTCAACTTTCGTTTAGAGTAGATGGCAATCCCTAAGCAAGCATAGGTCAAATTGGCTAAAGCTCACTACCACCTCGATTGGACTGAGCGCAAAAACAAAACTCTAAATTAACGCTCCGGCAAACGCTAATCAACAACAGTAAAACTTACTAATGGACTGCCTGAAGAAGCCTCTAAGGAAAAATTATGTCTAGTACGCACAACTTGTTCACTATTCAGTTTTGGGGCGTCAGAGGGAGTATCGCCTGTCCAGGGCCGGAAACAGTTCGGTATGGAGGTAATACACCTTGCATCGAGATGCGCGTGGGTAGCGAACGTTTAATCTTTGATGGCGGTACGGGCTTGCGAGTTTTAGGGCAGTCATTGCTATCGCAAATGCCAGTGGAAGCGTATATGTTTTTCACCCACTCCCACTGGGATCATATTCAGGGTGTTCCGTTCTTTATCCCTGCCTTTGTCAAGGGAAATTGTTTTCATATCTATGGAGCGCTTTCGCCCAACGGAGCGAGCCTTAAGCAACGTCTAACTGACCAGATGCTCCACCCAAATTTTCCGGTTCCCTTGCAAGTTATGCAAGCGGATTTACGCTTCAACGACTTGAAAATCGGGGAAAAAGTTGAGATTGGTGAGATTACAGTAGAAAATGCCCTGCTGAATCATCCTGGTGAGGCGGTGGGATATCGCGTAAGCTGGCGCGGGTATTCAGCAGCTTACATCACCGATACCGAACATTTGGCGGACGGTTTAGATAAAAATGTCCTGTGGCTAGCACGTAACGCAGATGTGATGATTTACGACGCTACCTACACGGATGAAGAATACTACTCCAAAGCAAGCAGTAGAGTTGGTTGGGGACATTCAACTTGGCAGGAAGCCATCAAGGTTGCCAAAGCTGCCAATGTGAAAAAATTGGTGATTTTCCATCATGACCCACTTCACAATGATGATTTTCTGGATCATGTTGGGGAGCAAGCCGCTCAGCAATTTCCCAATACATTGATGGCTCGCGAAGGTCAAACCATTCAGCTAGTGGGAGCCTCTACGCAAAATCTAGTTGCTCTTGAAGAAGCAAAGGTTTCTGTTTAGAGAAGCCAGTTGCGATCGCCTTTTGGCTTGTCAGGACCTTCTCAACAACGCACTTCGGATAAAACACTCATCGCCGTGGTAAAAAGTTAGCACGTCACTACTTAAATATGTCAAAATGTTAAGCGTGTGGGTTACTTCTTCTCCAGCCACTGCTTTAACACCAACCGCTGTTGCCCTAGGAAACTTTGACGGCGTTCACCGAGGGCATCAACAGGTCATCCAGCCTATTTTACAGACTTCTAAAGCCATTGTAAGGACATCATCGATCGGGGATGAGCAAGAGCCGTATGATTTTAGCGGAGCGAACCTTACAGAGAATTTTGAGCGCAAGGTTAGTGTAGGGACAGGACACACCTATGCGACTGTGGCAACATTCAATCCTCATCCGCGTGAGTTTTTTTCGGGTGAGAAATGGAAGTTATTAACGCCACAGGCCCAAAAGGTGCAACAGCTAAGTCTGATGGGTGTTGAACAGTTGGTGCTATTGCCTTTTGACCGGGAATTGGCTTCCCTAAGTCCACAGGAATTTGTCGAAAAGATTTTAGTGGAGCAACTTGGCGTAACCCATGTCAGTGTAGGACAAGATTTTTGTTTTGGGCATCGACGCGCTGGGACATCCAGTGATTTAAAAGCGATCGCATCTTCCTATGGTATTCAGGTCACCATTGTATCGTTGCAAACTTGTCAAGGAGAGCGCATTAGCAGCTCGAAGATTCGACAATCTCTCCAGCAAGGGGATATTCTTCAAGCCAATGAATTACTGGGACGTCCCTATAGCCTCACGGGAGTAGTCGTCAAAGGTCAACAACTTGGTAGAACAATTGGCTTTCCTACCGCTAACCTCCAACTTCCTCCAGAAAAGCTTTTGCCTAGGCTGGGTGTTTACGGTGTCCGAGTTTATGGTGTTTCACCAACATCACCGACATCGTCTCAAGTGGGAGTGATGAATATCGGACAACGCCCTACCGTCAACGGCACTAGTTTGACAGTTGAAGTTCACCTGCTAGATTGGTCAGGTGACTTGTATGGACAAACCTTGACCGTGAGTTTAGAGCAATTTTTGCGACCCGAACAAAAGTTTGCTTCCCTAGATGACCTAAAGACACAAATTCAGGCAGACTGTGCAGCAGCAAGAGCCTTTTTAGGAACTAGAGACTAGGATTAGGGACTGGGGATAGCTAGAAGAATTTAGTTAGAACAATTAAAGAATATGCGATCGGGAGAAATCTACCACTCATGAGGCAACAGATTGAGACGTTAACAGAAAACCTTGGGCGTACCATTGTCGGGAAAGCCGATGCAATTCGCTTGGTGATTGTTGCTTTACTAGCAGGTGGTCATGCTTTGTTGGAAGATGTCCCTGGAGTTGGTAAAACACTCCTAGCTAAATCTCTCGCACGTTCTATTGATGGGCGGTTTCAGCGGATTCAATGTACACCTGACCTTCTGCCTACTGATATTACAGGGACTAATATCTGGAATCAAAGCAGCCGTGAGTTTGAATTTCTTGCGGGTCCAGTGTTTGCGAATATTCTGCTAGCCGATGAAATCAATCGAGCAACACCTCGTACTCAGTCAGCATTGTTAGAGGTGATGGAGGAACAGCAAGTCACCGTAGATGGCGTATCGCGTCGCGTACCTAAGCCGTTTTTTGTGATTGCGACCCAAAATCCGATTGAGTATCAAGGTACGTTCCCCTTGCCAGAGGCGCAGATGGACAGATTTACGGTGTCTTTATCCTTGGGTTATCCTAGCGAGGCGGAAGAACTTCAGATGCTGCAACGACATCAAGGTGGAATGCTGATCTCAGAGCTTAGCCCTTGTATATCTACAGAAGATGTTCTGGAGTTACGGCAGCTATGCAGTGAAGTCAAGGTAGAGACATCATTACAACAGTACATACTCAACATAGTACGCGCCTCACGCGAGGCTGAAGAAGTGAGCTTGGGGGTAAGTCCTCGTGGTACTGTTGCCTTACAGCGAACAGCTCAGGCACTGGCTTTCCTGGATGGTCGAGAGTATGCGATTCCTGATGATGTAAAATATCTTGCCCCCCATGTGCTAGCCCATCGTCTAATTCCCGCAGGCGGGCGTCGAGCGAAGCCGATTGTGGAGCAGTTGCTGCGTTCTGTCCCAATTCCTTAGAATTGTTTTTTTTAGTAGGTCAAAGCGTGTGAGGTCAAGAATTCGACAAAAGAAACGAGGGAAGCGTAAAAATCGCTCACCTGCGGTTTTGTTGCTATTACTGCTCGTCTGGAGTATTTGCTTAGGGTGGGGAATGGCGATCGCTCTAGGGGCATCGAAACCGATCGCCTTAGAGGCTACTCCCAACTCTGAGATGATTGCCCAAGCGTCACCAACAAAAATAGGTACAGTTGACACTGTTGCAGCTCGCTACCAACTCGGAAAAGAACTTTACTTAGAAAATTGTGCCAGTTGCCACGTTGCTCTGCCACCTGAAGTTCTACCTACCGAAAGTTGGCGTCAACTGCTTCAGGAGCCAGACCAACACTATGGTCAGAAGCTACCACCAATGATTGGGCCATCGCTCCTTATTATGTGGGACTACCTGCGAACTTACTCTCGTCCCTTTGTAACAAAAGAACCCGTCCCTTATCGGCTTTCTGATTCTCGTTTTTTCAAAGCGCTGCATCCACAAGTTGACTTACCTCAACCCGTAAGACCAAATAGCTGCGTTAGCTGTCATCCTGGTGTTGCTCAATACGACTACCGTAGTCTCAGCGCAGAATGGGAAAACTCACCTTGATGTTATAGCTCTTCAGCAGTCAACTTTGGGCGGTCAGCTATCAGCCAAATAGCTCTGGCTAAGGGTTATAGCCTCCGTTGATGTCCTAATCTGTACTTCGACTGCTATAAGTGACGAAATTTAGAATGGCTTAGTCTAGGGAAACTAGCTGGCTGCGGCTAAGCGTGTCTCCTTAAGCATATTCATAAAAGCAAAGACAGCAGGAGGGTGAAGTGCATCTGCCAAAACAGCCGCACCAACAACCCGTTCTAAAGGGACTGGTAAATGGCAAACCTTCACCTCTGGCGGAATCGGTAGTGCTGCTAGTCGAAAGAGAATGGCAGCCCCCAAACCTTGAGCTACCATACGCACCCTGGTTGAGTCTTCTCTAATTTCGTAGGCAATAGGTAACGAGATGCCGCAGTTTTGTAAGTAGTTGCGAAGTCTTAGATAGCAAGCATTTCCAGGAGTCTCAAAAATCAGGGGATATGTGGCTAACTGCTTCCAAGTTAGCTGAGGACAGCTTACCTCAGCCGTTGGTGGCAGCAGGGCGACATACTCATCCCGCAGGATTTCGCAGGTTTCAAAGTCCTCACTATTGGGCAGATCCATAAAACCAACGTCTATCTTACCTGCCCGTAAATCTCGTTCGACCTCCAAGGCATCAAAGTATTCAATAAGCGTGACAGCAATATCGGGAAAGCGACTGCGAAACTGGGCAACGAGTTCTGGTAGGACATGAGTTGCCACACTCCGGAAAGCGCCAACCCTCACCTGCCCTCCCTTTAAACCTCTATGGGAATTTGCCTCCTCAACCATTCCATCTAATAGTTGCAGTACTTGTCGGGCGTAGCTGATCACACCCTCTCCGGCTGGGGTGAGATTAGCACCGTGGCGTCCTCGTGCTAGTAAAGGGACTCCTAATTCTTCTTCTAACGTTGCGATCGCATGGCTAACCGCTGATTGCGATATTTCTAAGTGAAGCGCTGCCTCGCTAAAGTTACCGTGTTCAGCGACTACAACGAGGGTACGCAACTGGGATAGCTTAATCCGGTTTTGATTAATTCCATGCATGGCAGTGCTGAAAGTATCTTAACTAGGACAGACACCGTTGCTCAGTCCAATTTTTATCTATCTATTATATTCATGCATACAATGAATTTTAGTTTTTGATTCTTAAGTAAGACAAAAATATAGTGTATTCAGAAGCAAATATCAATCAGAATACATTGTTTGAGGAGTGTTAGTTCAATGCATAACTCTATATACGACCTTAAAAGAGAAGAATTAGAGCGAATCTTTCATCAACAACCGAAGTCAACAGTTAATAAACTAGCATTTGCATCAAAAATTAGTAGGCTACTACAGCAAATTATTGCTTCTTTAACCAAAGCTCCAGAACCGAGAATTGGTACAGTTAAAGATAGCTTTGGCAAGACCTTATGGTGTGTCTATGATCCAATTACAGATCAGTCGGCTCGTCTTGCTTCCGAAACTGAAGTACGCATTTGGCTTGAGGGACGTTACTATACTATGTAGTAAATCTTATTAGCTAACTATTAGCTTATGTACTCATTAAACAGAAAGTTAGTGGCTCTTCCGTACCTAGTATGCTAATCAGCCTCATGCGATGCTTAAAATTCTTGCAGAACAAGAATTTTGAGCATTATTAGAATTACTTATGGCGGCAGAGGTACTAAATTCCGGTATATCAAGCTTCTCAGCCGTTTAAACTGATAGTTTGGCATACCAAGTAATGAAGAGCCAAGTTAGTTTGAATAACTTAAGTCTTTAAAGGGATAGAGTAAGACCAAAACTCTATCTCTTAATCTAGTTTATTAAAATTTTTAATTGAAGAAATTAAATCATCTTGCTGTAGAGAAGTAGTAATTGTGTATCTGAGCACAAATATTGCTGCAATAGTCGCAGTAGAACGAGGGGTCAATCTCAACATTGGCACCAAATAACTCATGGAGAATTTGCGATCGCGTTTATAATTCTTGCTCTGTCGTAGAGTTATAGAGGCAAGTAAGACGACGTATTCTCTGGCGTTCTGCCAACTATGACTCTTGATTTCTTTGCAAAGACCAGTGGTACTTGGATTAATGTGCTAGCTGTAGCCCTAGGTACGAGCCTTGGTCTACTCCTCAAGCACCGCCTTCCCGTGCGGATGCAGCGCATTATCACACAAGGGGTGGCATTGATTACCCTCTTTATTGGCTTCTCAATGACGGGGAGTCTGACTCAAGTTAAGGCAGGTCGAGTTGATGGTGTCGTGTTGGGACTGCTGACGATGGTATTGGGTGGTTTACTGGGGGAGTGGTGGCAAATTGGAGCCAAACTCGAATCCCTTGTTGCGGGAGTCCTCGCTCAAGCTCTGCCTGACCCTAGCACTGACCCTCAAATTCTCCTCATAACGGGTGTAGGTGGATTGATGATTTTGGGTACAGGAATTAACTTACTAGAGTTGACTCAAGTGCGTGTCGCCTCTTTCCTACCTGCTTTGGGACTTGCCCCTTTTCTCTACCAAGTTGCTAAGTTCGTTGGGTAAGACTTACACTTCCCAGGAAAATAAAATTTTCAGCGGCAATAAACAATGCGGGCAAGGATACGCGATACAGAAATTTACTTTGATGTTGAGGGTTCCGGTTTAGTCGTGGATGGTTCCCGGATGCGCGAGAAACCTGTGATGTTCGTCATTCACGGTGGACCCGGTGCTGACCATACGTCTTATAAACCTAGCTTTTCTCCCCTTAGCCACAAGGCGCAGTTGGTCTACTTTGACCACCGAGGTCAGGGGCGGTCGGCTTGTGGTGCAAAGGAAACCTATACTCTGGAAAATAATGTTGAGGATATGGAAGCACTACGCCAACATTTGGGCTTGGACAAAATTGTTGTGCTTGGTTCCTCGTATGGCGGGATGGTGGCACTTTCCTATGCAGTTCGCTATCCGCAGAATGTCTCGCATCTAATTGTCATTGCGACAGTTCCTGATTCTCGCTTTTTGCAACGGGCAAAAGAGATTTTGGCACAACGAGGAACCGAGGAGCAAAAAGCGATCGCCCAACGTTTATGGGATGGCACCTTTGAGAATGAGGAACAACTGCGTGAGTACTTTCAGGTAATGGCACCGATGTACTCGATCACCTATGACCCAGAATCCCGCCAGAAAGGATGGGATCGAGCAATTCTTTCAGCTGATGCGATTAATGTTGCCTTTGGTGGCTTCTTGCGCTCTTACAACGTCCTCGATCAACTACACAAAATTACTTCACCGACTCTGGTAATTGGTGGACGACATGATTGGATTTGTCCTCCGGAATTCTCCGAAGAGATTGCCAAAGCGATTCCGAAGGCTGACTTAAGAATCTTTGAAAACAGCGGTCATTCAGTTCGCGCTGATGAACCGGAAGCACTCTTAGATGCGATCGCTGGTTTTTTAGTTTACAAGCGTTAGGCAAGGAGTTAGCTGATCACAGGTTCCCCTTACCAGTAGCTGCGCGATCGCTTCACTAATCGGTTGACCTGTTGCTTGTTGGTAGTAGGTAAATCCTGGAGCTGGATTGACTTCAAAGCAGTACCACTCCCCTGACGGTGTACATCGTAAATCGATGCCAGCTACAGGTAGGTGCAAAGCTTTCGCCAGTATCCGGCAACAAGTCAGCTCCTAAGAACTCAGCATTAGACTCGTTACCGCTAAAATGAACAGCCAGCAAGTCAACCCCTGCCACATCAGCAAGGCATCGAGCTTGGGTTGCCAGCACTCGGTCAACTGAACCAAAAATGCGATCACCCACTACTGTAACTGTCACTGGCAATTGCTCAGGAGTTTGTGGTAACACCTCAGCCCCCAGTGCAATATGTTGATGCACCTGACGCACGGGAATCCCAACCTGAGCAGCGGCATAAACCCACTGTTGATGCCGCCAGTTTAGTCCCAGTAGATAGCTAGGTGTTGGACGGTTCAGTACAGGACATTTCTAGCCCAGATAACCAGGAAATCAGAAATGCATTCATTTCCGACGCACTATAGGCGCGATCGTCTGGGACAATGTGGAGGAGTTCCTGCTCAAAAACACAAGGCAGACGAGTTAGAACACCACTAATCTCTTCCACTCCAACCACCTGCCCATCAACGGCTGCCGCCGAGTCCGGCAAGGATGGGGTTTCGCCACCCTTACCGCTCACAGAGTGTTGCCAGCCGACTATCGATAAATCCTCGCAGGTAAGAAGTCTAGCTTCCTGATTTGCCCAACGGTCTACCAAAGACCGAGCGGCTTCATCATAATGACTGGCTACAACGACAAGCATTAGACTCGATTCCCTACTTGGTTATTAACCACTTGTTCCCCAACTTCTGGGCGTTCTTGGGGAGAGATGAAAGATTTTCCTGCTGCCTCAATGCGTTCTTCTAGACCATTGATGCGTTCAGCCATCTGATTGAACATCTGCTCTATACCGCTAATTGGGACAGTGGGTATGGTGTTATCTGTAAGATCTTTGATCGCCTTTTGTGAGACTTGCATTCCCCCAGGCACCTCTATGAGGTCTGTTCGGAAAGACCTCAGTGTAAACAGGCTGCTACCAGTTGCAGTAGGAAGGCTGTATACGAGTTGATCAAAGTCAGGATTGGGAGCGGCTAAGTCCTGAGGTAGGAATGTTCCTCGATGCTCAGGAGTCAGAAGCACGTTGAGACCATTGAGATTAAAAGGACTCCGTAAAAAGATATCGACATACCCACGAATCTCATATTGAGTTGTTATGAGATCTGGCGTTCCAAGGGGAGGTTGAACATCCCTTGCAAGGTCAGGTAATAAAGTCACTAAAACAGTATCATGAGCCGGAATATTCAAGTCGTAGGTGAGCTTTTTGGGATCGGCAGTAGGCACAAGTTCACCAAAAACATTACTAGCGTTGCCCACTGCTAACACGTCGCGGATTACAACGGTATCTGCAAGCGTCAGCGTCGGTGTCGTTGCAGCGAATTGCAGTCGCACACCCACGTCAACGTTGTTGGGATTAGCAATTGTCAAGAAGTAACCTTGAGCAACCAAGCGAGAAGCTGATGCAGGACCAAATCTAGGTGTTGAAATTGGCTTAACTAAAAGTTCAAAGGTCGATACAAGCATTGATTTACCTCGATTGAATGTATCTAACCTAACTGCCAATAAATATGGGTCGCAGTACCCTCATGGGTACTATTTACTCACCTTACTCACCCATAAAAAAGCGGTTCTACAAGAGTGTAGAACCGCAGACATCACAATTTAGCGGAGCAAACTTTAACGGACAAGGCTTTGTTGAGCAGTCATGTCAATGGGTTTCATAAAGTACAGTCGTAGTAACTGCCAACCACTAGAGAGATAAAAGGGAAGCTTCTGGAACAATTGCAGGAATTTAGGAGTATTTGAAGACGAGATCGCACTCAGTTTTTCATTATTGCGAATGCAAACATCTAAGCGATCGTAAAACTCCGGTTTCTCTACATCCAGAATCACTGGGAACACCCGTCCTGCGGTTTCGTTCGTCTTCTTGATCACATGAATGTCATACTCACGGGCATCCAATCCCAAACTCGAATAAAATCCAGAGCGTTGGATGTCATTGAGGTACATGGTCGCAAAGACGGATAGCAGGAAGAAGCGACACCACAGCTTTGCCTTCCAATCATTCAAAGTATCAGGCTGCGCTCTCATCAGAGCATCAAAGAAGTCACCGTGACGGTTTTCATCCTGACACCAGTTTTCAAAGAAGCGGAAAATCGGATAAATCCGGTCTTCAGGATGCGCTTCTAGGTGCCGATAGATGGTGATATACCGCCAGTAGCCAATCTTCTCAGACAAATAGGTGGCGTAGAAGATAAACTTCGGCTTAAAGAAGGTATATTTGCGGCTCTTGGTCAGGAATCCCAAATCCAATGACAGATTGAAATCTGACATCGCCTTGTTGAGGAACCCTGCATGACGTGCCTCATCGCGAGACATCAAGTTAAAGCACTCTGCCAGCAGTGGGTTTTTATCCTTCAAACGGCGCCCCAGTTCTTTGTAGAGCAAGAAGCCAGAAAACTCGGCTGTGCAAGAACGCTCTAAGAACTCCACAAACACTTGGCGTGTTTCCCCATCAATGTGGTTCCAGGACTGCTCAAACTCCGCATCCCGGACAAAGTGGTGGCGATTGTAGTCAACGCGAAACTCTTCTAGGATTGCCAGCAGCTCATCCTCGTTGGGCGAGAGATCCATCCGCGCCATTTCATCGAAGTCAGTGGTGTAGAACCGGGGTGTCAGCAGGGTTTCCTTTGCTGGGACTTTGACACCTGGTCGCAGCTCATCAAAGCCCGGTTTTTTGAGGGAATCTACCATCTTCTTTTTTTATCGTTTTGCCTTGGAGGGTCGTGCTAATGCTGTGTTTGGCTAGATGGAATTCAGTCTACCAAGGCGAAGGGGTATGAAACCCAATTAAAACGTTAAGAGTTGCAACATCGTAGTTAGTTGTTGGTTGTTTATTTTCTTTAACCAAACAACCAAGCGGTGGATGGCTATCCCATCGCTTTCTCTTGAACAAGGCGATCGCACTGCTACCAGTCGTGATGCGTAAAGTAGCAATGCCAAGCTCTTACAGCCTATTGAAGGGTGTAAGTCTTGTCTTGTTTGAGGGAACTATTTACAAAAAAGTTAGCGATCTCTTTCTCCTTACAAAAGATGCGATCGCTTCAATGATAATGACTTGTAGACGAAAAATTTATCAACTTCCAAAGGATTGGGGATGAGGAATTGGAGCTGAATTCTGGTTCAGAGTCCTAGTCCCCAGCCCCTAGCCTCTAATTTCTCGCCAGCCACTTCTGTGCGTTTAGACGTTGCATCGTGTAAAACACAATCAGGTCTAGCGTTACCCTGCGCTCATCAATCATGAAAGACTCTAGCGTACTAGGTTTTGCACCATTGGTTGCCCAGGAAAAAGCCTTCTGCTTGCTGATGTCTTCGTCAGGGAAATAAACGTTAAATTTGCGCTGTCCATCTTTCCAGGAACCCGCCACTTGCCAGCAGTCATCACCTTGACTTAAGCCAGCAATTTGGATTTTGTCCTTAACAAAATTCACCTGTACATCCTCAATGCCTTCTTTTGCAAAGGCTTTCTTCAAGGCTGGCACATAGTCTTGTTCGATAAATTCCTGAAAGGGTTTGTCTTCAACAGCAGGTGCCTTCTCTTTTTTGGCTTTAGCCGCAGGCTTATCACCAGCAGCTTTAGCCGCAGGCTTTTTCGCAGCGGGTTTATCTTCTGCTTGTTGTTCAGCAGAGGCAGCAGGCACATCAGCATCAGTTTGAGTATTCGTATCCTCAACTGCCGTATCTGTGGTTGGCTTCTCTCCCGCAGCATTCGGGTTGGTGTCTGGATTTAGCGCCTCAGGACTAGGAGCGTTAGCCGAGGGAAAATCCGTTGCTACTGCTTCATCGGTACTGGCAACATGTTCTTTAGAGGCATCCGGTGTACGTGATTCTCCAGCCTCTGGATTAGGAGGACCCGATGTAGGGTCTTTGGTGTTTGGATCGGGATTTGACTTTTCTGCCATGGCTCTGGTGAATCCTTATCTCTATGTCTGGGGCGATCGCTTAATTTTGGGTGTTTGTATATTTATCTTTAATCTTTGCATAGGATTGCCAAGGGAGTATCCAGCTTCCGAAAGAAGTAAACCTGTGCCAGTAGAGAAGCTGTTAGCTAGCTTATTAATGAACTGGTTTTAGGAGAAAGGTAAAAGGCTATTGTCCTTCCAGCTTTTGCTGTTAAGTCAGATTGATTATTAAATTTGCGATCGCTTAATCCCCTTGTTATAGAGAAAGCCAATGACGTTTATAAGAAAAATGATGATTAGCCGAGAAATTTTACCAATTTACGCAACAAAAATCGGCAGCACTCCTTTCCCTAACTACTCTAGCTAGAGGAAAGAAACGCTACCGCTTCTTAGTTAACTCATTTAATTCGGTTGACAGTAGAAATTAGACTACATCAGCCACCAGCAACCGCTGGTACAATGCTTACTTCATCTCCATCTTGAAGAGTTGTCTCTGTACCTTCTAGAAAACGAATATCTTCACTATTCACATAGAAGTTCAAGAAACGACGTGGTTTTCCCTGTTCGTCACACAGCCGTCCTTTAATACCAGGACAACTGTTTTCTAGAGAGTCGAGCAGTTCAGTAACATTGTTAGCGGCACACTCAATCGTTGCTTGGTCGTTGGTGAATTTTTGCAGAGCAGTAGGAATCAGAACTTTGACAGCCATAGATTAGTTGTTGGTTGTTGGTTGTTAGAGTCGTGAGGAATGAGGGTTTTTCACTCACAACTTTGAAAGAGTGAGTTACGTTGTTCTGTTAAAAAGCTGATAGCTGACAGCTTTGGAGCTATACAAGGACTTGTTGCCATTCGAGGCGATCAAGAGTGCGGGAACGCTCTAATGCTCGCTCGAAACTCTCTAGCTTTGCTTCAATTGTTAGAGGTTCGCCGATGTAGCCTTGGACAGCTTCTTGAGTCTTCAATCCGTTGCCAGTGATGTAAGCGACTGTAGTTTCATCAGGGTCAATTTTTCCGGCTTCCACCAGCTTCTTCAGTACGGCGATTGTCGTGCCACCTGCGGTTTCGGTGAAGATGCCTTCGGTTTCTGCTAGCAGCTTCATGCCTTCAATGATTTCCGCATCAGTTACTGATTCAATATGACCGCCAGTTTTCCGCGCTACTTCCAGAGCATAAACGCCATCTGCTGGGTTACCGATCGCGATCGATTTAGCAATTGTACTTGGCTTAACGGGTGTTACAAAGTCTCGGTTTTCCCGGAAGGCTTGCGCGATAGGGGAGCAACCTTCTGCCTGTGCCCCACTAAAGCGAACCGCCTTATCCTCAACCAGACCGACTTTGATGAATTCTTGGAAGCCTTTGTAGATTTTGGTGTATTGAGAACCAGAAGCCATCGGAGCAACAATGTGGTCGGGTAGCTTCCAGCCGAGTTGTTCAGCGACTTCATAACCCAAAGTCTTTGAACCTTCGGAGTAGTAGGGACGCAAATTGATGTTAACGAAGCCCCAACCGTGGGTATTAGCAACCTCACAACACAGACGGTTAACTTGGTCGTAGTTCCCTTGGACTGCCATCACTGTGGGGTTGTAGATGAGCGTGCCCAAGATTTTGCCAGCTTCCAAGTCAGCGGGAATGAAGACGCAGCAATCTAGACCTGCATGAGCTGCGATCGCAGCGGTAGAATTAGCCAAATTGCCAGTGCTAGCACAGGAAACTGTAGTGAAGCCTAACTCTTTGGCTCTAGTGAGAGCAACAGACACCACCCGATCTTTGAAGCTCAAGGTGGGCATATTTACCGCATCATTTTTGATGTAGAGATTTTTCAGACCAAGGCGACGCGCCAAGCGATTCGATTTCACCAACGGTGTCATCCCCGTACCGACATCAATTGGGGTATCTGTCTCAACAGGTAAGAAGGGACGATAGCGCCAAATTGAATGTGGACCTGCTTGGATACTTTCGCGAGTTACCTGACGTCGGAGAGCGTCGTAATCATAGCTAACTTCCAAAGGTCCAAAACACATTTCACAAACGTGCAATGCCTTAAGTTCATACTCTGCGCCACACTCCTTGCAGGTCAAAGCTTTAAATGTGGCAGATGTCGCTGTTGTCTGGGGTTGTGTCGCCTGAGTCATGAGTCAATCTCTTTGCATCCTTCAACGGTCGATTGATAGTAACACAGGCAACAATACCCGTCAAACATACCCGACTTTTTTTGTCGGGTATAAATTTAAATCGCTTTTCCTAAAGGCGGAAATTCGTCCTGATAGTTATCGCCTCTATAGGTATAGAGAAGTGGTAGATGCACCCTGTATTCACCCCCCAAGCTTTACGGTTCGGGGGTTTTTTCTTGCCATTTTTTCGGTGCTAAAAAACCAGGGGGAGCAAGAGAGAGTAGGGGAAGCACAGGAAGAAAAATTTTCCCTATGCTGTTCATGGAATCTCTGAACAAGCTGACTTAACCGTTTCAATCTGGCGCATAGCAAATCAAAGGGAGGCACAAGCAGTCTTTAGGGTTTGACGTAGCCAGCAATTTGCACTGTCTTTGTCCACCAATTTGCTCCACAGCAGGGATACTGTCCAAGCTTGCGTTTCAATCGGTAGTTCAAATATTTCTAGTTCTTGATGACAGATCAAATGGGTTGCGATGCGAGAGGGAACCGAGGCAATTAAATCACTAGAGGCAACTAAGGACGGTAACACCATCATGTGCGGGGTTGTCACGGCAATCCGGCGTTTCAAGTTGTAGGTGGCTAAAACCTGATCGATGTATCCTGTGTCATCTCGTCGGATTGTGACCAAGGCATGGGGTAAATTTGCAAAGGTTCCTAGTGAAACTGACCCATTTGCGATCGCCCCATGTCCTTTGTGAGCAATGCCAACAAATCGTTCTTGAAATAGAGATTCATGTAGTGTTTCTTGAGGTGGATTGGGGAACACGCCTAAGGCAAGGTCAATTGCACCTTGCTCCAATAAATCTTCTACACTATCTTTTTCAAACCCAATCAATCGAACATTTACTCCTGGTGCAGTTTGCTGACACAAAGCGACTAATTTTGGCACGATGACAAAGCTTGTGTAATCTGAGCTGCCAATAGCGAAACTGCGCTGAGTCGTTTTCGGCTCAAAGCTTTGGTTAGATTCGAGAGTCTGTCGAATTTGGTTGAGTGCCAACAAAATCCCTGGTGCAACTTCCAAAGTTTTGCTCGTCGGTTGCATCTCTCGACCAATACGGATGAACAGTTCATCGTCAAACAACATTCTCAATCGCCTCAGAGCAGCACTCATCGCAGGTTGTCCTAAATAGAGTCGTTGAGCAGCCGCTGTGACACTTCGTTCTTCATATAGCGCTTCAAACGCAACCAAGAGGTTTAGATCGATGGATGACAAATCTATCGATTTCATTGATAGCTATTATCTTTTTAATCAATTTGTTTAATTCATCTTACCTAGCTATTGTGAAATTAAAGACATTTGGCAATAACCGAAATGACTGAGCAGAAAAAGACTGCCGTAGTAACTGGCAGCAATCGCGGATTAGGCTATGCTATTTCCCGTAAATTGGCTCAAATTAGCGATATTTGCGTGATAGTAACTAGCCGCAAAGAGTCTGAAGGACTTGCTGCCAAGCAGCAATTGGTGGATGAAGGGCTAGATGTGGACTTTCACAGTTTGGATGTTACTGATGATACCAGCGTTCAACAGTTTACTGAATGGTTGCAAGCAACGCATGGCAGGGTAGATATTTTAGTTAACAATGCAGGTGTCAACCCAACTAGCAGTCATCCAGAGGAAGCGAGTCTGCTGAGTGTTCAATCGCAAACCCTGCTGTCAACCTTTGAGACAAATGTTTTGGCAGTACTCCGGATTTTTCAAGCCTTAATCCCCCTAATGAAGGCTCAGAACTATGGTCGCATCGTCAATGTTTCGACCGAGATGGCATCTTTATCGTCCATACCTAGTGACTTTTATCCACTAGCACCCTCTTACCGCCTCTCCAAGCTAGGTCTAAACGGATTGACAGCGATTCTGGCAAAGGAACTCCAGGGTAGCAATATTCTTGTGAATGCCTATTCTCCAGGATGGTTGAAAACCGACATGGGGGGCGAGAATGCACCATTCACAGCAGAAGAAGGAGCGGAAACAGCCGTTTATCTGGCGACGCTTCCGGATGGTGGTTCTCAAGGACAATTTTTCGCAGAACTGCGGAAATTGGGTGAACCAATACACCTGCCTTGGTAAGCCGCTTGTTGCACTGACAGTTTGGATACATTATGTATCCAGTCTTGAAAGACGCTGTAATCGGTAACCTCGAAAGGGAAAGCTAATATTTAGGGCAATTAGCGCAATTGCTTACCTTTGCTAAAGAGATCGCAAACCTACTCATGACCTCGAAGCACTGTCCCACAAAATACTATGCCATCACAGTTAGAGACTCAGGGGGCAATCCCTCTGTAGATGCCCCCAAAAACTGAGTTATCTGTTTCTCCCTACTTCTCCTACGTTCTTCGCTGACAGCTAATCTCTAAACGTGAGTGCGGTCAGTTAAAATTTCATAGCCGTCAGCCGTTACCAACACCGTATGCTCAAACTGAGCTGACAAAGCATTATCAACAGTCACTGCTGTCCAGCGATCGGATAGTATGCGCGTGAACTTGGAACCTGCATTTACAATTGGCTCGATCGCTAAAGTCATCCCAGCACGAAGCTTGACATTTGCCATCTCGCGAGTACGGAAGTTGAAGACATGAGGTTCTTCGTGCAGGTTTCGTCCAACACCGTGACCTGTAAAGTCTTCAACGACACTAAAACCATTGGCTTTTACATGGTCTTCAATCGCACCAGCAAGATCGAGCAAGTAAGCTCCTTCTTTAACTTGTTCAATCCCTTTATAAAGTGCTTCTTCTGCCACACGGATTAACTTAGCTGCATCAGGTGTCACCTGACCAACCGCGATCGTAATGCAAGAGTCACCGTGAAATCCTTGGTAGTACGCCCCCGTATCAACTTTTACGACATCCCCAGCTCGAATTACTTTCTTGGCGCTAGGAATACCATGTACAACTTCGTTGTTGACGCTGGAACAGATAGAAGATGGGAAGCCATGGTAACCCTTAAAGCTAGGCGTTGCATCCATCTCACGAATGCGCTTTTCGGCATGGGCATCCAAGTCAGCCGTCGTCATCCCCGGCTCAACCATCTCAGAAATTTCTTTGAGTACCGTTGCGACAATCTTTGCCGCTTGCCGCATGATTTCGATTTCACGCTCAGACTTGATTTCAACACCGCGACGTTTTTTCTTAGTACGGGGCGGTTCCGTTGGTTTGAAAAGCAGATTAGTCAAAATGTTCATGCGAATCAATAAATGGCTAAGATATTGGCATCCAAACAGTTAAGTGTTAAAAAGCCCGACTACATTTAATGGGGTCACGACAGCATAGAAATGTTAGACCAGCTTATTTCACTAAACTGTTTGAGAAGGAGCCGATGCCGAATCAGTAGATCAGGTGATTTTACACTTTACATTAGCTTAACATTGCTTGATTTCGAGGGGTAGAGAACAGTAAAGCTTAGGCTCTAAGTGATCCCAGCTTTGATCGTTTTCACCACAGTCTTTGACAAAATTTACCAAACAGGTCGTAAAGCCACCCAGGAGTTGTAAGCAAACAATCCCCATCGGATAACGATTTCTGGCAAGATTAGTACATATCGAGGAGATCATATGGAACTAGCAGTCTCCCTAACCGCTTCTCGCAGCCGCTCCACATCACGCATCGGTGGAACACCAAAGAGCCGCTTGTACTCCCGGTTAAAGTGCGAAGCATCGTCATACCCCACCCGGTAGGCAACACTGGTTGCATCCAGATTTTGCCCCAACATCAGACGGCGAGCCTCCTGGAGCCGCAGTTGCTTCTGGAACTGCAACGGACTCATGGCAGTGACCGATTTGAAGTGATGGTGAAAGCCCGAAACGCTCATGCCAAGCTCTCGCGCAATGCTTTCAATCCTGATCGGCTGGTTAAAGTCTTTGCGAAGTCGATCGACGGCTTTGGCGATGTGGTGGGTGTAGCCACCCAGAACAGCAATCTGACGCAGCCGAGCACCTTGCTCTCCCAGGAGGAGGCGATAAATGATTTCCCGCTTAATCAGGGGTGCGAGAACATGTGCTTCCGCAGGGGAATTTATTAACCTGACGAGCCGCACGACAGCATCTAACAGATCTACATCCAACGGACTCACATCGATCGCTTTTACACTAGCCCCTCGTTGTGCTGAGGGATAGCCTGCCTCAACCATGGCTGAGCCAACTAGGGTAGGGTCAAGATCGAAACGAAGACCCAGGTATGGTTTTTCCTGGGTTGCTTCTAGAATTCGGCTGGCAATCGGCAGTTCGACCGTCCCCAGCAAATAATGCATTGGGTCGTACTGATAGCGATCGCTGCCTAGAAGAACTTCTTTGCTGCCTTGAGCAATTACACAAAAGGCAGGAATAGAGACACTATGAAAGCATTCCGAAGGGGAAGAGGAACGGTAAAAGTGCAATCCTTTCAGCGGCTCTTTCGCTCCATCAGTACGAATCGCTTGGGCAATTCGCTGGGTTAGTTCTTCTCGGTTGGCTTGCGCTCGGTCTGCCTCGCGCTTTGTCTGAAGGTCATTCATCAAGGCTCTACCGGATTTTTCACTCGTTCTTGCAGCGTTCATTTCTTATGCCCGTTCAGATAGATTTCTGGACACATCAAGGTCTAGAAGGGGTTTGGCAGCTAAGCCTGTATAAGAATCTAGCGTGACTTGAATTGAATCTGGTGCAAGGCGTGCAGGATTGTACAACCATCCTAGACAATCATTCTATTGCTTGCCTTTCAGGATTCCTAGAATGAGGTTAAAGCAATGAAACGTGATTCCGGCTTCTTGTAAGCGTCTGGATTTCTCTTCAAGAGAACACTCAAGTTTATTTCGTTAAGCGCTTCTTGCGATTGCACGAGAAGCATCATCAAATCCACGGCAGGCATTGGTCGCTGTGGGAAAGCTTTGCATGGGCGTTGCACAACTATGGAGGAACAGAAATGAAACGGCTAACGATACCTGTCATGGCATTTTCCTTATTGGCTTTGGGGTTCCCGCAGGCAGGGCATACACAAGTCTCATCTGGCGATCGCCCACAGACCGTGAAAATCACGCGGAATGGTTCGCAGCCTTCCACCGAAGGCTCAGCCGAATATTTCACGGGTTCTGTACGCATCAATCCTCTTTTTCCGGTACACGAACCGTCACGCGCATCTGGCGCAAGTGTCACCTTCGAGCCTGGTGCCCGAACCGCATGGCATACCCATCCCCTGGGGCAGACCTTGATTGTGACGGCTGGGTCTGGTTGGGTTCAGCAATGGGGTGAACCAATTCAGGAAATCAGACCTGGTGATGTCGTCTGGATTCCACCCGGTGTGAAACACTGGCACGGAGCTACAGCCACTACAGCCATTACTCATACTGCCATTCACGAGGCGCTCAACGGCAGCCCTGTGGACTGGATGGAACAGGTCAGCGACGAGCAATATGGAGGACGATTTTGATGCTTTCGAGGTGGCTTCCCACTAGAGGAAAAAACGGTCAGAAGCGAATGCTGGTTTTGGTTCTCGCTTTAGCAATGTCCCTGTGTTCCTCAGCCTGCCGTGCCGACAACAGTATCACCAGCAATACTCAATCAGAGATACCAACTGAACTACCAACCAAGCAGGCAAACAGGATGAAGATTAACATCAAGGTCGGAAACGAAGTCGTGACAGCCACGTTGATTGATAGCAAAACCACTCAGGATTTTATTTCCCTGCTGCCATTAACGCTGACGCTGGAAGACCACGCGAACACCGAAAAAGTTAGTGATTTGCCAAGACGATTATCAACAGAGGATGCACCTCCGGGCAGTGATCCTGCGGTTGGAGATATTGCCTATTACGCTCCCTGGGGGAATTTGGCGATGTATTACAACGATTTTGGCTACTCAAACGGACTCATTATCCTCGGAAAAATTGACGGTGACATCGAGGCATTGAATGTGCCTGGTTCTGTAGAAGTGACGATCGAGTTGCGATCGCAGTAAAGCGGATACAGCAAGGAAGCGGCTTGCGACGATGGAAGCGAAGTAAACCCGTTAGGTCAACCCACACTTACAAAGAAAGCCATGAAACACCGTGTTCTAATACCAACTCTCTTGATGAGTGCGATCTGTACAACAGCAGCATTTGCGATCGACCAAACACGCGCCTCGCGTCAAATCTCCCAAGCACCCGTACAGCAGTCCGCTGTGGTCGAGGGGGCAGACAACTTCTACAAGAGCGACCAGGTAACGATGCAGAGAGTGACGTTCAGAAACCAATACAACATGCAGGTTGTTGGGAATCTCTTCATTCCCAAAGCCTTGAATCAGAACGCCAAGCATCCAGCAATTATTGTCGGGCACCCAATGGGCGCAGTCAAAGAACAGAGTTCAAATCTGTATGCCCAAAAGCTGGCTGAGCAGGGATTCGTCACCTTGTCCCTTGATTTATCCTTCTGGGGCGAGAGTGAAGGGCAGCCTCGCAACGTTGTTGCACCGGATATTTATGCTGAAGATTTTAGTGCTGCGGTCGATTTTCTGGGCACCCAGTCCCTCGTTGATAGAGATCGAATTGGCGTTCTGGGGATTTGCGGCAGCGGCAGCTTCGTCATCAGCGCCGCCAAAATTGACCCGCGCATGAAGGCGATCGCGACGGTCAGCATGTATGACATGGGCGCGGCTTACCGTAACGGGCTGAGGCATTCTACGACCCTCGAACAGAGGAAACAAGCCATCGCAGAGGCGGCTGAGCAGCGCTACGTGGAGTTCACAGGCGGCGAGACCAAATACACGGGTGGCACGGTGCATGAGCTTAACGATAACACCCACCCCATTCAGCGCGAGTTTTACGACTTCTACCGCACTCCCAGAGGCGAATACACCCCCGAAGGTTCGTCGCTGAAGCTTACGACGCACCCGACACTGACCAGCATCGTCAAGTCCGGAAACTTCTACCCGTTCAACGACATTGAGACTATTTCGCCTCGTCCCATGCTGTTCATCACGGGTGACAATGCACATTCTAGGGAGTTCAGCGAAGATGCCTACAAGCGCGCAGCCGAGCCAAAGGAACTCTACACCATTCCGAACGCGGGACATGTCGATTTGTACGACCGGGTGAACCTTATCCCGTGGGACAAGCTTGCGTCCTTTTTCAATCAGCATCTCAGTCGGTAAGCGAGCAATTAGCAGGAGAAAATATGTCAACACAATCGAATGAAAACTTTGCCGGCAAAGTCGCTTTCGTCACCGGAGCAGCAAGCGGCATCGGTCGAGCTACGGCGCTGGCGTTTGCCCGTGAGGGTACCAGCGTGGTGGTTGCTGATGTTTCAGAACCGACCAATCAAGAAACGGCACGCATGATCGAGGAACTGGGCGGGCGGGCGTTTGCCGTCAGGTGCGACGTGACGCGAACCGAGGACGTGAAGGCGGCTCTGGAAAAGACCATTGAGGCTTTCGGACGGCTGGACTTTGCCTTCAACAACGCGGGCATCGAGCCGAGGAAGGCGGCTCCGACCGCAGAGTACGAGGAGGAGGAGTGGAACCGGATTATCGACATCAACCTCCGTGGCGTTTTCCTGTGCATGAAGCACGAGATCCCGCTGATTCTCAAGCAGGGACGCGGCGCGATCGTCAACACGTCATCGGGTGCGGGAATCATCGGTATCAAGGGTAGCCCCGCGTACACCGCCGCGAAACACGGTGTGATCGGACTGACCAAGACAGCGGCGCTCGACTATGCGTCGCAGAACATCCGCGTCAATGCCGTCTGTCCCGGCTACATCGACACCCCGATGATGGGTCGCTTCACTGGCGGTACGGACGAAGGGCGCGCGAAGGTGATCGCGGAGGAACCGGTCGGACGGATGGGCACGCCCGAAGAGATCGCTGCAGCCGTCGTCTGGTTGTGCTCGGATGCGGCTGCCTTCATCGTTGGGCACGCCATGGTCATCGACAGCGGTCAAACGGTGCAGTGATCTTCGTCGCCAACACGATCAAACCCTAAACGCACGACAAAGCATTGTCGCCATCGTCACTTTCACCGCCAACGGCGATGACTTACGCTACTCAGGAGGTACTCGACGGCAAGCCCGTGAACTGGATGGAAAAAGTCAGCGATGAGCAGTACCAGACACCAAACGTAAACAACTAGGGACATGTATTTATGTACAACGCCAAAGCTTACTCCGCAGCTAGTGCAACATCACCATTGGCATCCGACATGATTGCGCGGCGCGATCCAACCGAACACGACGTTCAGATCGAAATCCTCTTTTGCGGCATCTGCCACTCCGATCTCCATTCAGTGCGTAACGAGTGGAGCGATTTCATGTCCACAACCTACCCGATCGTGCCCGGTCATGAAATCGTCGGTCGTGTGACTCAAGTCGGTTCAGCAGTGACTCAGTTCAAGTCCGGCGATCTAGTGGGAGTTGGCTGCATGGTCGAGTCGGACGGGGTCTGTCCCCTTTGCAAAGCGGGTCTTGAGCAGTTTTGCCAAAGTGTAATCTTCACCTACAACTCCCCAGACAAATACCTGGGAGGGGTCACTTATGGTGGCTACTCCGATAGCATCGTCGTCGATCAACGCTTCGTGCTGCGCGTTCCCCCGAACCTCAATCTGGCCGGAGTTGCGCCGCTCCTTTGTGCTGGGATCACAACCTACTCGCCTCTGCGCCACTGGGGCGTCACCGAGGGTAAGAAAGTAGGCGTGATCGGTCTTGGCGGATTGGGTCACATGGGCGTGAAGCTTGCTCATGCGATGGGAGCGCACGTCGTCGTCTTTACCACGTCGCCTGACAAGACGGAAGACGCCCTGCGCCTGGGTGCCGACGAAGTCGTTGTCTCCCGCAATGCTGACGAGATGCAGAAGCACGCTGGTAGCTTCGATTTCATCCTCGATACCGTCTCTGCTAAACACGACATTAACGCCTATCTCAACCTGCTGGGCCTGGATGGCAACATCACCCTGGTCGGTGCACCCGAAAAGCCCCTGGATGTCGCAGCATTCAGCCTGATCATGGCGCGCCGCAGTCTCTCCGGCTCAAGCATCGGTGGCATACCTGAAACCCAAGAGATGCTCGACTTTTGCGGTGAACATAACATCACCGCCGATGTTGAAGTCATCCCCATCCAAAAAGTCAACGAAGCTTACGAAAGACTGCTCAAGTCCGATGTGAAATATCGCTTTGTAATTGATATGGCATCTCTGAAATCTGAATAACTGAGGCACCCCCTAGAAGAAGTAACCATGCACAAGCATGACCTTGGCAACAGCAACCGCTACTCGCTCTTGAGGTATGTCAAGCTAAAGCTTACTAAATCAGCCCTTCAACCCGTTTTAAAGGGTTTTAGCTCTAAGCCCAAATTTTAGTTTAGGGCTTAAGTTCGTGACATTCTTTTGAAAACCCCCCTTACTCCTACTTTCTCATTTAATCGCTCTACCTGGCTGCCGATACAGCAGGACCAGCCGTGACCACAATCAGATTATCGGGACGAAGCAATTCCTTCGCCGTCTGATTGACCTGTTCTAAGGTAACGGCTTCAATTCGATTGGCAAACTCGCGTAGTTCTTCCGGTGCCAAACCGTAGACTTGATTCCTCAAAATTGTCTCGGCTAACTCATCAGGGTTAGCCAGGGCAACCGGATACTGGCTAGTGATTGAGCGCTTAGCTGTGTTGACTTCATCACTCGTGAGACCCTTTTGTTGGATTTCTTTGAGTAGAGAGATGGTACTAGCGATCGCTTTTTGGGCATCTTCCGGCGCGGTTTGCATTTGAATTAAAAATGGGCCTGGATTCATTCCTGCCTGGAAGTAGCTATAGATACCGTAAGTCAAGCCTTGGCGATCGCGTATTTCGGTTCCCAAGCGACTCGATAAGGTATCACCACCCAGAATCTGATTGAGTACCAACGCCGCATAGTAACGTGGGTCTTTTCGGTCAATCCCTCGATAACCTAGATAAGTCACTGATTGGACTTTACCAGGAAGCACTGGGTTTAGTTGAACAATTTTTTGTGGCAGTTCTACCTTTGGATAGTTCGCGACAGGAGGTTTACCACCGACTTTCCAACCAGAAAGCTGAGTTTCCAAAAGCGATCGCACACTTGCCGGGTTAAAATCTCCCACCAAAGCCAGCACAGTTGTATCAGGACGGTAATGTGTCTGATAAAAGCGCACCACATCGTCACGAGTAATACTTTTTAAGCTGTCCGCCGTTGGAAAAGCATGGTAGGGATGATTCTCTGGATAAATGGCTTGCTGGAAAGTCCGTCGTCCCAGTTGTGCTGGCGTATCCAACTCAACAGCGAGACTCGTTAACGTTTGTTGGCGAGTCAGTTCCAGCTTGTCTGTCGGAAACGTAGCATTTTGCACTACATCAGCAAACGTCTCAATCAAGATAGGTAAGTCTGGCGCTAAGCTATACCCTCCAATATCCACACCCTCTCGGTATGCAGCAAAGCCTAGACTTGCACCTCGCTCCTCCAACGCTTTCGCAATTGCTAAAGCCTCTCGTGTTTTCGTCCCATTCATCAGATTGCTTGCTGCCAGACTCGCCAACCCAGCTTTAGCCATTGAATCAAACTCTGTACCCCCTCGGATACTGCCACTCAGCGTTACGGTTGGCGTACTAGGGTCAGGAAAAAGCAAGACTTGCAGACCATTCGCTAAACGCAACACCTCTGGTAGCGATTGAGTAGTCGGCGTTGCCGATGAATTGATGGCTGGCAGGTACTGTTCTACAACCGCAGGGTCTACTGGTGGTCCTGCATTGAAGTTCTCAGTGGTTTGAATTGCCCCTACACTCTGCGTATCTGATTGACCATCCAACTGAGTTGGCTCAAAAAAGCCTACCGTTCGGTTCTCACTCTTGAGGTAAGTTTGTGCAACGCGCTGCACATCCTCACTAGTGACGTTCTGAACACCTGCTAAATAGCGGTCTGTAAAGCGATAATCTCCACCTGTTGATTGGTCAGAACCAAGTTGCAGTGCTTGGCTTGTAATATCCCGGTTCCCCAGGATCACATCAGCGGTGAGTTGGCGTTTTGCCCGACTTACTTCTTCTTCTGCAACGCCTGTATCCTGTAACGTTGCAATCTCTGAAGCGAAAACTTGCTCAATTTTGCCGAGTTCTTGACCAGGCGCAGCAATTGCTGCTAGTTCATACCAGCCTGATTCAATCAAGTTAGCGGCATAGCCAGAAAAATCACTCGCTAAACCAGTTTCCACAACAGCTTGATAAAGCCGGGAATTTCGCCCCTCAGTCAGGATGTAGTCCATCACGTCTATTGCTGGCACATCGGGATGGTTAATTGCAGGTAACGGATAGATTTCCTCTAGAAGTGCAGCACTACCCGCTTCCCACAGAACGATTCGGTTGTTGTTGGTTGTTGGTTGTTGGTTGTTGGTTGTTGGTTGATTGTTACTAATCTCTGGTGAGGAGTTAGTGATTTTTGGTACTTTGCCGAAGGTTTCCTTGACTTTTGAGAGGGTTGGTTCAGTTTCAAAATCTCCCACAATCACCAACGTAGCATTGTCGGGGCTATAGAATCTCTGGTAGTAATCCCGCACCTGCTCAACGGTAAACTTCTCCACATCTGCCTTGGTTCCACCTACAGGCAAACCATACGCTTGGTTGGGAAAGGCAGCCCGCATTACGGCGCGGCTGAGTCGGTAACTAGGGCTGTTTTCGTATCCTTGCAACTCAGAAATTACGACTTGCTTTTCACTTTCGAGTTGCTGTGCCTCAATGTTGGAGTTTTGCATCCGGTCTGCTTCTAAAGCCAGCAGTGCTGAGAGTTTTTCCCGCTCAACTGTTCCGAAGTAAGCTGTATTGTCGTAACTGGTAAAGGCGTTGGAGTCGCTGCCTAAGGCACTAAAAAGGCGACCAAATTGAATCGGACGGTCTTTGGTGCCTTTGAAGAGCATATGTTCGAGTTGGTGAGCAATTCCATTCACGCCTTGTGCTTCGTTACGTGACCCAATTCGATACCAAACCTGCACACTGACTACTG
Organism: Symplocastrum torsivum CPER-KK1; assembly: GCA_019358875.1. Taxonomy (GTDB): domain Bacteria; phylum Cyanobacteriota; class Cyanobacteriia; order Cyanobacteriales; family Coleofasciculaceae; genus Symplocastrum; species Symplocastrum torsivum. The sequence continues at coordinate 107,438 of JAHHIF010000011.1, forward strand.
GTGCTGTATGTACTTCCTTGGTTAAGACAACTAGACCATTGTCTAGTACTGTTTTTCGTACATTTTCTGTCAGTGCTAGGGGTGCGGCTTCATTGCTTGTGGCTGGAGGTGGGGACTGAGAAACGTCTGTCTGAGTAGAAGAAGCTTTCGTAGCAAATAACACAGCACTCAAGCAGAGGCTGAAAAGCAAAACTAGAAAGCCGCGACGACGCCAAGTTGAGCCGTAATACATAAATTTAGTTAAACAACATCGTCAATAGAATTGAGGATTTATCAAGGTTGAGTGTTAAGTTTTCACCTTGATTGATATGTAGTTAATTTTTCCGGTTCGAGTTATTTGAGTTACAAGCTCAAAATTAAAAATTTTAAACTATTGCGGGCTAAGAACGCGGATAAATTCTAAGGGTAGACCATCGGTGTCGGCAATGAAAGCGACTTCGTAAACCTGGGAACCAATCATCTGTTGGGTCGGTTCTAGAAGAATTTTTAAGGGTTGGAATTCGTCGGGGTTACGGCGTGTTGCTTCGGTAAAGCGTTCTTGTAGACTGGTTAACCACATTGGGAGGTTAGTTGTCGCACTTGTAAGGTCAAATGATAAATGGTAGTACCCAACGTAATGCTCATCTCCAAAGGCATCCGGTGCAAGTTTTGGTTCAGGAATTTGGATAAGTTCAATTCTGCCGCCGAGTCCTTCCATCCAACAGGCAAGGGTAATCCCGGCGGTAAAGCGTTCTGAAATTGTAAATCCTAACTGTTCGTAGAACGCGATCGCTCGATGAATATTCGCAGTACGAATCGAAGCGTGGTGCATTAGCGTTAGTTGTTCGTTGTCTGTTGTCCGTTATTAGTAGCAACATCAAAGACTACCAACCTAGGACAATGCGTTACCTTACTTACTCAAACAGTCGGAAATAAGGATAGCGCACCGGGACACCTGGTTCTTTTTCCAAATCGAAATTAATTACTTCCCAGCAAGGGTCTTGTTCCGGTTCCGGGCTAAATTCCACGGGTAACCCATAAAGTCGAGGTCGTGCTGGTTCTGATTGCCCGCGCCAAGGCGTACTTCGCTCCAAATAAGCACTCACTAACTCTCGATAACGACTGGCAATAATCACCCGCGTTGCTCGATAGCCCTGAGTATAGAGCCGATCTAGCGCTTCATGAATTTCAAAGCGAATTCCGTCAGGATGCGTGTGCTGTCGATACCACTCATCTTTCCACTGACGCCAATGACGCCCAGATTGTAAATGAATCAGTTCACCCGTCTTTGGATCTGCCTCGAAGGCACCATGACGCGGACAGAGATAAGTATCAGTCAACGTCAATGCCGGAATTGACTGACGACAGTGAGGACACTGAATCTCCGGACCAAATACCGGGTACTGCAAGCCAGAATTGATCATCAAGTGCTATTGGCGTCTCTACCGTGTGTGCTAGTACCTTTGGTTTTTATTATAGATTGCCACCGATGACACCCATCTCTTTTTTAGGCATTGGGACACAAGGCTACATAAAAACTTGAAAGCTTAGGAATTAAGCTTTCCTTAAGGTACTGCTAAAGTTAAACATACTGGACACTGGAGTTCAAGCCATACGCTAAGTTCAAGTCGTTACAGTTGGGCAGTGAAGTATTAACTCTAATCGTGAATCATTTCAACTCGCAATTCTCGTCAACTACGTCCTACTGGTCTCCTCCTGACCTTTCTCAGGCTGCCTTTGTCGCCCCAAATGCAGTAGTCATTGGTCAGGTATTACTAGCGGATGGGGCTAGTATTTGGTACGGTGCCGTTGTGCGAGCAGATGTTGAGCGTATCGAGATTGGCAAGTGTACAAACATTCAGGATGGTGCAATTTTGCATGGAGACCCTGGCAAGCCAACGATTCTAGAAGACTATGTTACGGTTGGTCATCGTGCGGTCGTTCATTCAGCTTATATTGAACGCGGAAGTCTCATTGGTATTGGTGCTGTGGTGCTAGATGGTGTCCGAGTTGGTTCAGGCAGTATTGTTGGTGCTGGTGCTGTGGTAAGTAAAGACGTTCCACCTTTATCACTGGTAGTTGGCGTTCCGGCTAAGCAATTACGCGATGTCTCACCTACCGAGGCAGCTGAACTGATTGAACATGCAAAGCGATATGAGAAGCTTGCACTAGTACACGCTGGAAGAAGTACTGACTTGGGGTTTACTTTTACTACACCCCACTAACTGAAGTACCAAACACAAACAAATCCTGTAGCCATCTGAACCAATTTGCCTAAAAATAGAAAAATGAGAAACGTTCAAAAAACTTCAAGCGTTAAGTGAGGATAAAAACATGGAATTTGATTGGCGTATAGTAGCCGTTTTGTCTCCTGTCATCTTGGCAGCTAGCTGGGCATTATTCAATATCGGTGCTGCTGCGCTTAAACAAGTCCAAGGATTTCTCAATCGGTAAGTCCTAGACGGCACTAGGTACAAATGACAAAAAGCCAGCTAACCAATGACCAAAAAAGTTAGCTGGCTTTAGTTATTCGTGTTCTACCCGAAACACATTAGCGTAGAGACTCGCAATGATTTGCTTTCCGGTAACTGTCAACTCTAAGTAGCGTAACGCTGGCTGGATGTAGCCAGAGACAACATTCCAGTAGAAGTTTGGATAGTTCTTACGCAAATCACCACCAGAAGAGTAACCAAACGTCTTGTTCACGCCAGTTTCTTCAAACTCATAGAACAAGGCAGGCAGTTTTTGCAAGTAGCGTGGGTCAGCCAGTTGACCAATTAAGTCAGCCGCCCTTACCAAACCTGGGTAGTTAGCCGTCTCCAAGTACTCTTTATCTGCTGGTACTGGAAAACGAGTCAGCTCAATATTGCGCTTAACCGCTTCTGTATCAATCAGTGTGTGAGTACCAAAGCGCTCATCGATGAAAAGTTTAGCTCGGTCTACATGAAAAGCAGTCAAGCTGGCATCTGTTGAACCAAACGGCAGCGAGATCATCATGTCGTCTAGCCCAGTTGCATACAACTGATCCTCTTCACTGTCACTACGGCAGATTCCCTTGACATAGCCAATGTCGTGGCACAGCCAAGAAATGATTAGGTTTAACCAGTCTTCGCAGGAGACGCTTCCTTCGCGGAAGTACTTACCCCGCAGAACTTCCTGTCCTACTAAAGTTACTAAGATAGTGTGTTCTACGTCGTGATAGAGAGCGTCGCTGTTGGCAATAACTTCCAAAGCCATATTTCCTGCCCAACCAAGGATATCAACATATTCTGATCTGAAGCTGCCGAAAGTTTGGCGATATCCAGCTTGCAGGCGCTCAACACAGTTATTAATTATCACCTCTGTAAGATTAAACATCTTGCTAACCTCTGAAAATTTAAACTAAGTAGGTGAATTAAATTAATGAAGACATCTGTCTAAACTCCTCGTTATTCAAGTCGTTCACCCCAACGAAAACCAACTTAAATTAACTATCATTAGTGTGTGTCAAAAAAACAATAAAGGTAACCAGAAAAACTCATGGTTTTTACATATACTATTTAAGCTGTTTTGTCTACGAAGGCTTGATGAATTATCTAAAGACAAACAAACTCATAAAACCTCAGTAAAGTTCATGAATTTAATGAGTACCTACTTGTTTTACTAGGCGAGAATTACAATAAGAGCAATGTTGCTATTTCCTATCCCAGAGCCTAAAGGTTATTAAGAGATGATTGAGCGTAGCTTAGCGCTTGAAAAGATACAGCTTATGATTAACTCCAGGTGTCTTACTTCTTGCCTCCGTCCACAGCTAAAGAGTTATCTCTTCATTGTTACTGTCATCACTTATTTGACAGGAAGGAACATAATATGTTGTTGATGTAAAATATTTCCTTAGAAGATTTTCATCACTATTTTGTCGATTATGTTTATAGATAAGTTATGTCATTTTTTAGAGATTTGAAACAAACTATGAATGTTGAAGAAGCATTAGAGTTTGCAGACAAATTAATTTATTCTCAAACGGCAAAGCATCTAAATGACCTTGAGCGAGCAATATTTTTAGGGTCATGGCAAGGTCATACTTACGAAAAAATGTACCCACTTAATCCTGAGTATGTAGAAAAAGATGTTGGTTATAAGTTATGGAAAAAGCTCTCAATGGTCTTGGGAGAAAAAGTCACTAAAAAAAATTTCCGAGGGGCATTAGAGCGAGCTTTGAAGCAACAGCAGTCTCAGTTAGGAGAATCACCACCTCAATTAGCTGACTCACCAGAAGAAAGATTCGAGGTTGCGACAAAGAGAGTTTTCATCTCACACCGATCGCATGAGCCAGAACTTAGTCTCGCCGCACACTTATGTAATGCCATCAACGCTTCGGGAAACCAAGCTTATATCGCTAGTGTCGGAGCAATGTCTTCAGAACGTTCTCAACTGGGGAAAGATTGGCTATCTCAGAGTGATTCAGCATTTGAAGAGTGCGACTACTTCTTACTACTACTATCTCCACAAGCTGCCGTGAGTGAAATGGTGCTTGAGGAGTTACGGCGAGCTAAGGAGTTGCGTGATTCTCGCCGAACAAATAAACCTGTTGTGCTGCCCATCCGAGTAAATTGTCCTCTTAATGCCCCATTGAACCACGACCTACGCAGCTACCTCCAAGGGATTAAGCAGCGTGAGTGGACATCAGCGGCTGACACACCAACAATTGTGCAAGATGTTTTAAACCTTTTGTTGAGGAATCGAGAGGACATTGGCAGTAATGAAGAACTTATAACTTCGACAAATACCGATGAACCAGGTAACAGTGAAATCTTCTCCCCCACTTCCTACTCTCCACTTCCTACTCCCTTACCTGTTGCAGAACCGGAGCTGCCGAGTGGTCAAGTGCGTCTAGCATCTGCGTTTTATGTGGAGCGAGTTCCGTTTGAAGCTCAGTGCTACAAAGAGATTTCACAACCTGGCGCACTAATCCGGATTAAAGCACCGAGGCAGATGGGCAAAACGTCCTTGATGGCGAGGATTCTCTATCAGGCAAAAGAGCTAGGCTATCGCACTGTTCCTCTAAGCTTTCAACACGCTGATGCTGCCGTTTTCACAAATCTCAATGAACTCTTGCAGTGGTTCTGCGCCAGGATTACTCGGAAGCTGCGGTTACGCTACCAAGTTGATGAGTATTGGACTGATACTTATGGCAGCAAAGATAACTGCACGATTTACTTTGAAGATTGTCTATTGTCGGAAAGCGAGCAGCCATTGGTGTTGGGCTTAGATGAAGTCGATCGCGTTTTCCAGTATCCCAAAATTGCTGATGATTTTTTTGGTCTATTGCGAGCTTGGTACGAAAACGCTGGCTATGGTGACCAAGACAGTGGCTTATGGGAAAAATTTCGATTGGTGGTGGTACATTCAACAGAGGTTTATATTCCACTCAATGTTAATCAGTCGCCCTTCAATGTAGGGTTGCCAATTGAGTTGCCGGAATTTACTAGTGAGCAAGTACAGGATTTAACCCAGCGGCATGGTTTGGCGTGGAATACCGCTCAGATTGAGCAACTTATGTCCATTGTTGGTGGACATCCCTATCTCGTGCGAGTCGCTCTTTATCACATGGCGACTGGGCAGATTACGCTTGAACAGTTGTTGCAAGTTGCCCCTACAGAAGCGGGACTCTATGGAGATCATCTGCGTAGGCACTTATGGACTCTTCAACAGCATCCAAAGTTAGCCGCTGCCTTTGCGAAGGTAGTCACTACCAGCGAACCTGTGGAATTAGAGTCAGTACAAGCTTTTAAGTTACACAGTATGGGTTTGGTTCAGTTGCAGGGCAACTATGTCACGCCTCGTTTTGACTTATATCGTCAGTATTTTCGCGATCGCTCTTTGGAGGGCGAAAGCGAGGGCATAACTACAACCTCATACGAATGTCACTCTCACAACAGCGAAAAGTAATCATTTGTAGAAAAACCCAGCTTGGGGGGCTGGGGGTGTTAGGTCTTTAATACACAAGGTAATCAAACGCGATCGCTCTTACTCAACTCACTGCTACTACCGCGTTTTCAAATCCAATCGCTGCCTACCCAGTTTCGCCTCCAATTCTCCCTTGATGCGATTGAGAATTGAAGTTTCATCCAGAGAAGAGAGAATACGACTCACAATAGTTTTTGGACTATCTGGCCCCCAAGATGCCCCATTTGCCAAATAAAACTTGGTAACTTGTCCTATGGCATAAGTAGAGACACCTGCAACACCTGCCTGAGTTACTGCTACAGACAGATAAGGCGCTAATGATACCCCCCCCGTTGCTGGTACCGAAAGACCCAACAAACCTTTAAGGGAACCCAATCCAAGCGTTGCCAAAAGTTCACTTGCGCCAATCCCACCCATACTAAGCGCGATTTTTTGCAGTAACCCGATCGCACCCTGCTGGGTCATAGAAATGCCGTAGAGTTTGGATAAGGTGAGAATCATCACCACATCAATTACAGTAGCGGTGAGAATGTCAAGGACGGTAACAGGATTTAGTGCGATCGCAACGGCTTTCGTCATTACCGCCTTCCAGATAATTTGATTTGCACTCTCCTCCCGAATCGTCATTTTCCGTTTGACGAGTTGCTCATTCAGATCACCTGCATACAGCATCGTGTTCAGGGCAACCAACGACTTTCCTTCTCGATGCAAAATATCTAAGATTTTCAGCTTCAAATCCTGAATCTGTGGTGTGCCTGGACGACGCTTTACCCCAACAGTACCATCAGCACGCCGAGTCGCAACCGCCACTAATGGCGAAGCTGCCACCATGACAATCTCCTCTGGTGAAAGCAACTGACGCACCCGCTCATCTCGAATTTTGCAGTAGATTGCCTGTCGATCTGCATCGGGATACTGGTCAATTTTGTTGAACACCAACAACATCGGTTTGCCACTTTCCCGCAGTTTAGAAAGCGCCTCGTACTCCACCTTGGTCATATCACCTGCGATGATAAACAGCAGCAAGTCTGCCTGTTTTGCTACTGCGATCGCTAACGCTTCACGAGTTTCACCGTCTACTTCATCAATTCCTGGCGTATCAATGAGCTGAATTTGGGAATCGCCAATACTCGGTAGTGCGACTCGCAGGATCTCCTGATTTGTGTCTCCCACCGTTTCTTGCGTCAACTGCCAGTTAGCGTTATGACTATCACGGGTGACACCATGCAGCGCCCCCGTTTCAAACACAGGTTGTCCCAATAAGGCATTAAGTACCGATGATTTCCCACGTCCCACCATGCCAAAAGCCGCAATCTGGATACAAGAATGTTCCAGTTTGTCCAGTAGGTTGGTTAAATCATTAATTTGGGACTCTAAACCCGCTTGCTCTTTGGGTGTCAAGTCGAGATTCGTCACCAAGTCCCGTAGTGCGTCTTGTGCCTGCTTGTAGTTCAGTTCCGCCTGAATCTCTTCAACACTCAAGATCGCTCTATCCAACTCCTGATCTGAAGCAAGAGAATCCAGGAAGTCAGGTTCTGGTAATGAATCTGTCAAAATCGTACCTCCTGCCATTGGCTATTTTGAAAGCTTGCTTTGCCGTCAATACTGTATGACTACTATTCTCATGCTAGTCACTGTTGGGCTAAGCGGCTTGTATCAAGAGTGTGGAATCCACCATCCCAAGCGCCAGCATTTGTGATACTTCAGATCTTGCACCTTATCACCCACAGACTGGAAGTCTGGGGCTACACAAACATAGACGCTTTCTTCGGCTTCCCGCAGGGTAGCCTGCCTGGAACAGGCTTCAAAACCCTTAATTTTGCGTTAGTCCGCCTACGCGGACTTTGTTTATATAGCCATAGCCGCGATTGAAATCGCCAGGGCTTGGTGCAAGATCTGAGATGCCATACTCTCTCTCAGGCACTGATAATAGTATTGAGACATAACAGATACACCATTGCTTAAGCGAAGAAGACACTATAAATTGCTTTTTTATTGTTTTCTGGGTCTGAGCCTAGTCATTTTAGGTTCAGGCGCTTTTCTCTACTATCAGTTCTTACAAGCTGCTGGAGAGAGGCATTCAACCAACTATAAAATTTATAGTCAAGCACTTTTTAATCAGCCTAGTTATTATCCTCTAAATCAACCGATTTCATCTCGTCACTATCAACCAGTAGGAACCTGGACGGGACGCTTGATTTTACCAACAAAAGAGCAACGCCAAACGGTTAATGGTGTTCTCTTTGAAGTTCATCATGCGGATACTGCTCATCAGAATTTAGTAGGAACGATAGTGAACTTGAGGTGGAGCAATGATGCAGAGGTGCAAGATTATGTGCAGGCAGTCACCCAAGATGTTCGCTTCAACCAACAAACGCAAGACAGTAAAAACCAAGGAAACTTGCATCCCGATCGCTTAAATAATTGGCTGCAAGTTGACCCCTTGGAATCACTGGCTGGAGCAAGACCTGATGATAATGTGATGGTAATGCTGAAAGCGCCAACTGTTGTACAGGAAACAGGCAGTGAGCGCCCAACATTGCTCCTGAAAAACGAACCGATCCAAATTACAGGTCGTTATTACGGCTTAGTGACGATTACTGAGCCGCAGATTAAGAGTTCTGATACATTTTTAGTGCGTCACTTTAACCCAAATTCAAAGCAATTTGATGGTTCCGAAGAGATGATTCGGATTCCGCAAGTTCCAGCAGATCGGCGTGGAGTATTCCGCTCTAAAAACCAAGGTTTAGAAAAATCACCTTTTAACTCAAGTGGCTGGTATATTTATGGCGCTAAAGATGCCGATGGCATTTTTGTGACACAAGCGATCGCACCTCGCTCCCTATTACAACTCCAGCCCGATGAAATACGCTTGGGAAGAAAAGCGGCAGTTAACTACATTAACAAAAAATACTGGCGAGGCACCCAGGCACAAAAGGGCAAAGCGAAAACCCTTCTCCTCGACCCAACTACGAAACAAAGCAAGCAAGCGCTATCTCAATGGCGAGAAGGAGACCAAGCAATTGTCCTGCATACCTTTGGGGGCATAGGTGGGAAAAAAGCAGAATCGGCTCCCCTTGGTGTAGTCACAGGTCATTTTGCCTATGGACTAGCCAGTGTCGTGCGGGAACCCTTGACCCAAGAATTACGCTTTGACATTGAATATCAACAAGTTTACGCCCATAACCCGGATGGTATTGTTTCTGGGACAATCTCATGGTCAGGTTACATGGGCGATTTGCAACGGGGTTGGTTGGGCAATCGCCCGGTTTCGGATATTCTAATCAAACTGGATGCGGTGACTGAAGATTACAACTTTGACGGCATCATAGTGTCACCTCTAAAAGAATTTACTCGCCAGATGGATATCATGATGGCGCGTTACCGGATTGGAGATGGTACAGGTGTTGCCATCGTGAAACCAGCTACCTCTTGTGTCCAGGATGCTAACCAGGCACTATATGCAACTATTAAGCGAATTGAGGCGGCAATCCAAACTAATCCTGATATTCAAGATTGGCTCCAGCGTTATCCCGATCACTCTCAAACTCGACGTTTTGGGAAGTTGGTGAAGTTAGGGCGATCGCTAGAGCGTCAACTGGTGCCACTGGGGATTGTGCGCTCTGATTGGCGCAAAAATGCTCAACTGCTTGCAGGAACTCAATCAAAAACAAGCTCTGCAAGTAATTTCTTGGCGGCATTGACGACTTGGCGAACGGTACTACCACGACGAGCACACGATGAAATTGCCACAACTTTTCTCAAGAATGGAGCGTCTATGTGGTTAATCCGCACAAATCAGGTAGGTGGATTCGACTCAGATATTGAGCCACTTGCCCCTACTGCATTATTCGGTCATCGTGTTCATTGAGCTTTTATCGTGTTGGTGTCTCCTCTCATTGGGTACAACAGCTAGACGAGAGTGAGTAACATTTGCTATCGAAAAGTCCGCTGCTAATCCTCACAAGGTCAGACTTAAACTTCATCAGGATTGATGCCCAATTGCCGTAGCTTCTGGCCCAGTCGATCGGCGCGTTCTGCACCTGTGGAAATGACTTGTCCATCGCGATCGCACCAGCGCAACCACAGCCTAGTCACTGCCTCTTCAAACTGCCCTTCCCACAGCGTTAGCCCCAAGCCAACGGTTTCCAACCAAACAGACTGCCCCACTTCGACAATCCCCTCGACTGGTGTGAGTTCCACATACCGTCCTGATGTTAGTGTCCAGACTCGTAGCAGCGCCCTATTCATCTCACGCTCACCCTGAATCTGCCGCAGTGGATCGAACACCACATAGTAAGGGACACCAATCTGAGCATAAATGTCTTTCTTGCAAACTTCCTTGCCCTTTTGTTGCGATTTCTGGCTCAGGGTTAACTCATCGCCTTCCTGATTCGACACGATCTCAATGCAGACATCGGGGACTTTGCCAAACTCCCAAACGAAATAGGAGCGATTTCGCCTCTGAGATAAATCCTCGGCACGTTGCACCCCTAAACTGAGCAGAACATCAGGAACAATTGGATCGTCCTTCAACTTGTAGAACAATCCCACATTTGCAGCCGCTAAAAAAGGGGACGGCAGTGCTTTAGAACTATAAACAGGTTCCACCAGTAACCGTTGCTGTTCAGATTGAAAATTATCCATAGGGGTATCGTCCTCGATGACAAGGTGGCTAATGTCAAGCTTGGTGACGATTTCTTCCGAATAGTCTTCTGTATTGAGCAGTTGTTGAGTCATGAGCAGCAATCAGAACCCGACAATTTATTATCGTCTAATTAGCTAGAACCGATGACGGCACAAGAGCGGGAACTGGGGCGATCACTTAAGTCAATTTCGAGCTTGTTTTTGAAAATTATCGATTAAGCAAAACACCAAGTTGAATGTTCAACAGCTTATTAAAGGTAATCCTTCAATTCCAACTTCGAGACGCACGACTTGGGCAGGCGCAATACCTGTTGGTAAGGGTAGGGACATCCCGCCATTGGTGACAACATAAATGCCTGTACGATCGCCTTCCACTCGACCAAACGCCAATGCTGTGCTGCCCGTCATTCCTTGTTCGGCTTGGGCGATCGCACTCACCTTACCATCTGGTGTAATCTTCACCACGCTGTTGTAGATGTGAGTTGTGCCGTAGAGATTGCCAACGCGATCAAAGGCAAAATCATCAATATTGACTTGACTAACAAATATCTCCGGTTCCCCAGGCTGACGGTTAGCCTGAATGGGAATGCGGACAAGCTGCTGTTTTTGTGTATTTGAGGCATAAAGCACATCATCAAAACGCTTCAGACCATTTACCGCAGGAAACTCCTGATCCGGGGAGGTTCGCGCCAGGAGAGGATGTTCTAACCAAATACGAATAGTTTTTTGCCTTGCGTTTAGTTCCCAAATCGCGCCCCTGTAAGAGTCAGCAATTAAGTAGTAATCTCCAGTTAGATGAGTCAATCCATTCAAAAACATCGCCTCTGGGACGGATAGGAGCGTATCTACTACACCTTGAGGAGAAATTTTGAAAATGGTGGAGGTTCCCTGTTCATCCCAGCCTGTTAGTAGTAAATTGCCATCTGGGGTAAAGGCAAGTCCTGTTGCTTTGCCGCTAACCTCGACGTGGATAACTGGTATTTTGTCTGCACCAATACGAATCACCTTGCCCTCAAAGTGATTTGTAATAAACAGTGTGTTGTCAGAGGCGATCGCAATACTTTCCAAAAACGTGTTCATCGGGAAGGCAGCAATCTGCTGACTCGGAACCAAATCGACAGGCGTATTTTCAAAAATTGGAGGCAGTCCGGCTGGAGTCGGCATGAATTTAGCCCTTACCATATATGATGACAACATCTGTAGAATAAGCTTCTAAGCGGCTCCACATCTAGGCAAGCACTAGCGTTGTTGATAAAAATTTTGTGGGATGGGCATCTTGCCCATCCCAACTATGTAACTTAAATGTGGAATAGCTTACCTGTCTGTTTTACCAAGGTTTCAAGTTCGTCTAGCTCAGACATCGAACTTGCAGAACTTGTGAAACTCTCGCTAGCTTGACTGAACTTCTGGGTACCTAGCTGACTCTCATCTCACAAGCTGTGTCAATGCCTTATCTCATGCGATCGCGTTTGGTCTTGGAACCAGAACACACCCTTTTACGTCTACAGCGAAAAAACTAATCCTTAAAACTAGCATTTATTTGCTAAAAATACATCTTATCTTTACAACATTTTGAGCAAATTCTCCTGATCCAAGGCACTAGCACAAGAAGATTGGTTAGTAAAAGAACTGAGAACTCTGATTGAGTCGTGCAGAAATAATTTACCTGTTTAAGGGGACGCGGCAACATGGAGAGTTCTTTTTTACCTTTCCTATCGTTAACTGTCTGCTGAAATCGGTAACGTATTGTCTTGCGATTCCTCTCACGTCCTCAGGCGCTATGAAGTTGCAGGAAAAGGATGAGTAAACAATTATTGAGTGTGGTCATGACCTTACCTATGGTGATTGTCGGGGTAGGTCTACATTTCGCCAATATTCCGCTCAACAATTTAGTAAATCTTCAATTTACTAGACAAAGTGCGAGAATTTCTCAGGTTACACTCGATAGTCAGGCATCTTCACCAATTCTCCAGGCAGCCAGGGATGAACAAAATAAGGAGTGTCAGCTACTAGGCATCTGTGACGATAGTAGTAGCTAGGATGTGATTACTGATGGGGCATCTTTTTTTCTGCATAAGCTTTTTGAGCGGGTTGCTATTTTCTCTTGAGGGTAAAACAGCGAGAGAAGACTGTAACATCTGCCATCAAAAAGTCACATGCAATTAACCGAAATAAAGAAGGAAGATGACTTCTTATGGGACTCGATCTACCAAGATTTTATAAAGCCTGTAATCCTAGTAAGCCTCTCACCGTTGGTGAGCAGGAAGATCGGCAGTACTATATTGATTTTTCTTCGGTTAGAGGAAGTAAAATCATTGAATCATTGAAGCGGACAATCACGCTCATTTCACCGGATGAGCCGACTTGTCAGCTATTTACAGGACATATAGGCTGTGGGAAATCTACCGAGTTGCTCAGGCTAAAAACCGAGTTAGAGCAACAGGGATTCCATGTCGTTTATTTCGAGTCTTCTCAAGACTTAGACATGGCTGACGTTGATATTACCGATATCTTACTCAGCGTTGCGGGTCAAGTTAGTGAAAGTCTCGAAGCGATAAAAATCAAGCTCAAACCGGGCTACTTTGCCAATCTTTTTACCGAGATTGCTGATTTTTTGCAAACGCCAATCGATTTGGAAGCGCAAGCAGAACTATCGGTGGGGATTGGTAAAATTACCGCCAAAACAAAAGAAAGTCCAAAGCTTCGCCGTCGGTTGCGGGAATACCTGGAGCCTCGCACGGGTGGGATTTTGGAATCGATTAATGAAGAACTACTTGAACGTGCAACTACTGAATTAAAGCGGCGGGGTAAAGCAGGATTAGTCGTGATTGTCGATAATCTGGATCGGGTTGATGTACGCCCTCTTCCTTCGGGGCGATCGCAACCAGAATACTTGTTTATTGACCGGGGGGAACAACTACGAAAACTCAATTGTCACGTCGTCTACACGATTCCCCTGGCATTAATTTTCTCAAATGATTGTGAAACGCTCAAAAATCGCTTGGGTGGTGGACTAACTCCCAAAGTTTTACCAATGGTGCCAGTCCGACAACGGGATGGTGAGGAGTTTCAGCAAGGGATGAATCTACTGCGGCAGATGGTGTTGGTGCGAGCCTTCCCCAACGCGCCAATCAACCAACAGCCAGAGTTGATTACACAGGTTTTCGATCATCCAGAAACCTTAAATCGCCTCTGCCGTGTCAGTGGAGGTCATGTGCGGAACTTGTTGGGGCTACTATTTGATTGCCTGAGACAAGAAAGCCCACCTATCCCTCGTGAGTGCTTAGAAAGCGTGATTCGTGAACGCCGGGATTACCTGACTTCATCAATTACCGATGATGAATGGGAGTTGCTGTTTCAGGTCGTACAACATCAAACTGTAAGAGGGGACACGCAATACCAAACCTTGCTACGAAGCATGATTGTTTTTGAATACCGCGACCATCAGGGGTCTTGGTTTGGGATTAATCCGGCTTTAGAAGAGGCGCAAAAATTTCAATTATGGTTGAAACACAGCGATCCGAAGACGTTGCCGTATATAACGAACGATCTTTAAGGGCGCTTGATAGGGCGATCGCACTTTCACTAGGGGAATTTTCTCTAGTGTTAGTGCGTTGCAACTACAAACGTCTGCGCGATCGCATGGTGCGTCGTTTGCGGGAACTTGCGGAAAACCGATACACGATTCGCGAGTTAACGCTACCTGAAACAGTCACAACCCTCTACACCACCATTCAAACCTACGGGCATGGTATGTGCCCGGATAATGAACCTTGTCCCGCCTTGTTCGTCTTAGGCATAGAGTCTGTCGTTGCGCTTGATGATTTACTGACATCCAGCAATCAAGTGCGTGATGAGTTTCGCAAACGGCTACCTTTCCCCTTGGTGTTGTGGGTAAATGACGAGGTACTTGCCTCGATAGTGCGGTTTGCGCCTGACTTCGCGAGTTGGGCGGCAACACCAATTCGCTTTGAAATCGCAACAACTGAGTTAATTGATTTCCTGCGGCAAAAGGCAGATTCGCTGTTCAATACTGTCCTCGGTGCTGAGAGTGGGAGATACGCCCCTTGGCGCGTTTGTACTCACCATTCCACCCTCAATTTGGCAACGGGTTGCCGTTCTCGCTTAGAACTCGATTCTGCCCTCAGGGATTTACAAAGCCGCCAACACGTCATCAATCCTCAACTCGAAGCCAGCCTGCAATTTGTCTTTGGGCAATATGACTATGCCAGTGACTTCATCGATTCTGCTTTTGCTCATTACCAACAAAGCTTAAGATTTTGGCGAGCGAGTAACAATCTAGAGCGGCAAGGAGTTTTGCTGTTCTACATGGGGTTGTGTCATTGTCGCTTTGCTGACTTGCATCGATCACAACGACATCGCAATTTAGAGGAAGCCTGGCCTTATCTCTTGCAATGCGTTGATGTCTTTACTCAGGCAGGGCGTCGAGACTTGGTGGCTCAGTTTATCACTCAACTTGCCGAGGTACTGCAACGATTGGAAGCGTGGGATGCTTTGCAAATCCTCTGTCAAAAGGCTGTCACCTTACATCAACTCTACGGCTCTAAAGTACAACTGGCTCAAGATTACGGCTTTTTAGCAGAGGTGGCACTGTCCTACGCAAGATGGGAAAACGCCCAAGAGCAAGCAGAACTAGCCCTCGAAATTTTAGGGGAGGTTTCCAGCAAGCCTATTGAGCATCAAGGCTTACACCGCTTTTTATTGGCACAGTTGTATCAATTATTTTTGGTGAAATCGCAGCGACAGCTTGATCAATTGTCACAAGCGTCGCACAACCTGGAAACAGCTAGTAATGAACTGCAAAATGCGATCGCTTCAAGTGATCATCGCTACGAACCAGAGCGTTACCTTCACTTATTAGAAGAGTTGCGTACCCTTTACTTTGAGCAAGGACGGTACTTAGAGGCATTCCGGCTTAAGCAAGAACAACGATCAGTAGAGCAGTTGTATGGCTTTCGAGCGTTCATTGGGGCAGCCCGCCTACAACCCCAGCGCCCTGTTACAAACCCAACCTTAGCACCCGTTGAGCAGCAAGAAATTGTCGCGCAGGAAATTGCTGCCTCCGGGCGTCAGCAGGATATTAACCGTTTAATTGAACGGATGAGTCGGGCTGACCACAAACTAACGGTAATTCACGGACATTCCGGTGTTGGTAAAAGTTCAATTGTTTCAGCAGGATTAGTGCCTGCGCTGAAGCATCGATCATTAGGCGATCGCATTGCTTTACCTCTTGTCCTGCAAGTTTACACCGATTGGGTTCGAGAACTTGGCAAAGGTCTAGGTCAAGCGTTAGATGATTATGGTTTGCGAGAAGGCGAAGAACCCATCAAGCTTAGCTTCAATGCCAGTCAAGATAACCCAGAAAAGATTAAAAACCTTCTAGAGCAGTTACGACACAACGCTGAGCGGAACTTATTAACTGTTTTGATTTTTGACCAGTTTGAAGAGTTTTTCTTCACGTCTACCAATCAATCAGAACGATTATTATTTTATGAATTCCTAAGAGATTGCCTCAATCTCTCCTTTGTGAAAGTTATCCTTTCTCTAAGAGAGGATTACCTACATTACCTACTAGAATTTGAACAATTTAACTTTGAAGTCATTGATAACAATATCCTTGACAAAAAAGTTCGTTACTCTTTAGGAAACTTTTCTCTAGAAGATGCCCGTTCAGTCATCCAAAGCTTAACCGAAAGGGCGCATTTCTATTTAGAAGAAGCATTAATCGCTCAATTGGTACAAGATTTAGCAGGAGAACTGGGAACGGTTCGCCCGATTGAGTTGCAGGTTGTGGGAGCGCAACTGCAAGCGGAGAACATCACAACCTTAGCGCAATACAAGCAATCGGGACCCAAGCAAAGACTGGTTGAGCGGTTCTTGGAAAAAGTTATTACCGACTGTGGTCCTGAAAATGAACATGCGGCTTGGCTAGTCTTATACTTACTTACGGATGAAAATGATAACCGTCCTCTGAAAACTCGTGCCGAGTTAGCGGTCGAATCAGCAATAGAATCCCAAAAATTAGATTTAATTTTAGAGATTTTAGAAAAATCAGGTTTAGTCTTTCTCTTGCCAGAAGTTCCCACCAACCGCTATCAATTGGTTCATGACTATCTGGTTGAATTTATTCGCCAGAAAGAGCAATTAAATATTCAGATAGAATTACAGGAACTACGCAAAAAAGACAAACAGAAGCAGGATGAAATTGAGCAACTCCGCGCCAAACTGCGGGAAAAAGAACTCCGTACAAAACTAGCGAAAGCGACAGAACAACAACGTAATACGGAAGATAAGCTCAATCAAGTTCTTACTCAAAGCCTCCGAAAAGCCCGTTTGGTTGGAGTCGCACTAGCAACATTGACAGTGATTGCTGGGGGACTGGGGTTGCGAAGCATGATTAGTGAAACGAATGCTCAATTGAGTGAAATGAGTGCATCCTCAGAAGTGCTAGTTTCTTCTAATCGAAAATTTGACGCACTGCTTAAAAGCTTAGCGGCAGGTAGAGAACTGAAACGCTCTTTAGTGGCGACACCGGAAACCCGAATGCGAGTAGTTACAGCTTTACAACAAGCCGTTTATGGCGTGAGAGAACGCAATCGCCTGGAGGGACACGCGGATTGGGTGAGTAGCGTCAGTTTTAGCCCCAATGGTCGGTTCATCGCTTCGGCAAGTAAAGACCACACGATTAGACTCTGGAAAGCAGATGGAACCTTGCTCAAAGCCCTATCCGCTCATAAAGATTGGGTCAACAGCGTCAGTTTTAGCCCGGATGGCAGGATGTTTGCGTCTGCCAGTCACGACAAAACCGTGAAACTGTGGAAGGTTGACGGCACTTTGATCAAAACCCTAACAGGGCATACAAAAAACGTTCATAGCGTTAGTTTCAGCCCAGATGGTCAGTTGCTTGCTAGTGCAAGTTGGGACAAAACCGTGAAATTGTGGAAGGCTGATGGTACTTTCCTCAAAACACTCAACGGACATAGCGATCGCGTTTTGGGGATAAGCTTCAGCCCAGATGGTCAGATGCTTGCCTCAGTCAGTAAAGATAAAACTATTGCCCTCTGGCGTCGGGATGGTACGTTCCTCAAAACCTGGAAAGCCCATGATGATGCGGTAATGAGTGTAAGTTTCAGCCCGGATGGGCAGACGCTTGCTTCTGCTAGTGCCGACAAAACAGTGAAACTTTGGCGTCGTAATGGGGAAAATGTCGAGACGCGCAATTTCGCAACCCTACGAGGACACATGAATTGGGTTCTCTCTGTTATCTTCAGCCCGGATGGTCAGCAAATTGCTTCTGCCAGTGCCGACAACACAATTAAACTCTGGACTCGTCAGGGCACGGTGGTCGAAACTTTAAAAGGGCATGGAAATTTAGTTCAGAGTTTGAGCTTCAGCCCGGATGGTCACACTCTTGCCAGTGCGAGTGCTGACAATACGATTAAGTTATGGTACTACGACAGTGAGCGGCTTAAAACCCTCAAGGAGCATAGTGCGCCAGTCAGTAGTGTAGTGTTCAGCCCGGATGGTAAGACCCTTGCTACAGCGAGTTGGGACAAAACCGTGAAACTCTGGCATCGAGATGGGGTGAATGTAGAAACGCGAAGTTTTGCTTCTCTCAAAGGGCATAGCGAGTCAGTCAGTAATATTAGTTTCAGCCCTAATGGTAAGACTATCGCTACAGCGAGTTGGGACAAAACCGTTAAACTTTGGAAACCGAATGGCACATTAGTTAGAACATTAAAGGGACATCGCGATCGCGTTACTAGTGTCAGTTTCTCACCCCATGGTCAGATGCTGGCTTCTGCCAGTGCTGACCATACGGTGAACCTCTGGAAAATTGATGGTACTTTGCTGAAAACCTTAAACAGTCACGATGCTGAGGTTTGGGGCGTGACTTTTAGTCCAGATGGTGAGCTAATTGCGTCTGCCAGTGAAGACAAAACGGTGAAACTTTGGAATAGTAACGGTGAGTTGCTCACGACATTACCGGGTCATAATGGGGCGGTAACTTGGGTGAGTTTCTCACCGAATGGCAAGTGGATTGCTTCTGCCGG
This sequence comes from Symplocastrum torsivum CPER-KK1, assembly GCA_019358875.1. Taxonomy (GTDB): domain Bacteria; phylum Cyanobacteriota; class Cyanobacteriia; order Cyanobacteriales; family Coleofasciculaceae; genus Symplocastrum; species Symplocastrum torsivum. Next base: position 126,088 of record JAHHIF010000011.1, read on the forward strand.
AAGTGACGGGATGGTAAAACTCTGGAGTCGGGAGGGCAAGTTGATCACTGTCTTGAAGGGGCATAATGGCGCAGTGAATTGGGTGAGTTTTAGCCCAGATAACAAGTTGATTGCCTCTGCTAGTCAAGACCAAACGGTTAAGCTCTGGAATCGGAATGGTAGTTTGATTACGACGTTACAGGGTCACAAGGATGCTGTATTTGCAGTAAACTTTAGTCCTGACGCTAATGGTAAGTTACTAGCCTCGGCGAGTAAAGATGCAACCGTAATGTTATGGAATTTGGATTTGGATGATCTAATTGAGCGCGGTTGTAGTTGGCTGGATGATTATTTCAATAATCGCGATCGCGGGAGTGATTCCCTGCGCGATCGCTTGGCTTCACGCAGACCCTGTAAAGGGATTAGGATTCGGAGTTATTAAAGGAAAAAGGGCGACCCTGTGAGCCGCCCTTTTTTATAGGCTTAGAAGATCGGAAGAAGTCTCAAGTACGGTTATTCCTCTTCAGTATCATTAGCCCCATCGTCCATAAAGTCGTCAAAAACCACGTCTTCATCGTCATCTAGAACTGGCGAGAAGCTAGGCGTGACACCAAAAGCTGCCCGATCTTCCAAATTGTAAGCACGAGCTGTTCGGTCATCCAGCACCAGTGGGTCGTCTTGGTCTAGGTCGCTGGTATCAATGCGATCGCCATAACCATAGACTCCACTTGTTCCACTCGTATAGTCAGGGTCAAGTGTCGCTAGGGTTGGGTCTTCGTAGGCATTGTAGCCAGTTCCGGCAGGAATCAAGCGTCCAATGATTACGTTCTCCTTCAGACCTCGCAGCCAGTCAGATTTCCCTTCAATGGCAGCTTCTGTGAGGACACGGGTTGTTTCCTGGAAGCTAGCCGCAGAGATAAAGCTATCGGTGTTGAGTGAGGCTTTGGTAATCCCCAGCAGTACTGGCGTATATTGTGCGGGGGCACCACCTGTGATTGCCATTGCTTCATTCACCGTCTCAATCTGCCGCAGTTCTACGAGTTCTCCTGGCAGCATCGTTGTATCGCCGCCGTCATCCACCCGTACTTTCGAGGTCATCTGCCGGACAATCACCTCAATGTGCTTGTCGGAAATATCAATCCCCTGAGATTGATACACGGACTGGACCTCATTAACTAGGAAGCGTTGTGCCTGTTGAAGTCCAACTAGTGCTGCCTCGTAGACTCCTTGTTGTTCCAGCATGTAATTGAAGAAAATCTCTAAAATCTCATGCGGGTTAGGGGGTCCATCGGTCAAAGCTTGTCCTGTCAGGACTTTCTGACTATCAGAAACGATCGCATTTTGTCCAGGCCCAATTGGGTAATCGGCAACAACACCATCTGACTCAATTACCTTGATATCAACGGTTTCGTCTTCTTCGTAAACGACCTGAGTTTCACCAGGACGACGAGCGAGGACGCACGCTTCCTTGGGTTTACGAGCCTCTAGGAGTTCCTCAATTCTCGGCAAACCTTGGATAATGTCCCCTGTCTTCGCTCGTTCAAAGACCAGCAACACCAGGTTGTCACCCCGTTGCACCAAGTCGCCATTATCAATCTGCAACACGGCACCAGCAGAAACCCGATAAGGACGAGCAATTCGCAATGTTACTGAATCATCGCTGACCTGTACTACCTGTCCGGATTCTGGAGAAGGTGTTCCATCTGCCAGCAGGTCGGTAGCCACAACCAAGTGACCAACTTTAACCTTAGGTGCGGCGTTAGTCGGGACTGTGATGCGGTCTGCATCGCGGACAATAAGTACCCGGCGAATTGCTTCAGCACCCTCTCGGATACCTCTGACTTCACCCGCTTCCTTACATTGGATCTCAGTTTTTGCTACCACATCTCCGGGTGCAATTTCATCCCCATCGGAAACCAGAAGCTGTGTTGAGGTGCTGCCACCTAATGGGTCAGCCGCTGTGTCGCGACGAATTACCAAAGATTCGAGGATAACGAGTTGTAAGCGCATATCCTCAGAGTCTTCAGCACTGACCAACTCAATGTCTGCGCTTAGCTGAGAGGAACCCGTATGTTCAAGTGCAGAAGACTCCTGAGTCATTTCTAACACCAACTGGGTGCGAAGCAACTCTAGCCCTTCTACAGACTTCACCCGCTCTCCATCTTTGTAAGGAAGCCGCTGAATTGCCCGAAGTTCAATCCCTGTCGCCCCACGAGTCGCTATTGCCTCAGCACTATCGTCTCCTGAGCCTCTACTACTGTTAATTGAAGCTTGCGAGGGTACATCCGGTTCATCTGGCACCGCAAACTCGATCACTGGTCTCAAGATCAGCCCCATCCCTTCGGGGGTTTCTACCGCTTCCCCATAACGGAGTTCTGCGACCTCAAGTCCTGGTACCGCTTCTGTACCGGGATACACCAGTTGACCTTCTGTTGCAAAAGCGGCTGGGATTTCATCAACCAGATGCAGTGAACCTGGCTTGATGACAATTTCACGAAGAATGTCATTTTTCTGTACGACTTCCACAATACCTGCGGATTGACAGAAAATGTCTTTGACAACTTCGGTTCCGGCTTCTACATACTGACCATCTTCAACCAAGAGCAACGAGATATCTTTATTAACCTCGTGGCATTCTTCCGGAATCCACAGCAACGTGCCGCCTTTGACGACTTCGTAACCCTGCTTCGCCTTGCCGCGTTTAGCAACCTCTACCCCGGCATACTTAATGATGCCGCCCGTCTGGGTACGATACTGGTCATCAATGAGTTCGGCAACTACCTGATTGTTCAGCACTTTTGTTCCTGGCGTCGCCTTGAGCAAAAAGCGCTGATTATTGGTGGTGTGGATGACATACTGTTCACGACCACCGCTACTTTCTACCCGCACCATCGCTTGGTCGAGCAGCACAGAGGCGGTGATGATGTCAATCTCCCGCCTGCCTGGGGTAAGGCGGACGACACCCCCATTAACGGTGACTAACTTAGTTTCTGCGAGTACGCTTCCTGGCTGCACGGCATCCCGGTTTTTGACCACGGGTTCTGCACCAGGGGGTAGGTTATAAACTTCTCCCGATAAAATCCAAAGTAAACCACCCCGTTGAGCAATCCGGGTTGTGTTGCCTTGTCGGTCGGTTTTTTCCTCTGGCACCAAGTCAGCAAACAGTACTTCTCCAGCCAAGTCGGAGGAAACGTCTTTCGCTGCTTTTTCGGTGGAGAGGCGAGATTTATCCAATGCCACTTCTGCCAATAGCTGAAGTGCCTTAACTTTTTCCCCATCTGAAACGAGTAGGATAGAACCCGGTGTAACCGGGAACGTTTTTGCCTTTTGGTTGCCACTGCTCGGTTCTAAAATGAGATCACCAGCGACTTCAACCTGCTCACGCTCTTCTCCGTGGCGGGTTCGTACCCCTCTGGTTCGTAGACGCTTCGAGAAGCGTACAACGCCATCAATGGGTGCCTGCACCTGCCGTGCAACTTCACCAGTGAAGACACCACCCGTGTGGAATGTCCGCATGGTTAGCTGAGTTCCCGGTTCACCAATCGACTGAGCGGCAATAATGCCAACAGCTTCTCCCAAATCGACCATGTGCCCGTGAGCTAAGCTCCAACCGTAGCAATACTGACAGACTGACCGTGGGGCTTCACAAGTTAAGGGCGATCGCACGAATACTTCTGTGACTTCAGCTTTGCCAATTTCCCGTGCCAATTCGTCGGAGATATCCTGATTGCGATCGGCAATCACTTCTCCTGTTTTCGGGTGAACGACTTCTTTGGCTAGCACTCGACCTAAGAGACGGTCTTCGAGGGGAATCAAAACGCGATCGCCATCGGTCATCGGTTTAACCGTAACGCCCCGATTCGTACCGCAATCTATCTCCCGCACAATCACGTCCTGGGACACATCCACCAGACGCCGGGTTAAATAACCAGAGTCAGCAGTTCTGAGTGCTGTATCGACCAACCCTTTACGAGCGCCGTAGGACGAGATAATATATTCTGTTACCGTTAAGCCTTCTCGGAAGTTGGTCTTAATCGGCAAGTCAATAATTTCTCCTTGCGGGTTCGCCATCAAGCCCCGCATTCCCACTAACTGTCGTACCTGGGACATATTTCCTCTTGCCCCAGAGGTAGACATCATGTAGACCGAATTCAAGGGGTCAGTTGCCTGGAAGTTACGCACCACTTCATCTTTTAGCGCTTCAGAGGTACTATTCCAAGTATCAATTACCTTTTGAAAGCGCTCGACTTCTGTAATTTCACCTCGTGTATATCGGGCTTCGGTTGCTCGAATTTCCGCTTCAGCGGCTTCTAGCATCTCCCGTTTCACAGGCGGTACTTGCAAATCATCAACACTAATCGAGACACCCGCTTTAGTTGCGTAGCGGAAGCCCAAATCTTTAAGTTGGTCGGCAATCTGGGCACTACGAGCACTGCCATGTTTAGTAAAAGCCCAAGCGACTAGCTTTCTCAGTTGGCCTTTACCAACAACCCGGTTGTAAAAAACTGCGTCTTTTTGATCTACCATCTGCTTTAAAAATTACCAATAGGGTGATTGGGGAGCGAGAAATTGATGCTTGGGTAGTAACGAGTGGTTAAGGTTAGCGGATAAAACGTCTGCTTCCCAATCACATCCAACTCGCTACTAACCCTCTCATCAACTTTTTAGCTCGTCAGCGCATCTTGAATCGCTTTGTTGTAGACAATCCGACCGGGAGTTGTGAGGACGTATTGGGAGAGTAACTCTCCCTCAGCCGTTTCTCTGACTCGCCGTTCTCTGTAGACTTTCATGACAGTACCATCGCCCAGACGTTCAGTTGAGATGACCTCGTTATCTGGCTTTTCTGAATCTACGAGTCCGTCAAAGCGTACCCAGACATAAGCGTGCAAATCTACTTGCTTTTGCTCATAGGCTTTTACCGCATCGTCAAGGTTGGCAAAATAACGCTTCGTTTCTTTTGGATATACAGGGTTTTCGGCTGTCAGGTAATAGCATCCCAAAACCATATCCTGACTAGGGGTAACAATTGGCCGACCTGTTGCGGGTGACAGGATATTGTTGGATGCCAACATTAACAAGCGAGCTTCTGCCTGGGCTTCCAAAGAAAGAGGCACATGCACCGCCATCTGGTCACCGTCAAAGTCAGCGTTGAAGGCAGGGCAGACCAAGGGGTGTAGTTGAATCGCTCGACCTTCTACCAAAATTGGTTCAAACGCTTGAATACCCAAGCGGTGGAGCGTCGGCGCACGATTAAGCATGACTGGGTGACCCGCAATCACTTCCTCTAGAACATCCCACACACTGGGATCGCCTCGCTGAATGAGTTTTTTGGCAGCTTTGATGTTATTGACCAAACCTTGGCGAATCAACCGATGGATGACAAAGGGCTGGAATAACTCGATCGCCATTTCGCGGGGCAAACCGCACTGGTGGATTTTGAGTTTAGGACCAACGACGATGACGGAACGTCCAGAGTAGTCAACCCGTTTACCCAGTAGGTTTTGCCGGAAGCGACCTTGTTTACCCTCAATGATGTCAGAGAGAGATTTGAGGGGTCGATTGTTTGCTCCAACAACCGTGCGTCCACGCCGTCCGTTATCAATTAGGGCATCCACAGCTTCCTGGAGCATCCGCTTCTCGTTACGGACAATGATTTCTGGAGCTAGGATTTCCTGCAAGCGGGCAAGTCGGTTGTTACGGTTGATTACTCGCCGATAGAGGTCGTTGAGGTCTGATGTCGCAAAGCGACCACCATCTAGCTGCACCATTGGGCGCAAGTCGGGTGGGATGACTGGAATTACCGTCAGCACCATCCAATCCGTTTGAGAACCAGTAGCGATGAAGTTGTCAATTACCCGTAGACGTTTAATCAGCTTTGCCCGCTTTTGACCTTTCGCGCTGGCAATTTCTTCTCTAAGTTTTTCGCCTTCGGCATCTAAATTGACATCTTGCAATAGGCGTTGTAGTGCCTCGGCTCCAATCCCTACCTCAACGTTGGTCAGTTGAGAATCTTCGCTGTAGAGTTGTTCTTCAATTTCCAGCCACTGATCTTCGGTGAGTAGCTGTTTGTAGCTCAAGTTCTCAGCGTTACCAGGATTGAGAACAACGTAGGCATTAAAGTAGACAATCTGTTCAACATCTCGCAGGGGCATATCCATCAAAATGCTGAGGTAGCTGGGGATACCCTTGAGATACCAAACGTGAGCAACGGGTGCGGCTAGTTTGATGTATCCCATCCGGTGCCGCCGCACACGGGATTCGGTAACTTCTACACCACAACGTTCACAGACGATGCCGCGATGGCGTACCCGCTTGTATTTACCGCAATGACACTCCCAGTCTTTAGCAGGTCCAAAAATTCGCTCACAGAAAAGCCCATCCATTTCGGGCTTAAGCGTCCGATAGTTAATGGTTTCCGGTTTGGTGACTTCGCCTACTACTTGACCATTGGGGAGAGTTCTTTCTCCCCATTGACGGATGCGTTCTGGAGAAGCGATCGCAATTTTGACGTAGTCAAACCGCTGTTCTAGCTGATGTCTCATCAGTGTTTCGTTGTTTGTTTTTTGTTGTTTGTTTTTTGAAGAACTTGTTGGTTAGTCGTGAACGTTGTTAGTTGCACATCACCGTTGTTCCGGCTAACAACTAACAACGAACAACCCATAACTAATTAGACTTCATCCTCTTCGAGTTCCTCGCGGTTCAAGGATTCATACGTTGGTCGAGTTGGTGTCCGACGGCGGTCTGCATCTGCCATCAAATCAACTTCCACATCACGGCTGGTACCATCTTCAGCGTTTTCTACTTTGTGAACCGCAATGTCTAAGCCTAGAGACTGGAGTTCCCGCATCAAGACCTTGAAGGATTCAGGAGTACCGGGCCGGGGAATCGCTTTGCCTTTGACGATTGCATTTAGTGCTTCATTACGACCCTGCATATCGTCTGACTTCACCGTCAGCAACTCTTGCAGTGTATAAGCGGCACCAAAGGCTTCTAGCGCCCACACTTCCATTTCTCCAAAGCGCTGACCGCCTTGCTGAGCTTTACCACCCAATGGCTGCTGGGTTACGAGTGAGTAGGGGCCTGTTGAGCGAGCGTGAATCTTGTCATCCACCAAGTGAACCAGCTTCAGCATATAAGCCTTACCCACAGTGATCGGTCGGTCAAAGGCTTCGCCTGTACGACCATCGAAGACTGTGATTTTCCCAGGTTGTTCTGGGTCAAATGACCATTCCCTGCCAGTTTCCTCACTGGCTTGCTTCAGCTTGCCGTGTACTGTGCTTCGGGATGACTCTTGCCCATACATTTCGTCAAATGGTGTCAGCTTAAACCGAACGTCTAAGGTTTCACCCGCCCATCCTAGTAAGCATTCAAAGACCTGACCGACATTCATCCGGCTGGGTACGCCTAAGGGGTTGAGTACAATGTCCAATGCTGTCCCATCTGGCAGGTAGGGCATATCTTCTACAGGCAGAATCCGGGAAATAATCCCCTTGTTGCCGTGGCGTCCTGCCATCTTGTCGCCGACTTGAATTTTGCGCTTTTGAGCAACATAGACTCGAACCACCATGTTGGCTCCAGGGGGCAGTTCATCACCTTGCTCACGGGTAAATACCCGGACATCAACAACGCGCCCTTTCTCACCATTCGGTACTCGTAGCGAGTTATCTCGGACATCCCTGGCTTTTTCCCCGAAGATGGCTCGAAGCAGCTTTTCTTCCGGTGGCTGGTCAGATTCACCCTTAGGCGTTACTTTTCCAACCAGGATGTCACCTGCTTCTACCCAAGCACCGATGCGGATAATTCCCGTTTCATCCAGTTGACGTAGGGCATCTTCCCCAACGTTAGGAATTTCACGAGTAATTTCTTCTGGACCCAGTTTGGTTTGCCGCGCCTCAATCTCGTACTTTTCAATGTGAATACTGGTGTAAACATCATCGATCACCAGGCGTTCGCTAATGAGGATAGCGTCTTCGTAGTTGTAGCCTTCCCACGGCATGTAAGCCACCAGGATATTTTGTCCTAGCGCCAGTTCCCCGCCTTCGGTAGCAGAACCGTCAGCGATAACCTGACCTGTAACTACATCATCGCCCTCAAATATCAGAGGTCGCTGATTCAAACAGGTATCTTGGTTGGAGCGCTGATACTTCTGGATCTCGTAAGATATCTCACGACCACTACTGTCCTTGACACGAATCTGGCGAGCATCTACATAGCTGACTTCCCCATCCGTGCGTGACACCACAACCATTCCGGAGTCCCTTGCCGCTTGAGCTTCTAACCCCGTTCCCACTAAGGGACGCTCAGGTCGCAACAGGGGTACAGCTTGTCGCTGCATGTTTGACCCCATCAGGGCACGGTTAGCATCATCGTGTTCTAGGAAGGGAATCAAAGAGGTCGCGACAGAGATAATCTGTACGGGTGACACCGCCACATAGTCCACTTGGTCAGGTGTTGTGGTCGTGAAATCTTGCCGATAACGCACTGGCACAGATTCACCTAAGATATAACCCTCTTCATCCATCGGGATGTCTCCCGGTGCGACTCTTAGGTCATCTTCTTCATCAGCCGTCATGTAGGATGGCGCTCGGTCTTTGAGTACGCGACCATTTTCCACTGGGTAGAACGGTGTTTCGATAAAACCATAGGAATTGACTCGTGCATGAGTTGCTAAAGAGCCAATCAGACCCGCGTTTGGACCTTCTGGTGTTTCAATTGGGCAAATTCGTCCGTAGTGGGAGGGGTGAATATCCCGCACGGCAAAACCAGCCCGTTCTCGTGTCAAACCGCCAGGACCAAGGGCCGACAGACGCCGTTTGTGGGTCAGTTCGGCTAAGGGGTTCGTCTGATCCATGAACTGAGATAGCTGAGACGAACCGAAGAATTCCTTGATGGCAGCAACTAGGGGTTTTGGGTTTACCAAGGAAGCCGGGGTGAGAGTATCAGCATCGGAAACCGTCATCCGCTCCCGGATTATCCGTTCCAAACGATTGAGTCCGACTCTGACTTGGTTTTGCAGCAACTCGCCGACGGAGCGCACTCGACGATTACCTAGGTGGTCAATGTCGTCGGTGTTACCAATGTCAAATTCCAGGTTGATCAGGTAGTCAATCGCCGCCAAGATGTCTTGGGGGGTCAACACCCGTACTGTATCCGGAACGTTCAGGCGTAGCTTCCTGTTGATTTTGTAGCGACCGACTCGACCGAGGTCGTAGCGTTTCGGGTCAAAAAAGCGCGAGTCTAACAACTGCTGACCACCGCTGACTGTGGGTGGCTCTCCGGGACGCAGCTTGCGGTAGAGTTCCATCAGCGCTTCTTCTTCGCTAGGATTGCCTTCTTTATCCAGCGTTTTCTGATAGTAGTCTGGGTGCCGAAGCGCATCGATAATCTCCCCATCTGAGAGTCCCAGCGCTTTCAAGAGTACCTGAGCGGACAATTTGCGGGTTTTGTCGATGCGTACCCACACTAAGTCGTTTTTGTCGGTTTCAAACTTCAGCCATGCTCCTCGGTTAGGAATTAGGGAAGCGCTATAGGTACGGCGTCCGTTTTTATCGGTTTCAGACTTGTAGTAGACTCCAGGACTGCGAACGATTTGGTTCACAATCACGCGCTCAGCACCGTTGATGATGAACGTGCCTCGATCAGTCATCAGGGGCAAGTCGCCGATGAAGACTTCTTGTTCCTTAATTTCGCCAGTTTCTTTGTTAATCAAGCGTGTGGGAACATACATTTGGACGGCATAGGTGCTGTCACGCCGCTTCGCTTCATCTACGTCATATTTAGGCCGCTTGAGCTTGTAGTTTTTGCCCAAGAAATGCAGCTCCATCTTACCGGTGTAGTCGGTAATTGGCGAGAAGCTGTTGAGTTCCTCGATCAACCCCTCTTCCAGGAACCAGCGGAAGCTGGAACGCTGAATTTCTACCAAGTCTGGCAACATGTAGTTGGGGGCAGTGTAGCTCTGAGCGGGGGTGGTGTAAATCTGGTTCATGCGTCTCCTGTTACAGGTGAGTCAGCGTCGGTGATAATCCGAGCCAAGGGTAGTGCCCCGCTTACTGAAGCGGGATTCAATCCCAAAGGATAGGCGATACTGAATATATAGCTCGTTTGCTGCCAGACGATTGACTCTTCAAGAGTCAACAGAGGTCTAGCAACTGAGAATTTCAGTTTTTTGCTTGTATCAGCAACCAAATGATCGGTGGAAATGACTACTGTCTCAAACTATGAGTTCACTATTCAAAGAAAAAAGGATATTAAATGGTAAGTTTTACCAGTAACTAAGGTGATAAGTAAGCCTAGGGTGCGTTTGGAGAGAATGCAGTGGCAGCAATTTGGTAGGCGCAGGTACAGATCTGTTCATAGTAACTCTTCTTAATATTATTATGACGCAGAGAAACTTAATTGGAGCAAGCTGTGTCTTTAGGCACCGGATTTGGTATTGACAACAGGCTCATATGGGCAGGGTAAGACTGAAGAGTTTACAGGCATTCTGCGTAGTCTCTTGTGCAAGGGTTTCTAAAGAGACATTCCGCAGACGAGCGATAGACTCGGCAACATAGCGGACGTAGGCAGGTTCATTTCGTTTACCTCGCTTGGGAATGGGAGCCAAAAACGGGCAATCCGTTTCAATAAGAAGGCGATCGCTCGGCACCATGAGAGCAGAGTTTTGGATGGACGTAGCGTTTTTAAAGGTTACAATACCGCTAAAGCTAATGTAAAAACCCAGATCTAAAAACCATTGGGTTTCTTCTGGTGTACCGCCCCAACAGTGCATTACACCCTTAACTCGTCCGTTGTGTTCCCAAAATGACTGTAACAAGTCTCGCATCGCCACAGCAGCATCACGGCAGTGGATGATGACGGGCAAATCTAGTTCTTTGGCGATCGCTAGTTGCGCTTCAAATACAGCTTTTTGCTCTTGCTGATTTTCCGCTTTGAAGAAATCTAAGCCAGTTTCCCCAATTGCCACCACTCGCTGATCTGAACGCGCTAACGATAAAATCTGGCTTGGCATCTGAGGTGTCCATTTCTGGGCATCTAGAGGATGCAAGCCTACAGCAAATGAAAGCTCAGGAAACTGGTCAGCCAGAGCTTTAATACTATCTATCTCCTCCGGTTCAACACAGGAGTGTACCAATTGCACAACGCCAGCTTCGCGCCAGCGTTGCCGTACCGCTTCCAGATCTGACTGGAAGACATCAAAGTTGATATGGACATGAGTGTCGATCAGCTGCATCGGCACAGTCTGCTGTCTTTAGATTTTAAGGGCTTGTGACGGATAAGCAAGTCGGCGTTTGAGGGTAGATACTCCCTGTTTCCAATTTTGCATCCTCGAAGAGCGATTTTTTTTATAGACGCGATCTGCGCTAGCTCTTTCAGCGCCGCTCCGCTAACGCAGCAGCGCTTCGCTATCGCTTTTTGTAGTCTCGCCCTAACTCTATGATAGCTAGGGCAATAGCTTATGAGGCTGTGGACTCTTCTGCTGATGGATTGAGTTGAGAGTCTACCCGTTTGAGCGACCTTGCCAAATTAGATTTCTTGCGTGCCCCATTATTAGAATGCAGCACTCCCCTCTTTACAGCTTTGTCGATTTTGCTATAGGCATCAGCCATTCGACTTTTTACTTGCTCTAGTGATTCGGGAGTCTTTTGTTGCGCGTACTCGTCTACGGCGGCAAAGTATTTCTTCATCAGCGTTTTCACCGCTGACTTATAGGTTTTGTTGCGAACTCGATTACGTTCGGCGATATTTATACGCTTGAGCGCGGACTTGCTATTAGCCACAGTAGTCTCTAGAAAGCTTGCTTTCGATAAAATACAAAATACCAGACTAACAAATATAGCACCTATTTTGAATTAAAAGGATCACAACCCCAGAAAAATCCAGGTTAAGCTATAGAAGTGAGTCCGGGTACGATGCGCTCTCCTTAGTGGATGAGCTTGTAGACCTGGGACGGGTAATACCTAATGATGGGCACTCTGACTCCATGCTGCGAATCATTACTCAGCAGGCTGAGGCACAAACTGAACTGCGACGAATCTGCGATCGCCTTTCAGGAGCTACCGACGCCAATCGCACTCCTCAAGACCAAATTGTTCATAAAGAATCAACGGTGCGGGAAGTCCTCCAGGCGGTACAGCGCCAAGGAGACAAAGCACTCTTGCACTACACAGAAGAATTTGATCGGCAAATCTTGAGTGCTGAACAACTGCGCGTCAGTGGGTCAGAACTGGATGCGGCATACCAACAGGTGTCCAAGGAATTACTTGACGCCATACAGTTGGCGACGCGACGAATTGAAGCATTTCATCAGCAGCGCATTCCCAAGTCTTGGGTGCAATTTGACGATGATGATGTAGTACTCGGCAAGCGCTATACCCCGGTAGATCGAGCAGGCATTTACGTTCCTGGTGGTAGAGCGTCCTACCCAAGTACCGTCTTAATGAACGCCATCCCCGCGAAAGTCGCCAAGGTTCCTCGGATTGTAATGGTAACGCCACCAGGCCCGGATAAAGCGATTCATCCGGCTGTTTTGGTGGCAGCTCAAGAAGCGGGTATTCAAGAGATTTACCGAGTTGGTGGGGCACAAGCGATCGCGGCTTTAGCGTACGGCACCGAAACAATTCCTAAGGTTGATGTGATAACGGGACCAGGAAATATCTATGTTACCCTTGCTAAAAAACTTGTTTTTGGCACTGTGGGAATCGACTCTCTGGCAGGTCCCTCTGAGGTGCTAGTGATTGCGGATGAATCTGCCAATCCTGTTCATATTGCCGCTGATTTACTGGCGCAGGCAGAACATGACCCAATGGCAGCCGCGATTCTTCTGACACCTGATGCCCAACTCGCAAAAAAAGTGCAAAAAGAAGTCGAATGGCAACTCAAAGACCATCCACGTCGGCTATTGACAGAAAAAGCGATCGCTCACTACGGTCTCATTGTCATTGTTGATTCTCTGGAGGTGGCAGCTGAACTGTCCAACGAATTTGCACCAGAACACTTGGAACTAGAGATTGCTGAACCTTGGGACTTACTCGAAAAAATCCGCCATGCAGGCGCGATATTTTTGGGTCATTCAACCCCCGAAGCTGTAGGAGATTACCTAGCAGGACCGAATCACACTCTACCCACCTCCGGTGCTGCCCGCTATGCCTCACCACTGGGTGTTGAAACCTTCATGAAGCACTCTAGTCTGATTCAGTACTCCTCGACAGCACTCGATAAAGTTTCTGCTGCAATCCAGGCACTGGCACAAGCAGAAGGTTTACCATCTCATGCTGATTCTGTACGCTTGCGGACAGAAGGAGATTTAGAGGATTAAGTCAGTAACTCATCCCACGTAAGCAAGGACGTGGGATGAAAGTGTTATTTGTTGTTGGTTATTGGTGATTTATAGCGGTTCTCGATCACAGGAAGCGCTATAGTTTATCCCTCAATCTGCCCACTGCTTTGCCCTAGGTGGGGAGTACGCCCTAACAGCCCTGTCATCAAGCGTAACGCTAGAGATTTAAAGGGATGAATGTTTTGTAGTATCCATAAGCCAAAGCGGCGAGTCGTTACCACTGGCAACCAGTTATTGGAAAACATTCGGTCAAGAACATCGGTAAAGCCTAGAATTGCCCAGTTCTCTAATTTACGCCAGCGTTCGTAGCGTCTTAATACTTGTACATCTCCAATATCTTCACCTTGCTGAGTAGCTGCTTGCAGGATTTGTGCTAGGGCAGCAGCATCCCGGATGCCCATATTTAACCCTTGTCCGCCAACCGGATGACAACAGTGCGCCGCATCACCAATTAGGGCAAGTCGAGGCTGGGTGTAGCGATCGCTTTGCATCAACTGTACAGGAAAGACAAATCGATCGCTCTCCAGTTCCAGATGCCCTAATAGCCCACCTGTGCGTTGTTCCAGTAACGCTAGAAACTCTGCCTTATCCAGTTCCTTTAGGGCTTTCGCTTCGGCATGAGGGGCTGTCCATACCACTTGACAGCGATTTCCTGGTAGTGGCAACACACCCATTGGACCGCTCGACCAAAAGCGTTCAAAGGCAGTATTGTTATGGGGCTTCTCAGTTTTAATCCTTGCTGTGACGCAAGACTGCCAGTATTGCCAGCCTTTGGTGGTAATGCCTGCACTAGTACGAATTTGCGATCGCACTCCGTCTGCCCCCACAACTAAGCGCGTCCGTAGCTGACGGTAAGTACCAGCCACCTTCACCTTAATCTCTACCCCAGAACCTTGATACTCGACCTCCTCAACCTCAGCAGGGCATAGCCAACTAATATTGGGACACTCTGCCAAAAACTCCTGTAACGCTGTCAGCAAGATGTTGTGTTCTCCCACATAACCCAGAGCATCCGTTCCTAAATCAGCAGGATGGAACTGTACAATACCTGCATGGTCACCATCCGAGAGCCGAATATGGCGATAAGTGGTAATTTGAGGCAGAATCTTATTCCAAACCCCTATTCCCTGAAAAATACGCCCTGATAGGATAGAAAGATTGTAAGCTTGTGGCTTGACTGCTGCTACAGAGGGCAGTTGTGCCTCAATTAACACTACGCTCAACTTAGAGTTTTTCAACGCACAAGCGAGAGTTGCTCCGGCAATGCCGCCACCGACAATTGCCAGATCATAATCAAAGCCCTGTTGGGTGCTTGGGGGAGTTTGAATCAGTTGTTCCAGCGCCATTGTCAATAGATTTATAAAAAACTATAGGAATATTTACTCTCCTTCATTGTGACGCTTACAGCTAGAGCGATCAAGTTGCGTGTTGCTGTAGTCAATTTCCTGTATATGCCGATTGGGGATTTGGGATTGGGATAAATTAAATCGGGCTTCCTCGCCGCGAGAGCGTCAAAAAACCTACACCCGTTAGAATCCCTGGTTCCCTCACTCCTCAGACTCCATGTGGCTGGAGGGTTCATGAGCCACAGTTTCGGTAGCAAGGAGATGGGGCTTACGGTGAAGGCGGATAATCTCGATTGTGCCCTTAATTGTCCCCGCGATCGGGACAGCGACAATCACACCCAACAATCCAGCAATCTGACCACCCATCAGTAAAGCGATAAAAATCCAGATAGGATTGAGTCCTGTAAACTGACCCATTAACTTAGGAGCTAGGAGATTGTCTTTAATCTGCTGCATGAAAATAGCTGTAAGTGCTACCCGAATCCCTAACCAAAAATTTTGGAGCATGACCAACAGGGTAACCAATGCGATGCCTAGGGTTGCGCCAATAAGTGGAATTACTTCAGCTATGCCAATCAGTAAGGCAAACAGTAGAGCAAATGGCACTTCCAAAATTACAAATGCTGGAGTCAGGGTGGCAAACATAAATAACCCCAGCAAGATTTGGCTGATAAAAAAATTCTGAAAATTTAGTCGCAGGGATTCGCCTAAGGGTACACCAATATGAGTAGGAAGTAAGTCTACTAAACCCCGCCAGAGGCTCTCACCATAGAGCAGCATATAAAATGCCAAGACAATAACTAAGACCGTATCTAAGAGTCCTGAGAGCGTTCCGAGGGCTAATCCAAGCACTTGAGTTGCCAGAACCTGCACTTGACTTTCAATGCGGGCATTGAGGCGATCGCTAAAGCCTTTGAGGTCAAGTGGTAAGCGGCGAGCTTTTGTCCAAGTGTCTAATCGATCAAGATTATCATTACTAGCTTCTAGCCAAGCTGGGATATTGTTTAACAGTTGGGTGGTTTGGTCAATCACCACTGGCACTAGAGTCATCCCTAAAATGACCAAAAGCGCCAATGTCAAAAGCAAAACAACAATCACTGCCTGAGTTCGAGTCCGACAAAGCCGCTCTAAAACCCGGACAGGGTAGTTTAGTAAAAAGGCGAGAATTGCTGCGATCGCGAGTACCGTAATTAGATGCTCAAAGTAGCGAAAGATTTGCGACAGAACCCAGAGATTAAGCGCCAAAAGTGGACCACTCAGACCAAGAACCAAGAGGCGTTGAAAGTCGGCAGGAAAGCGCATCGAGAACACCCTGTGGTAGCGGCTCATTGAGGCAGAATCATACAACTAGAGCTTGCAAGTGCAATTGAAAGACAATAACAACGACCAAAGGAAATAAGAGATGGACACAAGCGTAGCCAATTTGCGTCATGAGTATACCTTCCAAGGGTTAAGTGAAATGGATGTACATCCCAATCCATTTGAGCAATTTAAAACCTGGTTTGAGCAAGCGGTAGCTGCTCAGTTGCCAGAACCCAATGCGATGACAATTGCTACTGTTACCGCCGATGGCAAGCCTTCCGCTCGAATCGTGTTATTGAAGGATTATGATGAACGGGGCTTTGTCTTTTATACCAACTACAAAAGTCATAAGGGGCAGCAGTTGGTCGAGAATCCTTGGGGAGCGATCGCATTTTGGTGGGCCGAGTTAGAACGACAGGTACGGATTGAGGGGCGTGTTGAAAAGGTTTCACCCGCTGAATCTGATGCGTATTTTCATAGCCGTCCAATAGGCTCTCAGCTTGGCGCTTGGGCTTCTAATCAAAGTCAAGTCATTGAAAGTCGTGAGGTATTGGAGCAACAGTTACAGAAGCTTAAGGAAGAATACGACAACAAAGAAGTTCCCCGTCCGCCTCATTGGGGAGGTTTTCGGGTAATCCCCAGTGAAATAGAGTTTTGGCAAGGGCGTCCCAGTCGGCTACATGATAGGTTGCTCTACCAGCGTAGTGAAGATGGAAGTTGGAAAATTCAACGCCTATCGCCTTAGGTTTGAGTAAAGTCGAGGAAGCAAGAGCAGGGCTTTGCGTAGCTTCGATTTTCCGAAATCTGGACTGGATAAGGTGATAGGGTAACTTTTATACTTTTTGCAGCTTTCTCCCTCCTCTTCACGATGCCTTCCCAAAACAGACGCAGCTTTAGTCAGCAAATTGTTCGTGTTTGGCAAGAGCAGGTTCATGCTAAATTCCCCTTGCTACTGACAACCATCCCGATTACAGGATTAATTGTTGCTATTTTGTCAGTTTGGGGCTTTCTTGAACTTGCCGATGAAGTGTTGGAGAAGCAAACTAAAGCAATTGATACAAATATTCTGTTAGCGATTAAGCCCATGCATACACCGTTACTCGATTATGTGATGCATGGGTTCTCGTTTGTGGGGGGCACAGTGGTTGTTACTTTGGTGTGCCTGGGTTTAGGAGTAACGTTTTGGAGGCGACGGCGTAAGGCAGAATTTAAGGCGTTAGCGATCGCAGCCATTGGTGCAGTCAGCTTAAATCTTCTGATTAAATTCATGTTTAATCGCGATCGCCCTGAATTATGGGAACTGGTTGAGGGGAAAACCCACACCTCTAGTTTTCCTAGTGGTCATGCGATGATGTCACTGGTCATTTATGGATTGGTGGGTTATTTGCTAGCCGTTCGCTTTCCTCTCTGGCGGTGGTGGATTGCGATCGGAACGATTCTGCTTGTTGCAATCATTGGCTTCAGTCGGCTTTATTTAGGTATTCACTGGCCCACGGATGTGGTGGCAGGCTACGCAGCAGGACTGATTTGGCTTGCCACGGCTATCCTCTATTTGGAAGTACACAAGGACAATTACCCAGTATCCTGCTACAGCAACGTTGAGTGGTGAAGAGGTAGTGCCTGGGTTTACATTGGTTCTAAAAATGGTACTGTAAAGGTGAGTTCTTTCTACAATTTCACTCAACCTTGTACAGGCGCAAACCTTCTCTCGCATCTACATTAAACTTCAACCCCACTTCCATTCCACTGGTTATTTTCACTGTCTCCTGATCAACGTCATTAATCCGAATACTCTCAATCGTAGCGAACTGGCAATACGCCTCACCAACTAAAAAAAGGCTTCCTCTGACTGACAAAGTAGTTTCCTCAACGTTTGCTACCGCAGCCCTGGGTTTTTTAAACCACTGTGTAATTCGCCCAATCTCTCTAACCTGCCCTATTGATTTCTGCCGCTCAATAACCTGATAAGTTACCAACTCAGCCAGCGCTTGACACAAAGTCTCGATAAATTCACATAATTCCAGCAGCGCGTTTGAACCCAGAAAGTTGTCTATAACAGTGCCGTGGGCTGCTTCATTCCGATAGGTAATCAGTTCATTGAGTTCTCCTTCGGCAGTGTTTTCACTCACCCGAACCTCCAAGAAATGCTTTACGGCTCTATGCTTCTCCACCCAGCCCCAAGCATTTTGAATTCCAGCGTCAGCTAACAATTTTTCCAGCACTCCTTTCCATAAATTCTGCTCGTGCAAGAGAAACGCATCGGGCAGCAGCGCGTATTCCTCTTCACCAGTCACCCCACGAAATAAACCTTGAACAACCTGGTCAATGGAAAGGTGTTCAAACCTGTTCTTCTTTAGGTCACACAGTAAACGGCCCACGCCTGTCCGGTGAGTATTCTGGATTGTTTCTTCAAGATCTACATAACGTGGAAATATACTCGGCAGAAGCCGTACCCAATCGGTGATTAAGTTCTCAACAAAACGTTCATAGATGGCGTACAAATGTGTAACCACTGCACAGTGATCGTACACTCGCCACTCCGTTACCCCTGGGACGCCCTTCATGAGTACGGTCAGTTCTGTGTCCTCGTCCGATTGCTGTCTTGTTACAGAACCCTTTCCAAACACGATTTCTCTAAGCCTCTCATTAGTCTGGATGAGCGCCCGGACAGTGGAAGTCTTTACCTTGACTGTATTGAGAAGCTCCTGAAACATCGCTATTTATTCTCCGATGACTTGCGAAAGCATGTCATCGAATAGTCTTAGTCGCTCCTGGATATCAGCCTTAGTCCTTCCCGCACCTATCAATAGTTTTGATTCATCCTTTCTAAAAAGCTCTTTTGTCTTTTCAATCACTTTTAACTTCTGCTTAACTAACACATTTGCGTTGGGTAAATTCCTGCTCAAGCCCACCATAACGGCATCATAATAAGCTTTATGAGCGCGATTCTTCCATGTGTTAGATTCTGGATCAAAGGGCTTGAATAAAGTCTTTCCGTAAATGGTATCAGCTAGAGCGAGTGTTTCTAAAAAAAGGTTTTTGAGGAACTTGATATCTTCATCGGAGAACTTCAGACTTCTTATCATATAGAGGTTAAAAAATCTCTCCAGTCCACTCTGAAAGTTATCGGCGTGCCGCAGAGCGAAGAAACGAAGAATCAATTCCGCATCTTCCATCTTTTGATACAACTTGTTTTTAGCCAGTTTATTCGATACTGCCTCTGTTTTTTCATAAGCTTCTATAGGGATGCCCCAAGCCGCAGTAAATATAGGATGACGCGCCAGTTCGAGCAATAGTGAGTTGAACTTTCCCTGATACAAACAATTGCGTACCTCTTGCGAACTTAAATCCACCCCTCCATTATTAAGGCGCTCGAAGGTAAGCTGCTTTAGGAGTAGCGCTTCTTCAGGATTAGATGCCGACTCTGTGATAAGTACTATAGATGAGATGGATCGACGATCAATCCCTGCCCGAATTTTCCCAGGAAGCTCAGCGTAGTTACGTCCATTCAGTTCTGGCCAAAGTTCGAGTCCAGTCAGCTTGAGCCGATTTTCGTAAAAAGCCTGAATAGCGCTGATTCTCTGTTGACCATCCATCACCTCATACGAGTTAAACTTCGTCTCGTAAAGAACAATTGGAGGGACAGGAATGTTTATGAGAAAAGACTCGATTAGTCGTGATTGCATTTTTGAATCCCAACGCGCCCTTCTTTGATAAAAGGGTCGTAAATCCATATAGTCAGGCTTTTTTAATGCTTCCACAAAGTTAGGAAGCTTTTCACGATTGATTTCGGTGAGTATTCTTTGTTCTCCTTTCTCGTATTTGGCGTTTATCTCACCATCAGACATTTCGCTGCGGTTTTTGGAGGGTGATACCTCCCACATTTTTTCTTCAGTTGGCGCTAACGGCATCTTCTACATTCTCCAGAGAATAACATTAAAAATATTTATAAGATTTAAAAAATAGCTGTGTTCATCGAATAAAGATATCACCCCGGCTATCATGTATGGAATTTTTTAACCGTTCTAAAAGAATACTAAGATTTCAAATAAGAAATACTATTAATGTGTGCTGCTAAGCTTTTTTTCCCGATTACCCACTTACTCCTCCACTACCTCCAACAAATCTTCAATCAACACATCAAACGTCCGAGCCAACTTTCGTAGGGCAGCTAAGTCAGCCATCACCATTCCTTGGGACACGGCATAAGTTTTGATTGTGCTATATGACACTCCTGAGCGTTCAGAAAGCTCCTTCAGTGTCCAGCCTTCTCTAGCGGCAAACTCTCTAATCCGCAACCTTATCAATTCTGTTCTTGACATAGAGTTTAAATTTAAACTAGAATGCCTTGTCAATTAAAAAGCGATCGCTTCCGGTCTCGCAAACTTAAAGCGATCGCTAATTGCACAAAAACCCCAATCAAGGGGAAGTATCTACTATGGTATCAACACTAGAGCCTAGAGCAAGGGCTGTTCATCCTTTATTTAGCTCGTTTTGTCACAAAAGAAGCGATTCTCTACTCCTCAATCTCAATACCGAAGAACGAAAAACGAAATTGGCTCGGTAAGTCTGACATTAGCGATTTAGCGGTTAATAACTGCTAATCTGTCCAGCCTGAACTGTAAGAATTTGAGAAGAGTTCAGCCACTGGGAGTCAAAAGCACCCAAGTGTGTTGTCGTAATCAAGGTCTGAAATCGGTCTTGAATAGTATCAAGTAGCTGATTTTGACGACTTAGGTCGAGTTCTGCTAAGACATCATCAAGTAGCAGCAGTGGCGGTTCACCCACGACTTCTTCAATTAGCTGAAGTTCTGCCAACTTCAAGGCGAGTACAAGTGTCCGTTGCTGACCTTGTGAACCATAAGACCTTGCCGGAGTTTCGTTGATGATAAACTCAACTTCATCTCGGTGAGGGCCAACCAGAGTTGTACCGTGAGTATGTTCAGGAATTCGGCGTTGTTTGATTTTGTCTAAAAAAGCTTGCTGCACTCCCTCTGAATCGCCTTTTTCAATGCTGACATTGGGAGCATAGGTTACTTCTAGTAACTCAGTTGCTCCGCTAATACTGGTGTGCCATGTGGTGGCGAGTGGGGCAAGTCGTTCCAGAACTCTTGCTCGCCGCCGCGTCACTCGTGAGCCAGTGGTTGCGAGTTGGGCATCCCACAGCGCTAGTTCGTCAATAGAGTCTCTGGTTGATAACTCATCAATTTTGCCTTCTAACTCTTGCTTGCGGAGTTTTTTGAGGAGGGCGTTACGCTGTCGCAGCACTTGGTTATATTGCTGCAAGATGTAGGCGTAGATAGGTTCTAGTTGAGTGAGTATCAAATCCAACCAATTGCGACGCCGTTCTGGTGCGCCCCGCACAAGTTCCAAATCTAGGCTTGAGAACTGCACGGCATTGAGGATGCCCAAAAAGTCTAGCTGGCGACGTAAGGATTCTTGATTGAGAGCAACAGTACGCCGTCCTTGAGTACGAAGAGTTAAAGCTAGCTCCACTGGGCCATAGGCACGTTCTAGATTAGCCTGAATTTGACCAACAGCCGCGTCTTCCAAAACGAGATCGCGATCGCGTACTGAACGATGACTCTTGAGAGTTGAGAGTAACTCCACTGCCTCCAGCAGATTCGACTTCCCCTGAGCATTATTCCCCACCAAAATTGTCTTCGGGGCATCGAAATCGACTACACAATCCCGATAATTGCGAAATTGTCTGAGGTGCAGAGTTTTTAGATACATTTTGGCATTGGTTATTGGTCAATCGTTATTGGTTGTTTGTTATTGGTTATTGGTCAAACAACTAATAACAAACAACGAACCACTAACCACTAACAACTGACTTAAGAGCGACGAGAGTAGTAAAAACGGAAAAACAGCTTCTCTAGCTCCACCCAAACCAACAGTAAGCTGCTAAAGGCAAAGCAGATACCAAGTTCCTGCAAGCTCAAGAAGTGAGTGCCAAAGAAATCTCGTAAGAACGGAACGTAAACCAGGGCTAACTGCAACGCTGTCGTTACAAGCACAGCCCAGAGCAAATAGGGGTTAGTAAAGGGATTGAGTTCTATCACCAACCGATTGTTAGAGCGAACCGCCAAAGCGTGACCCATTTGGGCAAGACAGAGAGTGGTAAACACCATCGTTTTCCAAGTATCTGGACCTCCTGGCCCGTTATAACCAGGTGCATGGGTATAGTTATAAGCCCATACCATCAAGGCAATGCTGATAATCGCAAAAACAATACCGATGCGAACCATGTAAGAGCCTAGTCCTCTAGCAAAGATACTTTCGCGAGGACTAAAAGGAGGACGTTTCATCACATCCGGTTCCGCCGGTTCTACCGCCAGGGCGAGGGCAGGTAAACCATCAGTGACGAGGTTCATCCAAAGGATTTGTAACGGGGTAAGGGGAACACCACCGAGTCCAAGCAGTGGTGCCGCAGCAATCGTTAAAACTTCCCCAATATTGCTACCCAGGATGTATTTGATAAAGCGGCGGATGTTCATGTAAACAACCCGACCTTCTTCTGTTGCCGCAACAATCGTGGCAAAGTTGTCATCGAGGAGTACCATGTCGCTAGCTTCTTTACTCACGTCAGTGCCAGTAATCCCCATAGCGATACCAATGTCTGCTTGCTTAAGCGCAGGAGCATCGTTCACACCATCGCCTGTCATCGCGGTGAATTTACCACGACTCTGAAGGGCTTGGACAATCCGTAGCTTGTGTTCTGGAGAAACACGGGCATAAATACTGACATTTTCGACTTGTTGCTCTAGTTCCTCCTGGCTAAGGCGTTGTAATTCCGGACCTGCCAAAACGCGATCGCCTACTTTCGCAATCCCTAAATCATGCGCGATCGCTTGTGCTGTTAGCTGGTGGTCACCCGTAATCATCACTGCCCGAATGCCGGCTTCACGACATTTTGCCACCGCGTCCCGCACTTCTGGACGTGGCGCATCCAACATTCCCACCAGTCCCAGCCAGATTAACTCTCGCTCTGTCGCTTCATCTGAGCCTTCCGGCGGCTTGGTATCCAAAGGTTTATAGGCAAAGCCCAACACCCGCAAACCTGCACCTGCCATCTGGTTATTCTGCTCCAATATCAAAGAGCGCTCTTCGTTGCTAAGTGCTTGGGTAGCGTCGCCTTGCTGGTAGGTGGTACAACGCTCCAAAATCAGTTCAGGTGAACCCTTGGTAAACATGATGAAGGGTGAATTTTGCGCGGGACGGGCGACGTTTTGAGTACTTCCTTCACAAATCACACTCATCCGCTTACGTTCTGAGGAAAAGGGAAACTCCTCAACCCGTTTGAGTTGGCGGTTCAATGGTTCCTTTTCCAAACCCGCTTTCCCTGCTAAGGAAAGCAACGCGCCTTCAGTCGGGTCACCTAAAATTGCCCACTCGCTCTCAAAGCTTTTTGTCGCCTTACCTTTGCCATTCTCCTGCCGTTGGGGTTCTTCACGTTGCAATAGGGCATCATTGCACAGCACACAGGCAAGCAGCAGCGTTTGTAGTTCTGGATTCTGCTCAGGTGTAGTGGGCTGATTGTTGATTCTAAACTCCCCTTGGGGGGCGTAACCTTCACCTGTGACGCTGAACGTCTGTCTCCCGGTGGCAACTTTCTGCACCACCATTTTGTTTTGTGTCAGTGTGCCAGTTTTATCTGAGCAAATCGTCGTGACACTTCCCAAAGTTTCCACAGCCGGCAGTTTGCGGATTAGGGCATGGCGACGCACCATCCGCTGCGTTCCTAGTGCAAGGGTGACTGTAATGACTGCTGGTAGACCTTCTGGAACAACCGCGACGGCCATCGACAGAGAAACTTCCACCAACTCTTGCAAGACACCCCAATCGAGTCTATTCGACTTGAAGTAAGAGGCTGCCATGCCACCCACGATGACTATTGCTACTAGAATAAGTGAGCCAGTGACGAGAACATTACCCAGTTGAGTCATCCGCCGCTGCAAGGGGGTTGGTTCACTTTCCACAGATTGCAGCATTTCGGCAATTTTGCCTAATTCTGTCCGCATCCCTGTGCCTGTGACGAGTACAGTACCTCGTCCCTGGACAACTTCAGTTCCCTGATAGACCAAGTTAATGCGATCGCCTAACGGTGTTTCTTCATTCAGGTGTATGTCTACCTTCTTGTTTACCGCTTGGGCTTCTCCTGTGAGTGCCGCCTCTCGTATCTGAAGATTTGATTCCTCAATTAGACGCCCATCGGCTGACACCTGAACCCCTGCTTCCAGAAGCATGATATCTCCTGGCACCAGTTCCTTTCCATCTATTTCAAAGGTTCTGCCGTCCCGAATCACTCTAACCTTGGGGGAAGAAAGGCTTTTAAGTGCCGCTAGCGCTTGTTCTGCACGGCTTTCCTGGAGATAACCTAGGACACCGTTGAGGATAACAATCAACAAAATGGCGATCGTATCTTTGAAGGGAATACCCTCAAATGACCCTTGTCGCAGTGCCAACAGGTCTAGAAGTCCTGAGATGAGGGCTACCGCAATCAGCATCAATAACATGATGTTTTTGAACTGATCAAGGAGAATTTCCCAAGAACTACGGCCTGCGGCTTCTTCTAGCTCATTGGAACCATATTGCTGCAATCGCTCTTGTACTTGTTGAGAAGTCAGACCGGTTTCTGGGTTGCTGCCGAACTCTGACAGCGTCTTCTCAGCGTCTAGGGTATACCAGGGAGTTGCCAGATCAGGTAAGGAATTTGAACGTGTCGATGGAGTCACGGGAATGTTTTCTTAAACACGATACGAAATCAATCATATTCTTAAACCCAAAGCCTCGACAAAGACTAGTTCTTTCCCGGTTCCTCTCTGCGCTTAGTTTATCAAGCGTCGGGTTGTATATTTTTTAACGGAGGAAGCACCGGGAAATCTGGCACAAATACTTCCAACGCTTTGGGAACAACGTGGAATTTCGCTGGAGTGTATGTGACAATTTCACCATCAGCATTGATCGGCTGAGGTTTACGAGTATAAATTTCAAATTCTTTGCCCTGAAGAGTACGTACACCCTGTAAATTAGCCTGTCGTCCTCTCCACATGGCTGGTAATAACACAAAAATCTGCCACCAGTGATGATACTCCAAACTATATAAATCCAAGCGTTCATCGTTAATGGCCGCATCATCAGCCACTGCCATGCCACCGCCATAGTAGCGCCCGTTACCAACGGCAATTTGTACAGTTTTTACAGAAATTGACTCTCCACGCAGACGAATCTGAGCCCGAAAGGGTCGAGCTTTCCAAATCACTCGAATCGCCGTCACCGCATACGCCAAGACTCCCCAAACACGCTTGGCTTCTTTGTTCAGTTGCCTTGTAATTTGTACACTCAACCCAAGACTCGCGACATTAAAGAAATGTTTATCGTTAACCTTTCCTAAATCAATCCGCTGGCTTTGACCTGCCGCAATTACCTGGCAAGCTTTGGGTATTGATTGGGGAATCCTCAGAGTACGGGCGAGGTCATTAGCCGTTCCTAATGGCAAAATTCCTAAGGGGAGTTGAGTATCGACTAAGCCCTCTATAGCGGCATTTAAGGTGCCATCGCCACCACCGATGATTACTATGTCAACGCGATCGCGATAACTCCGGATAATGTCTGATAGCTGCTGGGTTTGATCGGTTGGCTCTTCAAAAAGTTCAAAGCCCAGCGATTGCAACTGCGTCACCACTTGGGAAAGAGTGTCGTGTCCTCGCCGAGAGTGATGATTTACCAGCAACAGCACTCGTTGCTTCATGCTGCCCCTCATCTTTGTTAAAAGTACTGTAATAATCCCACAAAATATTGGAAAAACAACTGCAATAGCTATAGATACTTAGCTCGACTTTGATGCTTTACCGAGAGAAAAACAGGCTGAGGTAAGAATACTTCCTAGAGCTTTGTTTAGTGAAAAAATTTTTGATGAAGACTGGCTCAATGTTACAAAAATTAAGGCTTGCAACCGTAAACGGATGATATTAGGCGCGAGAACAATAAGGCGATTGCTAATCGCACTACCCCTCTTTACTGCCCTTAGTGTTACACCAATCGCTGCTACACCCATCGTCCCAGCGGCAGATGGTACAGGTACTCTCATCACGCCTGAGGGCAACCGTTTTGACATCACTGGTGGTACAACGTCGGCTGATGGCACGAACCTCTTCCACAGCTTCACGCAGTTTGGTCTAGATTCTCATCAAATCGCTAACTTTCTTTCCAACCCAGCCGTTGTAAATATTCTGGGACGTGTTACAGGAGGAGAGGCTTCAGTAATCGAGGGTTTGCTGCAAGTCAGTGGCGGCAATTCCAATTTATTTCTAATGAATCCAGCCGGGATAGTTTTTGGCGCAAATGCCCAACTCAATGTCCCTGCTGACTTTACCGCTACGACTGCTACAGGTATCGGGTTTAGTGATAATAGCTGGTTTCAGGCAGTGGGTTTTAATAACTATGCCTCACTTATCGGCACACCTAATACCTTTAACTTTGGGACAACAGGAACACCAGGGGCAATTTTAAACACGGGTAATCTCGCGGTAGGAGAAGGGCAAAATCTCTCGTTACTGGGCGGTACTGTTATTAGTACAGGACAGCTGACAGCACCGAACGGGAACATCATTGTCACCGCCGTGCCAGGGCAAAATCTCGTGCGTCTTTCTCAACCAGGACATCTGCTGAGTTTAGACATTCAACCCAATAACCTCATCACGGCTGACCCAAACTCACCAGGGGGCAACTCAGGGGAGATTGTCCCTACTCCTGCCTCCTTAGCAGAGTTATTGACGGGTGGTAACACAGGTCATGCTACAGGTGTTGTGGTAAACGGCAATCAGGTTGCTCTAACAAGTTCGGGATTAGAGATTGAGAACGGTGATGTAGTGGCAAAGGGTGTAACGGTAGGAAATGCATTTCTTTGGGCAAATCATGACCTGACATTGGTAGAGAGTCAGCTACAAACGACTAGTAACTTGAATTTACTGGCACAGAACATCGTGCGAGTGCGCGATAGTGTCGCGAATTCTTTCCTCGCCCAAGCCGGGGGAAATCTTTACATTCAGGGCAATCAGGGAATTGATATTCTCGCACTGAATCATCTTTACCAGACGCCATTTACCAGTGGCGGGAATCTCAGTTTAGTAAGCGATCGCATTATCTCCGGTGATGCTCATTTTTCAAGTGGTGGAAGTTTCTCAATTCTCAACTTGGCAGGACAAGGCGGCAATTTTGTTAGTCTCTACGACCCAATTATCACAGCGATCGGGGATGTCAGGTTTGGTGATTACACAGGTGCTTCCCTAAAGGTAGAAGCAACAGGCAGCATTACAGGTGGAAACATCACAATCACGCAAGCCGATACCGCTTTAACAGGACTAGACCCGGATATTGCTATTTTGGCGGGTAGTCCTTCGCTGATATTGAGGGCAGGATTGGACTTTGACGAACTGCAAAATCCTACCAATGTTCCACCCGATTTTGTCACGCCAGAAGGAACGTTTACCTCGGTTGGAGAAGCGTCAGGTGGAAGAATTACGGTAGGGAATATAACCACAGCAGGTGGACCAATAATTTTGGCGGCTCCCTTGTCGATTAATCTTACTGGAGAAGCGATCGCCTCAAATGGTGGCAATATCACTTTCGATGGCCCAGTCATCCTTTACAGCGAGGAGACTACTATCAACTCAGCAGGGGGCAACATCGCGTTTAATAGCACCGTGGATGCGGCTCACACCTACGAATATGTGGCTGACCCCTTGAATTGGATCGATGCACTAAATGCCGCTCAAGAAAGAACATTTAAAGGTCAACAAGGTTATCTGGTGACGATTACCTCAGAAGCAGAAAATGCCAAAGTTTTTACACTAGTGCAAGAAGGCAGAAGATAGGAGGCTCTTATGCAGAAGCAATATTGCTTTTACAGTAAGCCTTTTAGCCAATGTCCAACTGGATAGTTATTTCCGCCGCGCTGCACTAGGGATTCCGGGTGGTCTTGGTGCTTGGATTGGTGCGAGTGACGAAGCAGAAGAAGGCACTTGGCGATGGGTAACCGGACCAGAGGCAGGAACGGTATTTTGGGAGGATGGAACCAAAATTGGCTACACCAACTGGGGGAATGGTCAACCAGGCAACGACGAGCCACCAGTCGGAGATCTAGGAGGCGAAGATTACGCGGAATACGTTCAGATAGACACACAAACATGGAATGACTTAGCCTCTACCCTCCGCCAGCAGGGTTATGTAGTTGAGTACAACGCGGGAACAGCAATTCTGAACCTAGAAGCGGGTGCGGGCAATATCAACTTTAGTGATGCTGTCGGTGGAAACACCAGTTTAGGTGGCTTGACGATTACTAACGCGAACAATGTGACAGCCACCTCGCCCATCGCTGCTGACAGCCTTACCCAATTAGCTGGGACAGGTATCACCACTCTACAGAACATTCAGACGACGGCTGCTAGCGGAGTCAACCTCACAACAACAACTATCCAGTTGGAAGGTGGAATTACATCGAATGGTGGTTTGGTAAATCTGACCGCAAGCAACGATATTACTACTAGTGATATTGCTTCATCTGGTGGTTCTGTGAATCTGATCGCGAACAATGACATTACTACTAGTAATATCACTTCAGTGGGTGGAGGAATTAGCCTCACGAGTACAAGCGGTGGTGCGATTAATACGAGTACTGGGACACTTGACTCTAGCTCGATTAACGGTAACGGCGGTGCGATCGCTTTTGACTCAGACGGCAATATTACAGTCGGGAATCTGAACTCTTCTTCTGGTACAGGTAACGGCGGTGCGATCGCTTTTGACTCAGACGGCAATATTACAGTCGGGAATCTGAACTCTTCTTCTGGTACGGGTAACGGTGGTGCGATCGCTTTTGACTCAAGCGGCAACATTACGACGGGAAATCTTGACTCTCATTCCGATGCCAATGCTGCTGGTGAAATTACACTCAATAGCACTACAGGAGCCATTTCAACACAACAATTAAGAGCTTCCGGTGATTCTGGCGGTGGGTCAATTACAGTTACGGCTGGTGAATCGATCTTTACTGAGGTGATAGACTCTAGTTCGAGTTCTGGAATTGGTGGCTCTGTTACCCTCGACTCTCAAGAAGATATTGAAGTTGCTTCCATTAATGCCCAAGGCGGTACAGGTAGCAGCGGTGGCGATGTTGACATTACAGCCGGTCAATTTTTCCGGGCATCCGACACATTCCTTGACCAAAATCAAGTCAATGCAAGTATTTCCACTGCTGGTGGATTGAATGGTGGTTCAATCACGATTCGACACGATGGGGGGTTCAGGGAAACTCCCTTTGAAGTGGGTGAGGCAACAACGAATGGTACAAATGGGGCAGTTACTAGTGGGCAATTCACAATTTCACCCTTCCAATCTTTTCCAGGAAGTTACACTCTGGGCAATATTGAAATCATCACATCAGATTCCCCTCCTGAACCACCACCACCAGAGCCAATAATACCTAACCCGGTTGATTTCCTCCCTCCACAGGTGGAGCCGCTCCCTTTAGAGCCAACGAACAACATTCCTCCCCTAGAAATTGACACGGGAATTGAACAGATAGAGCAGTCATTTAGCCAGGAGTATGAGCAGTATTTCGGTCAAAGCAGCGATACACCAAGCAAAACCTTAGCCCAAGCACGTAACATCCTGAGTGAAATTGAGGCAACAACAAATGTGAAAGCGGCGTTTATCTATGTATCTTTTGTTCCTGCCAGCCTTGCCTCACAATCTGCGGCAGATAATAAAAGCGATGAGTTGGAACTGTTGCTTGTGACTTCCGAAGGGCGAGCGATACGCAAACGGATTGCTGGGAGTACGCAATCGCAAGTGATTCGTGTTGTGCGGGACTTCCAAAGCAAAGTCACCAGTTCCAGGAGTACCAATTACTTAAACTCAGCTAAGCAACTCTATCGATGGCTCGTGACTCCTCTGGAAGCTGATTTACAAGCGGCTGATATCCAAAATTTAGTGTTCATCATGGACAAGAATCTACGGTCAATTCCACTAGCCGCCCTTCACAGTGGTCAAGAGTTTCTAGTAGAAAAATACAGTATCAGCCTAATGCCCAGTCTTACGCTGACTGATAGCCAACATCGCGATATTAGAGGCTATCAAGTTTTGGCAATGGGAGCATCACAGTTTACCGAGCAAAACCCTTTACCCGCTGTTCCTCTGGAGTTATCTGTCATTACACAGCAACTCTGGCAAGGCAAATCATTTTTGAATGAAGACTTCACACTGGAGAATCTGAAGTTACAGCGTCAGCTACAGCCTTTTCAGATTGTACACTTGGCAACCCATGGGGAATTTCAACCTGGGGCACCAGCTAATTCCTATCTTCAACTGTGGGACACAAAGCTGCGACTGAGCCAATTGCCACAACTGAATTGGAGTAACCCACCTGTGGACTTGTTGGTGCTAAGCGCTTGCCGCACAGCACTCGGCAATGAACAAGCAGAATTAGGTTTTGCGGGGTTGGCGCTACAAGCTGGTGTCAAGTCGGCACTAGCGAGTCTCTGGTATGTCAGTGATGAGGCAACCTTGGGGCTGATGAGTGAGTTTTACCAGCAGTTACGAACAGCACCCATTAAAGCTGAGGCATTGAGGCAGACACAGATAGCCATGTTACGAGGACAAGTCCGTTTGGAAAATGGTCAACTCGTTGGTACTAGCCGAGGTATTCCCCTACCAGAGGCACTGTCAAATCTTGGAGATAAACAGCTAAGGCATCCTTACTATTGGGCAGCTTTCACACTGATTGGTAATCCTTGGTAGTTGTTAGTTGTTGGATAGGTGCCAAGCCGTTTCTGCTACCTTGAAAGCGAAAGTCAAGTCACTATTCTTCCTGCAACAGCTAGAAATCTAATAGGCATAGTTGATATTTGTTTTTTTGTTAGTAGTCTTTAGTATTACCTTCAGACTTTAATATTTGCTTCCCAAATAGCCTCTAACAGTTACTAACAACCAATAACCAATAACCAACAACTAAAACAAATAACGAACGCTAAAGTAAAAGCCCTCATCTTGGGCATTAGTACCCCGATCATCAAGGTCAACCAAGGGAAAAGCATAATCAGCACGAAGGTTGAGTCCCGGTACTGGCTCCCAAATTAATCCCATACCGACACCTGCTAAAAATTGCTGTGATGGTGATGGAGTAGGATTATCAGAGACATTCCAGACAATACCAGCATCAAAAAATGGAGCGAGTTGTAATGTAGAAGCACCTGCTTCATCTCGCTGTAAAGTAATGCGATCTTCAACGGAAAAACGCACACCATTATCGCCTGAGCGAATGTTTTGTCGGTAGCCTCGTAAGGATTGACCGCCACCAACTACAAATTGTTGGGAGGGAAATAAACTATCGGGTGTTAACTGGATGTCAGCTCCTACAATTAAAAAGTTATCCTCACCAAGAACTTGCACACGCTGCACCTGACCAAGCCAACTGAAAAAACGTCCATCAGGAATCGGGTCAGGATTGATTGTGGCATCAAACCAGCCAGTGCCGAGACTAAAAAGCGATCGCAAAGACCAAGCGCCTCTAACATCCCGGCGCAAATAATTTTGCCCAAACTTAAGCACACTGGTTCTGGTAAACCCTTCTTCGTCAGCACCAGGCCCAGGGAAGGGAAAGCCACCGCCAATTAAGGACTGACTTTCTTGAATTGTAAAACCCAAAGATAGAGAAAATTCTTCGCGGGGGGTGCGTATGAGTGGCTGCTCAAAACTAATTTCATACAGTTCTGAGTCCCCTTCAATGTTCAAGAAGCTGAATTCGTCTTCAACGATTTGATTACTATTGATGGCGGTTCTTAATTGCACAGCACCATTCATCGGGTTGACGGGTAGCCGATACGTAAAGTCAAAGCTATCTGCACCCCCCCTAGTTGTGTGGTAGTACGAACCTGCAACTGTATCCCCATTCCCTGTAAGGTTGCGATAGAGCAAGTTGATGCCCAATCGTTCCGAACCCACACTCGGCGGCGAATAGTTATCAATGCCAAAACTACCTTCAAAGGGGTCAGCTTCAACAACACGAACAATAAGAATGCTCTGCCCTGTTTGGGTTCCCGCTCGGAGGCTCGCTTCTACATTCTCAAATAAAGGGTCAGCCCGGAGCAACCGCAATTGGTCTTCCAACTCAGCGGTATTAAGAGGTGTCCCCGCCCCTAACTTTACGCGGCTGCGGATATAGCTAGGATTTAATCGACGTGTTCCCTCAATTTGTATTTCTTGTAAACTGCCCTCTAGAACGCGAATTTCCACAACACCATTAGTAACGTCCTGGTCTACAAGAATCGCTCTAGAGGTGATATAGCCCCGTTCTAAGTACAACTGGGTAATCGCATCTGCGACTTGTCTGAGTTGTTCTAGGGTAAGAGTTTGTCCCTCATAAGGTTGGGTAATTGCCTCTAACTCGTCGGCTTCAAAGACAGTGCTACCAGTTACTTGAATGTCCTGAACTTGAATCGTTGGTGAGACAGGAGTGCTTGGAGTTGGAGGCGGTTGCGTGGGTGGTTCTGGAGTGACAGGTGTTTGAACAGGTTGCTCTGGTCTTAAGGGTTCAGGTATCGGGTTTGTCGGCGGCTGTAGAAAGCGGTCTTGGTTGGGGTTAGGTTGTAGATTCTCTGGTGGCACAGGTGGAGCAGTCGGCAGGTTCTGTGCTTGTAGAGATGTATCTTGAATGAGGCTTGGTAAGAAGCCTGGTTCAACAGCTTGCGGCTGTGGAATGAGTCTGAAAAAACCTTGCCCAAAGGATTCTGGAGAAGGAGAAAGGGTCTCATTGGAAAGCTTGATGTTACTCACCTCATCTATCGACCCATCAAGAGGCTCTGGCAAAGCCGTCCGAGTTGCGGCTAATGCACCTGTGCCACTAGTACAAGCAATCCCTATACAAAGTGGTGCAAATGCATGAAGAAGACGCTGTTCTCTTGATCCTAATCGACTCTTCGGAAGTTCATTTATGAAACAGCAAGGGCTATTCTTCAAAAACCGCTGTGTCCTACCTCGCCCAGTCACCGCTAGTGCCTTAGGAGCGACCTGATTAACACGAATCAACCATGTTGGTCTAACAGCAATGTTCGTTTGGAGCCGCTTTGCAGCTAATGTACTATGCTCCGTAAGGGCTAACGTGTTCTTGATTAAAACCTCACACCAAAGCAATCTCATCTTCGAGCGCATCAGGTCTCTAATTCTCCTTGAGTCGATATTATTGATAAACTTTGGGTGACGATCCATGGTAAGCGGGTGAATGTCCCCAAGAATCTTATTTTTAGTTACCAGCAGAAAGTAAAATTTTAATCCTCCACGGTTATAGCTGATTGATCATTTGCTTTAACCCGATTTAATCACTAGTATTCATTTATTTACCTCACCCAATTGGCAGCAGTTCCGGAATTATGCTGATAATTGTGCTTTGATACTCATCACGTCATACAAATTGCCGCCACACAAAGTATTACCCTCAGTGGTGGCAATTCCGTATTTGAGTCAATTGGTATCACTTAAGGTTCTACTTCTTGCCAAAGAGTTTCGAGCCGACGCTGCCATGCCGCTAGTGTCTGTTGGCGCGACTCTGCTCCTTGCTCCAACTCACCCATGAGTCCTTCACGATAAAACCGATCTAGGGTTTGGAGCGTTGCCTCCAAGGATTGCCCTTGCTGTTTTGCTACCTGAATGATTTGACGAATACGAGTGTCAACGAGCTGATCAAAGCTACTCGTCAGTCCTTGCTGACGTAGAGAAAGCAGCCGTGCTACGGCTGCTGAGAAGTCTTCAGGCTCAAGGCTCTCACTGTTGTGTTGGAAGACGCCCCAAAGAACATTTTGATTCAGAGCATAACGGGTTTCTTGAGTGTCATCAAAATTTGCTTCTAGTAGCTGTTCAAAGAATGGTTGGGCTTCCCCGGCTGGTGCAATGGGAATGAGAATTCTTAACCAAGATTGGTCTTGTGATAAGAGGACTAGCAATCTAAACTGAGGCATTTCTACCTGCCAGACGCCAGGTTCTGTCATCTGAACGGCAGTGCTACCAAAGAGTTCTGCAAGCTTCTCAGCAATTTCTTGAGCTTTCATAGTTCTTGAGAAAAAAAATCCCCCGGCTGCTGTCGGGGGAGATAGCAAAATACAACGGAGGTAAGTAATTGAGGTTCCCTGCTTGAGTAAGGGTTTTCTTTCTTCAAGCTTCAGAATTTCACGCCTAAGGGCATTGCCCCTACAAGTTCGCCACTTTGTTAGGCAAGCCATTCGGGAACGGCTTCTTCTTTTGTATTGGTGTTGCGTGATGGTGTCTCACGAGTGAATTTCATGTGGATAGAACGAGTTTGCTCACCATCAGCTGCCACTGCCATAATCGGGTAGTCAATCAAACCGTCTTGGAATGACATCTGGAAGCGGAAGGTTCCATCTGGGTTGAGCTTGATGGGGTGTCCACCAATGGTGACGTTAGCATCTGGCTCAGTTGCCCCGTAAACGATCAATTCAGCATCCGCAACTAACCAGAACTGGCGAGGACGAATGGGAGGCATGGAAGCAGAGAAGCCAACACCAGACATTCCAACGCCAGACATGGTTAAACCAGACATTGTTGGTACAGCCCACATACCAACACCAGAGGGGAAGACATAGGAGCTAATTGCCTGCTCGTGAACCGGAACTTGCTGCATAGAACCATACAAGGAACCAGCAACGCGCTGAGCTTCGGCGGATTGTGCCATGCCGAAGATGGCATCGTAAATGGGGTTGCCAACAGCATCTACACTGCTAGTATCAGCGCTAGCAGCGGCTTTTTTGCTGGGAGGAACCAATTCAAGGAAGGTTTTGCTACGGAGGTCTTCTTCCCAGTTTACGGTGATGAATTGGTCTTCAATCCAGTCGGAGGGGTAGACGGGAGGAACATGTACAGGTGCCGAACGAGCCAGAATGAGCCAACGACCATCGGCACAGCGATAGCCGATATCAACAACATAATCGCGATCGCTAACTGGCATGGGCAAGTACCATTCCCGTGCTAGCTCATCACAAGGATATTCTTGAATGCTGTGGGGCGATTGGTAGTCAAGGGTGATGTCGGTAACATCATAAATCCGTAGCGCTAACTGTTGTCCTCCCTGACGCCGTAGATCTTCTTTATGCTCATTTGGAATATCCCAGTAGGTATAAGCCCATTGAGGGTCACGCGGCAATAAAACAATCCGGCTATCACCATAACCAGCCGGTAAATCGGCTAATCCTTCATCCACTGATGCAAGGGTGCCACCGGTACGATCTTCTTGACCTAGTTCAAACTTTGCTGCTTCCACTTCTGGCTGTGCCTCCACTGTGCGAGATGGACTGATTGAAATTTTTGAGCGCTGTATCTTTTGTATTTCCGCCAGCAATTGCGACTTACGCATTCGGCTATAACGGGAGATGCCATATTCACTCGCAACTTTACGCAGTTGCCGCAGTGTCATCTCTTCTAAAGGTGGGCGTTCTTTTGCCATGATTTATGCTCTCCAATAATTAGGACGGCAGGTATGTCACTCCTGATGAATCTGAAAGTTTTGGTCGTCATGTACACATCCAGTTGCTGAAAGAAAGCTAGCTTTCAACTTGAGTTCTTCACCCGTTTGGATTCAGATTTCCAGCTTGCGATCGCTTAGTGCATTGCCTTACTTGTGCCCAAAATCGAAGAAAGCTGCGACTCTTTGGGCAAGGCTCTTTCTACGCTGCTAACGCAATGGGTGGGTCATCATTCATACAGGTACCTGGGGTCGAGCCAGCCGCCGATGATCTTAACGAAATACTCAAAATAAGTATTTCTTCGGGATCGCCTGACTTTATGTAACAGAATACTCTGACGCTGGGTCAAGGGGCTAAGGATAGCGATTTCAGGTGAATTAACGAATTTACAGGCAAGCTGGGGATCAAAATGTCATGAAATCTTGACATTAATGGGTTGCCGGGATCAAATTTTCTCAATCTTTAGCTAAGAGCAATCTGGACTTGACTTTTTAGTCAAGCTTTGATGACAAGTTGTGTTAGCGACTAGAGCTAAGCAAACAAAGCAAAAAGTCCCCAAAATTAGGAGATTTATGGGGCTTTCCAGAATTTATGCAAGAGACACCATGAGCTACGCTCACAAACGTTGCGATAAAAGTAGACTTTCAAGAGAGGTCTACTTATCTCAAAACAGCCATATCTCTGATCAACCAGCGACCATCTTTTCGCAGCATGTCATAACGAACTCGCAGGTTGTCATCGTAGGAAGCCGACTGATTCAACTGACCATTTTCATAGAATTGGGCTACTTCATTCACAGCCGCATCCGCCCTAGCTTGATCAGGATTAGCTGGGTTTGTCTCAACCGAGTTCACTTTAACAACGTGCTTGTACTGTCCATAGATATTGTCTCGCTTAGCCGTTTGAGCGCGTCGTTGCCATGTAGACAGAGCTGGATCAGTCAAAATTTGCTGGAGTTGATCAACTTGATGCTCTTGACCGAGAGCAAGGGACTTAGCAGACAACCAAGATTGGATGACTTGCTCAGCCGTTTGCTCAGTCAACGGCCCCTCTGGCGCGAGCATCTGAGTGCCAGGTTCAGGAATTGCTACCGGAGGCTGAGTCAACTGCACAAGTGGTTGCTCTCCTTCGAGCGGTGGACCTGAAAACCGCTGTAAAGTTTTCTGGAACCAACTTAGGGTTCCAATCAGCAGCCAAGCCAGTAGTCCCACACCGACCAAACCGCCAAGGATCAGTATAATCAGGCGTTTGAATTTTGTTGAAGACTTTGAGTTGTCTGGCAAACGTTGAAGGCGACCGGGTGTTAAACGGTCTAGGGTTACCCCAGAACCTGATGAGGTTTTAGGGACAGAATCTCCCCCAGCTAGAGGAGGCGTTGGCTGGTCAGCCCCACCTTTCGCCTGACGCTGGCGGCGTGACGATTTTGAAGAAGATTCACCCGGTAAGCCTGTAATGGTTGTTTCTCCTGGGCTTCCCGTTGGGGATACCCGTTGGGCTGTGGGCATTGAAACACTAGCCGTGCCTAACGTTGCCGTCCGACTCGTTGCGACACCAGTAGACCCTCGTTCTCCTCCCCACTGTGACCTAGCACCTGCTGAGTCACCGAGAGAGTTGTTAAACATTGAGCTGACTGACTGTTGACCATCTCGCGAGAAGCGACTATCTTCTTCTGACGTTGGGCGAGAACTAGTTCGACCAAAAGCGGCTGGTTCGTTGAAACTTCTGGAGGAAGCAGCAGTCGCGTATGCCGCCTTCTGGGTCTGGACTACTGTCCACTCATTACTTTCCCCAGATGAGTCTGGCAGGTTTTCTAAATATGCTTGCACTTGCTCGTCAGCAAAGTATTCCTTCAACGAGGCTTTCTGGTTCGCTAAATCTCGGAAGTGAGGAAACACTGACTTTTGCAGCCAGCGCTCCCCATAGAGGCATAATCCAGGTAACAAATCTGGAGAACCTTGAGAATGCTCACGAATGAACGCTAGAGGTTCGTATTCCTGGCTCAGTTCTAGGGCACGGCTAGCTTCTTCGGTTTGACCCAGTAACAGCGCACAGACGGATTGTTCAAGGTGGACATCCTGGCGTCGCCCCAAGCGCATTAGCATCTGCTTGGCACGAGCAATTAATGCCGGTTGTCTTTGGGCAAATCCTCGTGCTAGAAGGGCATAGACGGCTAGATAAGTCGCAACAGCTGAGGGACGCTTGGCTTCTGTTTCAAAGAGAGTTTGCTGTTCGGCAGCCGTTAGATAGCCACGCAACTGCTGGATAAAGCGCAGAAAGTCATCAATACTTAACCCAGATTGGTCGTCCCCTGTGCCATCAATACCCATGCGCTCTTGGAGCATTTCTTGCAATAACCGCAAGCCATTACGCCGTTCAGTAAGGTTTTCTTCTGGCAGCGCCAATAATTCCAGGATGCGGTAAGGGCGAAGTTTATAAAGATCGGCTTGGATTTCTCCCCTCACAGATGGGAAAAATCCTTCTCGTAGGAGTAATTCTTGACCCGTTTCTAGGGAAGTTGCGGCGTTTTCGTACTGACCTTGCTGCCATTGCTCCCGACCGAGTTCTAAGCAACCTAAGGCTAGGGTTAAAACAATGTCTGGTCGAACCTGCTGGGGGTTTCCCAAGCGACCTTTATCTAAACTAATGCTGTCTCGTGCCCCTAGATAAGGTTGCCCCAGTTTCAGGACAAGTTCATATTCCCCTAGTTCTTGAAGAATGAGTAATGCCCCAACAAACTGGTCACTTTTGATTTCGATGCTAGGGGTGTGGGGGTCGCTAGCCGTATCTGTGCCTTCACCAGTTCCTGGTGTACCTAAAGCGATCGCTTCTGGCTTTTGCTCGTAGGTTTTGGTGAGAAAACTCGCGTCGTAGGCGGAGCGCTGTTCGGGGTCACTGAGAACCGCGTAGGCTTCGTCCAGGAGTTGTTTACGAGATGCGATCGCCGCTTCCGAATACTCTCGGCGCGGCAGTTGCAACGTGCGATCGCGATAAGCCTGACTTCGCTGTTCATCCGTCGCCTGAATCGGCAGTCCTAATATTCGGTAGTAATCGAGCGGAATTCGCACGGTTCACTTCCCCAGCGCAAAGCAACTAAGTTAACGTATAGTAGCCAGTAGCGTTCTCTCTTCAGCGTGCTGCAAGCCGTTGAACTTGAACCATTCAAGGCACCCGTTCAAGGAGCAAGAACCGCTTGAGTCTAGTTGCTAAAGATATTAGTAATTCTAGCAACGTCGGTAGAGCATCCCCCTAAATGAGACAGTTTGATTTTAAACCAGTGGTGCTGTTTTGACTCAAGTTAGTTTTGCTCTCTTCTTATTTTGATTTGTGAAAAAGCTGAACAGGTGTTGAGAGAAAATCAAGAAATCAATAATAGTGTTGCTGCAAGGATACAACAAACCAATGGTTCAAGAACGGACTTTACCGGAATTTAAAGTCGATTCCAGCAAAATTACTAAAGAAGAAGGATTGCTCCTGTACGAAGATATGGTGCTGGGGCGCTTTTTTGAAGACAAGTGTGCCGAGATGTACTATCGAGGCAAAATGTTTGGTTTTGTCCACCTCTATAACGGTCAAGAAGCGGTGTCAACTGGCGTTATCAAGGCGATGCGTCAAGACGAAGATTATGTTAGCAGCACCTATCGTGACCATGTTCATGCCTTGAGTGCTGGAGTTCCGGCACGGGAGGTGATGGCAGAGTTGTTTGGCAAGGCAACAGGTTGTAGCAAAGGACGTGGCGGTTCGATGCACATGTTCTCAGCTGAACATAATCTCCTTGGGGGTTATGCGTTTGTGGCAGAAGGGATTCCTGTTGCCACAGGTACCGCGTTTCAAAGCAAGTATCGACGTGAGGCTCTGGGGGATGAGGGTTCCGATCAGGTAACGGCTTGCTTCTTTGGCGACGGTGCCTGCAATAACGGTCAGTTCTTTGAATGCTTGAATATGGCAGCGCTTTGGAAACTACCGATTCTCTACGTTGTTGAGAACAACAAATGGGCGATTGGGATGGCACATGAACGGGCGACATCTCAGCCAGAGATTTACAAGAAAGCCAGTGTATTTGGCATGGCTGGAGTTGAAGTCGATGGGATGGATGTGCTAGCGGTACGATCTGTTGCTCAAGAAGCGATCGCTCGTGCGCGTGCGGGTGAAGGTCCAACACTCATTGAAGCGCTCACCTATCGCTTCCGAGGTCACTCTCTTGCTGACCCTGATGAACTTCGCTCTAAAGAAGAGAAAGAATACTGGTTCCCTCGCGATCCCATCAAAAAGCTGGCAGCTTATCTCACTGAGCAAAATTTGGTGCAGCAAGAAGAACTCAAAGCGATAGAACGTAAAGTTCAGGATGGAATCAATGAGGCGGTTCGATTTGCAGAGGAAAGCCCTGAGCCTGACCCCAGTGAGTTGTACCGCTATATTTTTGCTGAGGATCATTAAAACTTCATCTAGCTAGCTGACTAGAGTCATCCTCAAGTCTTAACGGCTAACATCCCGACTCCAGATGCTTCAAGCAGTATGGAGCGGGTTTTGTTATGTCGTTGGATTAAGCCATCTAAATTAGCACAGGTGCGATCGCAAGTTAGAGTTTTCCTGTTTAATGAGTCCCTAAACCGTACAGTTGATCAAGCAAATAATAAGCATAAAGCGTATGACCTACCAGGGTTCTCGTCAAAAATCAGTCCCCTTAGGGGCATCC
The DNA here is from genome assembly GCA_019358875.1 of Symplocastrum torsivum CPER-KK1. Classification (GTDB taxonomy): domain Bacteria; phylum Cyanobacteriota; class Cyanobacteriia; order Cyanobacteriales; family Coleofasciculaceae; genus Symplocastrum; species Symplocastrum torsivum. Next base: position 166,276 of record JAHHIF010000011.1, read on the forward strand.
TTCCTAACTGTTGTGCTGCTCTTAGGAGGCGGTAGTGCCATAGTTCCTCTTTGGACAAAGTCTGTGCAAGCTGTACAGATTGCCCAAACACCATCGAGTGCAAACATTATTTACGTCAATCCTGCCAGGGGAACAGACACAGATGGGTCTGGGACTAGTGAAGCGACACCCTACCGCTCAATTACCTACGCCCTTCAACAGGCATCATCCGGTACAGTCGTTCAGCTTGCGCCTGGAACTTACACCCAAGCTACCGGAGAAGTCTTCCCCTTGCGCGTCAAACAAGGTGTTACCCTGCGAGGCGATGTAGATACCCAAGGTCAAAGGACAGGCATTATCGGTGGTGGTTCCTACGCAAGCCCCACCTTAGCCGGCCAGAACGTGACAATTCGTGCTGAAAAAGACAGTGAAATTAGCGGTATTAGCATTACCAACCCAAATACTCGTGGTACAGGTGTATGGATAGAATCCACCAATGCTACTGTCAGGAACAACAGCTTTATTAACAGCAAACGGGAAGGCGTTTTTGTCACGGGTACAAGCAACCCGAAGATTGAAAACAACCTTTTTACTAGGAACGAAGGGAATGGGATTTCTGTTGCCCGTCAAAGTACTGGGGAAATCCGCAACAATGTGTTTCAGGAAACCGGGATTGGGATTTCGATTGGTGATTCCGCCTCTCCCTTAGTGGAAGGCAATCGCGTTATTCAAAATACCGATGGGGTTGTAGTCAGTGGCACAGCTACTCCTGTATTCCGGAACAACACAATTGAAAGCAACCAACGCAACGGTTTAGTCGCCACTGGCAATGCTCAACCCAATTTAGGCACAGCCGATAGTCCCGGTCAAAATCGCATTCGTAACAACGGCAGTTTAGATGTCAACAACACAACCCGCACCATCACCATAGTTGCCGTTGGCAATGATATTGATCAAAACCGCATTGCTGGTCGTGTAGACTTTGTGGCGGCATCGGTAGCAACTAACTTTCAGGATATTCAAGGTCACTGGGCACAAGCCTACATTGAAGCCTTAGCAGGTATCGACGTGATTGCTGGATTTCCCGATGGCACTTTTCGTCCTGGTGAATCTGTAACCCGTGCCCAGTTTGCCGCGATTATTGCCAAAGCCTTTTCCCCAACACCGCAGAAAGCTGCCAGTGATTTCGTGGATGTCAGCCGTAATTTTTGGGCTTATCAAGTTATCCAAACCGCTTATCGGGGTGAATTTCTCTCTGGGTATCCAGGACGAGTCTTTCGACCTGATGAACGCATTCCAAAAGTTCAGGTCTTAGTGTCTCTAGCCAGTGGTCTAAAATTACGGTCTGAAGATACGAGTGTGTTGTCCGTTTACACAGATGCGGCACAGATTCCGAACTATGCGCTTTCTGCTGTTGCTGGTGCTACTACCAGAGAACTGGTGGTCAACTACCCAACGCTTAGCCAACTCAACCCAAACCAAAATGCCAGCCGTGCCGAAGTCGCCGCCTTTGTCTATCAGGCATTGGTTAATGCGGGTCGAGTACAGCCTATTCCTTCCCCCTATTTGGTCAGGAACCCCTCATCTACTCAACGTTGAAGGGGTATCTAATTTCATTTTGGAAAGGCTGAAGTGGGGAAGGTGGGGAAGGTGGGGCAGAAATTACTTCCTCATCTCCCTCATCCTCACCAACTGGTTTTGACCACACTCTAAAAATATAGAGCGCCAGTTATCCTATGGGTGGAAACTAGCGCTCTAAAAGGTTACTTGTTTTTTATATATGTTTAGGGTCTTTATATCGGCTGACCCCATTTGAGCTATTAATACTTTGACAGCAATTCAGAAAAGCTATCGGTTTCGTAATATTTTCTTTAGATTAAACTTTGTGTCTATTTGTATAGTTCCATCTCTGAAGCGCAACGTTCTAATTTCAAGGCTGGGATCTCTGTAGGCGGAGAGGAAGATGAGCTTTTGCTGCTTGAATAGCCTTAGAAAGGCGCTGAAGTCGGCTTAATCTTTAGTTTAGATAAAATGCTTTGAGCAATGTGTCCTCGCTTCAAGTGGCCAGACACTTCCCTACGGCGGTCAATCAACGTACCCATAATGCTCCGTAAGGTTTAGTGCCTGACTGTATGAAGACAGCTCTCAGGTTGAACAGATTGACGATAGACTGAACTAGATTGACGCCAAATTGCCCACTGGACGGCGAAATTCAGAAGGCTGAATTTGGTATTTAACAAGATTGGCAAGATCTTGCAGTTGGCTGATTGCTTCAGCGCCTTCCAGCTTCATCAGTTCTCGGTCATCCCTCATTTCAGTCCAGGTAATACCATAATCTGACACCAGGAAGCGGATCAGATGACTGTCTCCTAGGCTGACCATAAAGGATGCGCTATTCATCTGGTTGCCGCAGGTATAGCAGGAAGCCAGATATCCTCGGTTCTCTAACACAATTGCCAAGGCTTGGAGATTCATTACCAAGTCTTGAACGAATTGACGGTGTTGCTCTGCCAGTCGTATGAACACGTTAGTCCTCCAAACACCACTCCTAAATTTTAGATCTTTTAATACTTTTTTAAGATTTTAACCTTCAGGTTTTGGGAGGGTTTAGTTCAAAATTCCAAAAGGCTTGCAAAAGAGAGTCTGATAAAGTTATGGTAGCAGCCCGCTTCTAATTGAAGAGTGTAATGGGCGACTAACAACCACAATATGCCTGACTTGTCTACTCTATAGTAGAACCTTTTCTTTTCAGTTAAGTTCTACCGATAGATGGATTTGTTCAACAAATCCAGCCTACGCGCTTAGCATCTACAAGTCAAACGACAACGAAGGTTTCCTTCTCATCTAAAGCTAGGGTGGATGGCTTACTTACAAGCAAAACATCACCCTCGCGGCTAGGCAATACAAAATGTTAACTGACTTGCCACCAACCTAAGGTGGGTCCTATTAACCGAATTGTTACCCAGTAGGCGACCAAAAAGCCGATGCCAACCCAGGCACCTTTAGTTGTCCATTTGACAAACTGCTCACCCTGACTTTTCGTAAGTGGGAGCCAGGGAAAGATGTTTTCCTCTTTACCGTACTTGTCTCCCAGTGCCGCTTTACGGCGCTTGGCATCACCCATGATTCATTGCCTCGACCAAAATAATAGCACTGCTGATCATAACGCTCTCGGTTGGCGTCGGTCGGAGGTTGTTTACGAAATGAAAGATGAGGGAGCGGGAGGCAGAAAATAAAGAAACGTTAACAGGCTTAGAGAAAAACTTAATCCTGTACTCTTACTATCCTCAAAGCCATTTGTTTCGGGCAGTTGGAGTATCAGGTCTGAACCAACTGGATTCGAGATAGTTAATTCGAGCAAAAGGACTGAGGGCTGAGAGAACTTGACGACCGTAGCTACGATGGTTTACACGGTTATCTAGTAGGGCGACAACGCCTTGAGATTCTCGCACGGGCGCGATCGCACGTTGTAATTCTCTTAATGCCGCAGGTAATAAATACAGACGGAACCAATCTAGGCGCTGTTGCTTGTAGTAAGCGACTTGACCAGCCACAAGCGGATTTTCCAGCGACGGGATGGGTAACGTAGCAATCATTAGCAATTGAGGTGCGGGGATAATTGTTTGATGAGAACGCCAAAACTCCCAGCCAGTCACCAAAACACCTCGCTCATCCAAATCAGTCTTCTCTACCTGCACTCGCGAACCAAATTCGGCGGCTAAAATCGCACCCAACTGTGCTTTTAAGGGAACATCCCCCACTAAGAGAACCGCTAACCCTTTAGCATTGCTACTCAGTGTTAAAAGGGTGCGAACTTGTTGAATCAGAGCCTCTTGAAATCGAGGTGTATTCGGCATCGGTAGACCGTCAGGCAAATAGAGTTGAATCAGTTCACTGTGTCGGTCTGGGGAGAACTTCAAGCAAGTCAAATCTCCCAAACCCAACTGCTGGCGGTAAACGGATGCCGAAGCCTCCAAATCCAGCGCCTCACCGATTAACACTACAGGTTGCTTAGACCAAACTTGGCTTAAGGCTGTCGCAACTTCTACAGGCTGACAATACAACGAAAACTGACCTTGCGATCGCGCGATCTCTGCCCACATCAACTGACCTGAGCGTTGCCAGCAATGCCAAAAATGCTTCCAGGGTGTTGGTAGATAATGATATCGATCTTCATCCGTCACTGGATGTAGTACTTCAAACAAGTACCGCAAGCTATCTTGCTCTTGAGCCTCAATCAGACAGCACTCATAAGGGTTAGGAGGGTGCTGAAATATTGCCTTGGTAAGCTGCACACGAATGTCCCGAATCAAGTCAGCCTTTTGGGGACATCCCAGCATTAGTTCGTCCCAGTCTTGCGGCTGAATCGAGGCTTGGAGTTGGTCACGCGCCCAGCCTTCTAAATCATCAGCACCATCAATCAGGGTAGGAATGCCAGGAGGAAACCAATTATGCCCTTCTAACCGATCTGCCAGCCAAGAGGCGGGTGAGGTAATCAGTAGCCCCTGGAAACGTTCATCCGGAAAAGTATCACCTGTCTGAATCGCTTTATCGGTGCCAATCCACTGTTGTAGACGAGGGATTTCGACCCGCAGCAACCATTGCTGTATTGCTAGGGGTGCAACTAAAATCACTGACCCAGGCCAAATTAATGCCGGGGCAAGGTAACTCAGACAATATGAGGGGTGAGTGCTTCCCGTCTGGATCAATGCTGGGCGCCCCAACCGCAAGGCGCGTGCTACCAACCGCGCCATCGTCAGATGATGGGGCCAGCTAGGTTGACCTTGCTCTCGCAGAAAGGCACGTAGGGAGGAATGGACTTCTACCTCAATCACACATCCGCAGCGTCGCAACGCCTTCAGAAATTAACACTAGCGTGCCATGCAATCCTTACCTGTTGCTCTTACTGCGATAAGAGCAAGGGAAGGGCGGCAATGACGCCCTTTCTAATTATGCCAGGGGAAATTGGATGGTCTTGTACTGAACCCTGGAAGGAGTATCTTGAACAAGAAGAATACAGAAGTTCAGGAGTTCAGGAGTTCAGGAGAAGAATACAGAAGTTCTTTCAATGTGCGATCGCGTCCCTACAAGGCTTACCAGATGTAGATCCCACTCATCTGATGAGCCTTCTGAACTTTTCTCAATGCAACTGTCCCACATAATCAAACGATTGAATGAATTCCAGAACTGAACTGACTGGAGGAAGCGTTGATTCTGATGTTTCTAGAGAAGTGCTTCTAGAACGACCCGACAAGTTGGATTGATTCATCAAGTGCTTGCCAAACGCTGGGTGATAATAGACATTCAATCTCTGGTTGCTAGAGTTGCTAACAACCGTATGAGTAGGAGCCTGGAAAAAGCTAGTGGATACTTTCAGGTTGGAGGTAATCTGCAAAGGATTAATAGCTTCAATCTGCTCAATCGCTTGACTTAGGGCTGTCGCTAATTGTTTAATTCGCTGTCGCTCTTGGATGCCAAGATTTTCCAAGCCTTGTGAGGCGAGAATGTTAACTAGCGCAATGATGTTTTGATGAGTTGCGGCTGCATCGTTGAAGGGAAGAATTGCACAATAAGCAACGGTAAATAATTCAGCATTAGTATCAATCCGAAAGGTAATCCCTGTTTTCCTAGCACCAATCTCAATGCTAGGAGCCGTATGAAGTGTTGGGTAGAGCTGAGCAATTTGATGATAAATCGAAGCTAAAACTAAATTAGCGTCCAAATCTAAAGGAGCATCAACAATAATCCGTACTATCGGCAGAGTTTCATTGAAAAACTTTTTGGAGCCGTTGCTAGAGAGGTGAAAAATCTCACTCTTGTCGCCCTCTGGACTCAGGTCAACCCACTCACAGGTCATTCCTTCTGTTTTCAGACCAAAGCGGGAAACTGCATAAAGTTTAGCGCCAGTCAGCGTAGCCCCTGTTAAGTCAGCTCCGACCCAATCGGCTCTAATTAGCCTAGCCTGGGTCAGGTCAGCATGAACCAGACTAGCATTGAGCAAATTAGCGTTGCTTAAGTCAGCCCCAATTAAGTTGGCTCCACTTAACTTCGCATCGCTTAGATTTGCCCAGCGCAGATCAGTACCACTGAGGTCGCTCCAGCGAAGGTTTGCCCCTGTCAAGTCAGCACCACTGAGGTTTGCTCTACTTAAATTGGCTTGCCTGATTTCAGTATTCTTAAGATTACTCCCACTGAGGTCAGCTCGGCTCAAATCAGCTCCATTGAGATTAGCTCCTTCCAAAATTGCCCCAGTCAGGTAAGCTCCCCGCAGGTTAGCTTCACTCAAGTTGGCACGGTTAAGCTTGGCTTGTCTAAGCGCCGCCTCACGCAAATCAGCACTGCTAAGGTTGGCTTCGCTCAAGTTTGCGCCACTTAGTTCAGCACGAATTAGTTCGGCACGAATTAATGCCGCCTTAGCTAGATCAGCTCCTCGCAAGTCAGCTCGAATTAAATTGGCAACATTGAAATTTGCCCCAATTAACTTGGCGTTAGAAAGATTTGCGCCACTGAGTCTAGCAACATTGAGTTTAGCTCCGCTTAGGTTCGTGCCACTCAAGTTAGCACCGCTTAGGTTAGCTACACTCAAGTTGGCTTCCGTTAAATCAGCACCACTGAGGTTAACACCACTCAAGTTCAGTTCAGCGAGGTTAGCTGCATAAAAGTTTCTCGCTCCTGCTGCATAGTTTTTGAGAATTTCCCTGACATTCATTAAACCTAGTCGTCGCTTATTGCCTCCAGTTTCAGCGTTGCATAAAACTTAATTTAATGGTTGCATAGGCTGTGGATTGATGACGCTAGACGATGAATATTGGCATTGTAGGACTGGGGCTGATTGGCGGTTCACTGGCTTTGGACTTGAAAGGGTTAGGTCACCAAGTCTTAGGAGTTTCTCGCCATTCAAAAACGTGTCAGATCGCAATTGAGCGAGGTATCGTCAATGATGCTAGTGACAACCTAACTCTCCTAGCGGCAGCAGAGGTCATTTTTATTTGTACGCCAATCGCCGCGATCGCACCAACTGTCCAGCAGTTGATTCCTCACCTCTCTCCAGAGGTGATTGTTACTGATGTCGGTTCTGTTAAGACGATGGTGGTTGAGGCGGTTACTCCCTTGTGGCACAACTTTGTCGGTGGACATCCCATGGCAGGGACAGCTAATAGTGGGATTGAGGCAGCTATCTCAGGGTTATTTGCAGGAAATCCTTATGTTTTGACACCGATTGAGACAACACCAGCAGCGTCTGTGAGAATTGTAGAGGAGCTTGTGCGATCGCTCAATTCCACAGTCTATTTCTGCCGTCCCGAAGACCACGACCGGGCTGTAGCTTGGATTTCTCACCTACCTGTGATGGTCAGTGCGGGTTTGATTGATGCCTGTGGGAGTGAGACTGACCCAACAGTTTTAGAGTTAGCGCAACAGTTAGCCAGTTCTGGCTTTCGGGATACTAGTCGCGTTGGTGGAGGGAATCCAGAGTTAGGTGTGATGATGGCGCGTTATAATCAAGCTTGCCTTTTGCGATCGCTCACTTTCTATCGCCACAGTCTCGACCAGATCATTGAACTCGTTGAGCAGGAAAATTGGCAAGCGTTAGAAAATATCTTGAAGCAAACTCAGTTACAGCGTCCCCCATTTCTCTAACTGGACGGTTATCACCCTACGACTTTCATACAAGTGCAACACACTTGACACAAAAGCGTCACAGCGGCTGTCTACATTGGTAAATGTCAGCTGTATGCCATCAAGTTTGTGTCTTTTATCTTTTAACAAGATTCAGCTGACACCTCTAGAAGCCTGAAGCGGCTTTGAAAGAGCCAGGTGTTAGGTGATGAAGAGACTTTCTCTAAAACCTACAACCTCCCCCACCGATAAGTGTCAAACATTTAACCAACTGGTGTAAGGCTCGTGTTATCTAGCTCAATCGCTCTCCTCAATAGAATCTTATGGTACTAGACACGCAAAACTCTAAACCTTATCGCACCAGTCCTTTCAAAAAGGCAGCGACCTATCTATCGCTGGTGTTACTGGGCGCTGGTGTCACTTTTTCCGGTAGCTATCTTGCCTCGCGCAACCAGTTGCCTTCTGCTATATCTTCTGCTCAACCTGCGGCTAACGCATTAACAGGACTGATCCCAAGTGCTGAAGCGGTAGCGCCTCAAGACAGCAACTTTGTCACCAACGTTGTCGAAAAAGTTGGGCCGGCTGTGGTGCGGATTAATGCGTCTAGAACGGTTAACACTCGCCTTCCAGATGGCATGGATAACCCGATATTCCGCCAATTCTTTGGCAATGACTCTCCGAATCAACCTCAAGAACGAGTGGAACGAGGTACTGGTAGCGGTTTTATTGTCAGCGCTAACGGTCAGATTCTTACCAATGCCCATGTGGTTGATGGTGCCGATACTGTTAATGTGATTCTTAAGGATGGTCGCACCTTCCAGGGTAAAGTGATGGGAACTGACCCTCTAACGGATGTTGCAGTAATCAAAATTGAAGCGAACAATCTACCTACAGTCCCCGTGGGTAATTCTGATCAACTTAAGCCCGGAGAATGGGCGATCGCGATCGGGAATCCCTTGGGTCTGGACAATACGGTAACGACTGGTATCATCAGTGCTACAGGTCGTTCTAGCGCTCAAGTTGGTGTCTCGGATAAGCGAGTCGATTTCATCCAAACTGATGCTGCGATTAACCCTGGTAACTCTGGAGGCCCCTTACTCAATGCCTCTGGTCAAGTGATTGGGATGAATACGGCAATCATTCAGGGTGCCCAAGGCTTAGGTTTTGCAATTCCCATCAATACCGCTCAACGGATTGCCCAACAGTTGGTGAGTCAGGGTAAGGTGGAGCATCCTTACCTAGGTGTTGAGATGGTAACCTTGACACCAGAGTTGAAAGAGAATATCAACAGCAATCCCAACACGGGTTTAAGTGTGGACGAAGACGAAGGCATACTGATTGCCAGGGTAATGCCCAATTCACCGGCTGCTAAGGCTGGATTACGGGCTGGGGATGTTATCAAGAACGTTGATGGTCAGCCAGTGAAACAAGCCGATGATGTCCAAGGTGCTGTAGAGAAATCTCAAGTGGGCAAAGATTTACAACTGGGGCTGCGTCGTAGTCAACAGGACATTAATTTGACGGTCATACCTGGTGCCTTCCCCACGCAGCGGCAGTAATCTTGTTGGGGAGCGAGCGATCGCTTGCCCGAAGGTGAGGTAAAGAATTTATCGACAAATAGAGGGATGGGAATTTCACCTATCCCTTTTTTCTGCTTAAATACTAGTTTATATTGGTTAAAAATTCGTACAACTCAGTTAATTTTCAGCATTTAAGCCATCGCTGTACACCTAGCGTCATCCTCCCGTAATCTTAAGAATGGGTTATGGGTAACATCTTTTACTGTTTAAACGCATCTACTAATTTCATGGATATCTTTAGGATGGTTGGCAAAAAAGTTAAAGTCTATTTTGAAAATAATCATAAAATTGTTCCAACCACTTGGGGAGCTATTCTTTTTAGTTTAATTGGGGGGATTGATTCTCTCATTATCCCAGAAATTTCCTTGTCATTTTTTTATCTATTGCCGATTTCGTTTGTCACTTGGTTTGTCAAGAAAGAAGCAGGGATTATTACGGCTTTTGCAAGTGTAATCGCTATATTTAGCCTAAACAATAACCACCAGCCGAATGGCTCTGCTCTGCTTAGCTCTTACTGGGAAAATACTATTATATTAATGTTTTTCCTGACTGTATGCTATCTTGTATTTGAATTGCGTGCTGCCAAGGAGAGAGAAAAAGAAATAGCCCGTATCGATCATATAACTGGATTAGCAAACAAGCGGTTATTTTTTGAGCTAGCAAGATTAGAGGTTAAAAAATCTATCCGGTATAGACACCCATTAACAGTAATTGATATAGATATTGATGATTTTACAAGCATTTATGACAAGTTGGGGCAGAGTATTGGCAACAAACTTTTGCAGATAGTAGCTGAAACTCTAAAAGATAGTATTCGAGAGACAGACATTATGGGTAGAATTGGCAGTGATGAGTTTGTCATCCTACTACCAGGAAGTGGATATGAGCCAGCGCAAATTGTTGCCAATCGGGTTCAGAAGCAGCTTCGGGAGGCTATGGAAACGCATAAATGGTCTGTAACATTTAGTATTGGTGCTGTTACGTTCATCAATCCGCCTAATTCAGTTGAGGCGATGATACAGCGTGCTGACCATTTGATGTACTTAGTTAAAAATAACGGGAAGAATCAACTCAAGCATATAGTTTCGATCTAGTATCCAAACTTCACTAATACCGATAACAGTTTAGGATTATTAGTCAGGAAACAAATAAGCGATCGCTACTAATCCAGATAACGTTAGCAGAGTTACCCAAAACAGAGAGAGGTGTCAAAGAACGCATTGAAAAGGAGCAGGTTGAATAACTTGCTCCCTATATTTGTTAAGCTCAATTTATCGTTTTGGTAAGGGATATAAAGTCAATAGACGTTTTCCCTTAGCCCCGGAAGGTAGTTTAGCTTCAGACTTCTAACCAATAGAGTTAAGCTTCCGTCTTGACTTCAGCTTTTTGTCTAGCTGAATCTAGCTTCAGTTCAGCATTGTTTTTCGCTGCTTCAATCTTGTCAGGAGTAGATTGAACACCACCAATCTTGAGGTCGGGATTCTTTTGTGCAAAGTAATTGCTCAAGAATGTGTTGACGAAAGATAGAATCACGGGTCCCAAAATAAGGGCTAGCAATCCGCCGACTCTAAATCCAGGCACAAAAAGCGAAGCTAGCCAGAAGCATAAACCATTGACGACCAACGAAAAGGCTCCCAAGCTCAGGAAGTTGAGCGGCATAGACAGTGTGGAAAGGACTGGCTTGACTGATGAGTTGACCAATCCAAGGGCAATACCAGCAATCAAAGCCGCAGGGAATGTAGCAATATCAACTCCAGGAACAACTAAGTCAACCACAAGTAGACTTAGCGCCGTCGCTAACAAAGTAAACAATGTTCCAATCATATATTTTCCTCAATTTTACAAACAACAAGATTTATTTTTGCTTCAACTATCCTAATCTTGTGCAATAAATCAGCTACTAGCCTCTCTAAGAAGATAGATTTCTAGCGTTGTAAAATTTATAGTTTTGTAAACTATCTGGATGAAGGACAACCGTATCGTTTAGGTTACATAGGTTGCAGACGAGAGTCCCTAAAAATGTAGTTTTGGAGGGAATAATTTGAGTTAGCAACTAATAATCCTTAGGACGGAGGTTGATAGCTAATTTATCCCTAACAATGAAGCTAAATCTAGTTTTAGAAAAAAGTCAAAGAATCAACAATATGAACTTATTACGAATTGTCCTCGCTATTGTTCTACCCCCATTAGGCATTTTCATGACAGTCGGGGTTGGGCCAACACTACTGATTAATATTTTACTTACACTCTTAGGTTGGCTTCCCGGTAGTATTCATGCCCTTTGGGTAATCGTTAAGCATGAAGAGAAAGTTGCTAGAGGAGATTTCTAAGTACTTTCAAGAAAAACCTGTGGCTTGTCTTACCCAAAATTTGATTTTAGTAGAAGTCGCTCAAACAGTTCTAGATTTAGGATTTGTTTGAGCGACTTTGGTTAGTCAGTAATTTCAGTAGTTGGAGTTTAGGATAGCATGAAGCGGAATCAGAGCTGTGTTTGTGCAGCACTGAGGATATTGTTGCCTAGTGATGGCAATGCCTATCTTTTGAAGAATATCACTGACACTTAAGCACTCTGTAGAGAAATCCTGCTTAGGGGCTTTCCAAGCCCCCACACAAGAGTTGAGCGACGCGATGAATTTTCTTACTTAAGCCAGAAGTCAGTAGCAGTCATTTTGCGAAACACATCACTCAATTAATCTAAACCACTGCTAGTCACTGATTGCCACAATTCTTTCAAAAGCTGCTTGACTCGTTGTTCCTTCTTAGCTAGTGCTGCACCTGCTTCGCCTAGCTTGTCTTCAAATTCCGTTCGCTTTTGCTTGACTTGTTCAGCAGCCACTTCAGCTTGAGGTTGGCTTTTTTCATACCAAGTTTTAGCATCGTCTAGATGCTTCTTAATATCCTCGTAACGTTCTCCGTACCGTGCCGCTAAGTTAGCTTGTAAAACAGCAAGTTGAGCTTGGAGTTGGGCATAGCGCTTACGCATTATATTTGCTTCTTCACTATCTTTGAGAGAATTGATAGCTGACTCAATTGCTGATTTAGTACTTGAAGGTGTATCCTTGGTCGTTTCTTCAATGTCAATTAAGGCACTATCAATTTGGCTTTGAAGTTCTTGCTCATCAGCATCTATCTGAGCTTGTAGTTGTTGAACTTCTGCCTGATTTTTGGCAATGGCTTGGCGCTTGGATGCACTAATACCTTCAATTGCTCCCTGAAGAGAGGCCGTAACCTCGTCTTTGAGTTCTCCGCCTCTCTCCTTAAAGTTTTCAATGACTGTAGTAACAGCCTCTTTAATGATTAAACGAACCTCAGTTGAGCCTTCTTTGACTTCTGAATTAGCTTGAGATACAGCAGATTGAACAATTTCTCTAATTCGTTCAGTCCGCAATTTACCTTCTTCTTTGGCTTTTTGAAGGTCAGTTGTAATTTGCTCTTTGATATTATTAATAGAATCAGGCATTTATTTTAAGTCCTTATTTGCAATTGATAAGTACAGATTTAATTTTGACTTTGGCTTCTGTAAGAATCCCAATAAATAATTTGAAAGCAGGTAGAGATTGCTGACTTATAGCTTCTTATCTATTAAGAATCGCATAACTATTGATTAGAAGGTTTCTTCCTAAAGGCTGAAAAATGCCTAGAAGACGAAGCTTTTAACAAAATTTAATTATTTAAATTGGATTAATTTATTAACCTAAGCCGATATCTAAAAGCATCATCACGACGAAACCAACCATAACACCGATAGTTGCTTCTTGCTCTTGACCTTGACGATGTGATTCAGGGATAATCTCACCGCTGATTACAAACAGCATTGCGCCAGCCGCAAATGCCATGCCTAAGGGCAAAATGGGTTGTGCGATCGCAACTACAGCAGCACCAATCAAACCTCCAATTGGTTCCACTAAGCCAGTAAGAAGAGTAACCCCTAGCGCGTACATCGCTGAATATTTTTCAGCAACCAGAGACATGGCAACAACTAAACCCTCTGGGATATTTTGCAATCCAATACCGATTGCAAGCGGAATACCATTTGCCGGATCGCCAGCGCCAAAGTTCACACCGACAGCTAATCCTTCCGGGAAGTTGTGAATCGTAATTGCAAAGATAAACAGCCAAATACGTCTGAGATTTTGCGGATTAACCCCTTCTGACCCTTTGGAAAAATGTTCATGGGGGAGGTATTTATTGGTTAATATCAAAAACACTCCTCCCATGAGAACACCCACTGCCATGAGTAAGGCAGCACCTATCTGACTTGCCCCTTGTGAGATCGCGGCTTCTGTACCCGGAACAATCAACGAAAAAGCTGTTGCTGCCAGCATTACCCCTCCACCAAACCCCAACATGATCGCTTGCACTCTTTGAGTCAAGTTGATCGGTAACAAAATTGGAAAGGCACCAACAACCGTCGCAAGTCCGGCGACTAAGCTGGCAAGGAAACCGGCAAGGATAGGGTTCATGAAGGATTATTTAGGTGCGCTTTTCGCTTAAGTCAGTGACATTCTATTTAGCACAGTGTTTATCCAGCCAGTCAGTAATGAGCCGATTTACAGCATCCGGCTTCTCATCGTGGGGACAATGACCTGCATTTGCGATCGCGACAAACTCGACATCTGGCCCCGTCTCACGCTGCTGCTGATAAATCGCTGCACCTGAAATCGGTGTCCAAGGGTCATCTTCGCCCCAAACGACTAGTAGTGGATGCTGCACTTTGGGTAACAGTTCAACTGGGGAAGGGCCAGGAGGCGCGGTCAAAACTGAGGCAAATACCCGTTGGGCACCAGGGTCACAGGAGGGGGTATAAAGTAAATCTACCAATTCCTCTGTAACAGCTTCGCGATCGCGATACACCTGAGCAAGAGTGCGGCGGATGCGAGATTTTTGGCGGATACGGTTAAACAGGAAGGGCCCAATCGTTGGCGAACTTACCAGTTTAGTAAAAGCCCCCATCACCAAGCGCAATGGTAAATTCAACTCATCAGGGCGGTGGTTTAGTCCGCCTGCACAATTAATTAGGACTCCACCAGCCGCAATTTCAGGATAATCCGTTATCACGATGAGACTCAGCAACGCTCCGATAGAGTTACCAACAAACACAGTCGCCTCTTGAATGTGAGCGTCCCAAAAATCTTTCAACTGCTGTTGCCACAACTCTAAGGTGTAGTCTAGGGCTGGTTTGTCGGAACCGCCGAATCCTAGAAGGTCGATGGCAAACACCCGATAGCCAGCTTCAGCGAGTACAGGGATATTCTTGCGCCAATGCCCAATTGATGCGCCAAAACCATGAATGAGTACTAAGGGCTTGCCAGTACCCATAACCGTGTATTGAATTTTGTAGCCTTGCCAAGTCCAAAAGTGCTTTTCAAAAGTGGTTGCCGATGTTAGTTGTTGTGTAGTCACGGCGTTTTATGAAGATTCTTTAACTATTTTTATGATAGTCGTCTGTGTTGCCAAAACAATTACCTAGAGTATCAAAGAGCGAGTGACAGGGGAAAAGGGCGATCGCCCTTTGTTGAAGAAATCTCTCCCTTCTTTTTTCATCAGTTCACTGCGTCCTGCATAAAACCTACCGCTAGAACAGATATATAAGTAACTGAGTTGTTTAGACACTCTCCACTGGATGCTAGAACCAGTGGATTTTTTTGTTGAGGCTGCATAAGTGGTAATGGCTCAGGAAGTATGTGTACCTAGAAGCCTTCAGGTAAGAACCCCCCGCTTAGCCGTAGCGGGGTTTTATTTTGACTTTATGCACTAAACGCATTAATCTAATCTATGAATTGCATAGCTAGAGATAAAGTTAAGTCTTTTTGACATACGCTTCTCGATACTAGAAAGTTCATAGGTATTAACAGCGACTCTGCCAACTCGGTAGGGTCGTTTTTTTGTCTATATTTGTCTTTACTCAGAAGTTATGGCTGTTGCCATAAAGGTTAGGACCATTGGTGACAAGTTAAGGCTTTCTGGCAGTTGTCAAGAGGATCTGAGAAAAGGCTTGAAAAAAAATTGGTCAGAACCTCGCTGTTGTTCAGGAAAAGGAGCAACAATTAACTTAATGTTGGGTT
>JAHHIF010000012.1 GCA_019358875.1 Symplocastrum torsivum CPER-KK1
ATGAAAAAGCGAAGGATGACGAGTGCGGCAGGAAGACATTGAATCACTGCCACCAATAGTGAGCGAGAGCTTTCGGTTTTAACAATTTCACTCGTGTCGTTCATAAGTCCTTTCGCAACAGTGCTTCAATTAACCTGAGTTTTGCCGAAATCTGTGTTGCAATGGGGCTTGTTGTGACCAGTTTCCTTGAAAGTCTACCCATTTGTCTTCAAGAACTTGGTTTAGAGGGGTGGTAACTTGAGCGTCGAGGAGACAGTTGTGAGATTGGCACTCTTGTTCAGAGCAGCGAATAAACTCTCACCAGCCCCTCGCAACTCTTCACTCAGGCAAGTGAAAGGGAAGAGCGATCGCTCTATCCTAAACAGGTGGATGAACCGGATAGTCGGGTTGCGACTGGAAATGTTCTTCTATTGCTGCCATCACCGCTAGCAGAGCGCAAACTGGAGAGAGTATTGCATCAAATTGTTTAGCTTCCATTGCTGCCATAAAAGCGGCACGGTAGCGGTTACGTTCATCAATAACCTGCCAATATTCGCTCACCGATACTTCGCCCATATAAGGAAAAAGCTGAGCGATCAGTGGCTGCCCCATGAATCCAGAAAGTGCTGCAATAACTTTAAGTAAAGCTTTTGGTGCAGAGATGGTTTGAAGGGTCTGCTTAAGTTGTGGAAGCGTTTTGCTGTTACCTAACTGCTTTTTAGAGGTTACTCCACCATCTGCACCATACAGTTGGAAATATAACTGTATAGCTTTCAGCAAGTCTGGAGGTGTCCACTCTTCGACAATCGCACCCCGCTTTAAGAGTGAAAGAGCAGCTTCTCTCACCGCCCTTCGCACGGCGGGGGAAGGAGTCATGATGCCGTTGTCAGTGAAAAAAGCAATTCGCAGATTGTCCAGCTTGACATCAGACGGTTCGCGCCAAGATACCGGAGGAACACTGGGGTCAAACGCTTCCTGTCCCGGTGCCGCCAGAACTTTCATCGCCAAGTTCAAGTCAGCGACAGTCCGTGCCATTGGACCGGGTTGTGCCAGTATCGCTTCTTGACCGGGTAACAGGGGTACGTGACCGACCATCGATAGCCTACTCGATGTCGGTTTCAGGCTGCAAATCCCACAGGCATGAGCAGGCATCCGGACACTTCCACCAATATCACTCCCCAAGCCAAGACACGAACCCAAAGCCGCGATAATCGCCGCCTCACCACCACTGCTTCCCCCTGGAGAACGTTCCGGATTCCAGGGATTCAAGGTGCGACCGTAGACAGGATTATCCGATTCGTTCGATGCTAGTAACTGTGCAACATTGGTTTTACCTAAAATAATCGCTCCCGCCTGTTGCAGTCTTTTGACCAGTGGCGCATCCTGCTTTGCCGTTTGACTCAAAGCAGAAATTCCCATGTTAGAGACAGTTCCCGCTACATCAAAGGACTCCTTGATAGTGATGGGAACTCCGTATAATAGTCCGAGTGTTTCTCCTCTAGAACGAGCGTCATCAGCGGTTTTTGCTTGTGCTCGTGCCTGCTCAAATAGAGGGATAATCACAGCATTTAAGCGAGGATTAACCTCCTCAATACGTTGAATGTGCGCCTCAACAACTTCACTGGCCCAAAGTTCTCCCGCCGCAATTTTTTGAGCAATTTCTGTAGCGCTGCTGCCCACAATAGCGGAATGACTTTTAACGGTATCCATTTCTCGCTCCCCTTGTAACTCTACATTACTCAGAATTACCTTTCTACTAAAGAGCGTCTTGCAGATTCGTCCAATTTTTTGTACATTTTTGTCATCTATGGCGGATATACCTGGGAGTCACGCCTAGCAGACGTTTCAAGTGACGGTTGAGATGGCTTTGGTTGGCAAAACCAACACTGTAGGCTACCTCTGCAATGCTGAGTTCTCCTTTTAAAAGTAATTCTTTAGCCCGTTCTACTCGACGGCGAATCACATATTGATGCGGAGTCAAGCCCGTTGATTGTTTAAACAAGCGAGTAAAATAATGAGGACTCATCTGCACGATTGCAGCCAGTTCTGTTAAACCTAACTCTCGGTCGAGATGCCCATTAATGTACTCAATTACTTGCCGCAATTGGTGTTTGGAAAGACCTCCACTATATTCACGTAAAATGGGTTGCTGTGCCGAGTAGTTTTCTAACAGGTGAACTGCTAGAGCATTCGCCATTGTCTCAGCGTAGAGACGGCTCCCTTTAGGATTGTTTTCTAAGACTCCCTTAAGTGCCAGCCCAATTTGCAGAACTAGCGCGTCAGATGTGGCAAACTGAGGCAATAGCTCAACGTTAGAAGGTTCAGCCGATTCGTCAACAGCACGAGCGAAAACATCCGGAGCCATAGCGATAACGATAAAGTCATGTTCTGCATTCCAACAAGAACGATGACTAACCTGGGCAGGAGTAATGACTATATCTCCTTCAATTACTTGCTCATGGCGAATTTTTCCGTTTAGGGTTCGCTTTGCCTGAATTGGGGCTTCAGTTTTTGGGAAAATGAGAAGACCATGCCAAAAGAGACTGGAAACTTCAGGAGCGTCATCGGCAGGTGTGCGGAAATGTCCCAGGAAAATACCATTCCAACCTGCTTTTTGGCTGGTGAGAATTGGCGATCGCTCAAAGATTTGGATGAGATCGTTTTCGTTGGCGATTTCGTTGGCGATCGCTCTTGGTTTGGCTTGTGACATGGGGTATACTCGTCCTCACATCAAAAGTGTATCAAGACTCCACCCTTCAATAGTATTGTTCAACGTACCCAACAGCCTTAATCGAAAAAGTGCTTTGGGGCATTCCAATACTTAGAAGCTTTCACCAGGGTGAACTTGAGTACTTTAGTGTTCCCAAGTTCTAAACGAGTTGTTGGCACTGGGAGTTCAATCGCTAACGCTGCAATAATTTGGCTACCAATCACTCTCGCGAGAAGAGGTGGCACAGCATTGCCTACTTGTCGAAACCCATGCCACTTGGTCGCATGGAAGCGGAACCAGTCAGGAAAAGAGTGTAGTCGCGCTGCCTCACGCACAGAGATGACTCTGGGGTACTGAGGATGAATTGGACGAGGAGAGGTATAACTACCACGCTCATAACCAGTACCAGCTCTTAAGGTATGACAAGGTTTGTCCCAGTTGAGGCGTCTGAGGCGACTGGTTGGTTCTAGGTTCCCCATGGGGGTGTTCTTAAAGCGCTCAATTGAAAGCTCAGTATGCTGGGTTTGTATTGAACTGGTTAATAGCTGGGGATTCCAGTAGCGAGGGTAAGCAAAGTCGCTTGGATCAGACATCATCCCCCGTAATTTTTTGACATAGGGGCTTGTCTGTTCGTGCAACTGATATAGCTGTTCTGATGTGAGTTGAATCGAGTCAGTTGAAGAGAGTTCTGTAAAATCATCCAGGTTGGGTAAATCTGCGATCGCATCTTTGACTGTAATCGGTTGAAAGCTTGCCTCTACTTCTGGGCAAGGATAATCAATTGCAACTGCCCCAACTTGAGTACCTAGTAAAAAGAACCGTCGTCGCTTTTGCGGTACACCAAAATTGGCAGCATTTAATACCTGCACTGGCTCTGTCAGCTTATATCCAGCCACCTCAAACTCATTCATCAGTCGCTCAAGGATAGAGGAATGTTTATTGAGACACAAGCCAGGAACATTCTCCATCACAAAGTAGCGAGGTTGGAGTTCTTTCACCAAGCGGCAAAAGTCAAACACAAGATTGTTACGAGCATCATTTGGTAGACGTTTGCCAATCATCGAGAAGCCTTGGCAGGGAGGCCCACCAAAAACCAAGTCAATCTCACCATTCCAGTTGCTGTGTTGCCGATGCTCAACTGCCCAGTCCGAGAGAGCTTGCTTGATGTCTAGCCCCGATAGTTTAGCGATGTCTGCACATATAACTTTGCTGTGGGGAAAGTTAAACGCATACACCGCCGCATGAACTGGATCGTGTTCCACAGCTAAGGCAACATCAAACCCTGCTTGCTCAATCCCTAAAGAAAATCCACCAGCACCCGCAAACAAATCAATAGCTACAGGTCGGCGATAGAAGTCAGGCATGTCATCCACCGCCTTGAGAACTAGTTTTCTGGTCTATTGACGAGTTTGTATTATTTTTGTAGTATGTTGTTAGCACAACAAGCAATAAAAGGTTCAAAGGTCTAGAGTTTAGGCTTTGGAGCGGGTGTAGTGCAATAAAGGTGATTCCTATGCAAACAGCAGGTTGAAGCTAACTTTACTCCAATCTGCTTTTTAGAAGCTAAATAATAGGTAATTTAAAGGCTAAAGGCGATCGCTTAATACCAAGATTACAGACCTTCGTTATTAAAGGTATAGGTGCCAACCTTACAAAAATCAACCTGTCTGTCTTCCGTCTCTGCTCCATCTGAAAATATGCCTTTGATGTCAAACAGGCAGTCAGAGGCTTCGCCAACGTAATTTAACTCAGTGGATGCACCAGTAGGAATGCTCTTATCTAAAACGTTTTCACCCCAGGTAGTAGAACCGGACAATGAAACAAACAACGCTTTGAGAGTAGTGTTGGTGTTATTGACAACAGTAAAGTCGCGTTGGTCGTCTGCCAGGGCACTAGGGATGTTGAATGAAACGATTGGTAGCGATAGAACTGTCGCTACCATGATTACCTGAAGCGATGGAGTAAACATTTTGCATTTCCTCTGGAAAAAGCAATTTGAAGCGGAAACAATAAGCCAAGCCCTCAACCTTAGCTAGGCTGGGCTTCCAATTTTTTTTATCTAACTTTGGGTAGATGCCTCGTTAACAAGTATAAAACTAATGCAAAGAGCTATCTGAACTTTATTGCTTAGTAAGCTAACAATGCTTTGAACAGATTGTTGAAAGGCAAACTCTAAATATCAGGAACTTACCCCAACTATTTGTAGTACAGTATAATACAATTACTGGTGCGCCTCAACCAGTAGCTTATAACGAAGGGTAGGGAGTCGTGGAGACGATATGGAACCGCATTGAAACCTGGCTTGCCATTAATGCACCAGAAATTCTCGATAGCCTACAACCAGGAGCAACTGATCAAGCCATCAACAAAGCCGAAGCCTTTTTGGAAAGTAAATTACCTGAAGATGTTAAAGCGTCCTATCGCCTTCACAATGGTCAATCTGAGCCAGAACATGGGCTAATCAATGCTTGGGAGTTTCTTTCCCTAGAACGAATTATGGATGAGTGGCAGATTTGGAAAGACTTACTAGACGTAGGAGAGTTTGATGGTACAAAAAGCGTACCCGTTGGTTCAATTCAATCAGACTGGTGGAACCAAAATTGGATTCCCTTGACTTATAGTGGCTCTGGTGACCCTCATTGTCTGGATTTAGACCCAGCACCTGGAGGTCAAGTTGGGCAAATTATCATAATGTGGCATGACTGGGAACATAGAGAAGTCATTGCTAATAGCTTCAAAGACTGGTTAGGGCAGTTTGCAACTGACTTAGAGAGTGGAAAATATATCTTTGCCAAAGAGGATGGTGGACTGATAGCGGTTAATGAATAATTCTCGCCTAGTCAAAATCAGCAAATATCTCAGCAAACATCTTCGACACCAACCTGAGCGAATTGGCATTCAACTCGCGCTAGGTGGCTGGGTTAGTGTCGATAAACTCTTAGCCGCGTGTAAAAAACACGCCTTTCCCATCAACCACATTGAACTGAATGAAGTCGTCGCCAATAATGACAAAAAACGCTTTTCCTTCGACTCAACTGGCAGCCTAATTCGTGCTAATCAAGGTCATAGTGTAGACGTTGATTTGCAACTAGAACCTGCAATTCCTCCTGACGTTTTGTACCACGGTACAGGTCACGGTGCCGTTGAGGCAATTCTCCAGGAAGGTCTTCGTAAAATGTCTCGCCATCACGTCCATCTTTCCCGTGATGTAGCCACGGCACGAAAGGTAGGCGCACGGCATGGTCGTCCCGAAGTATTTATAGTAGATGCGGCAACCATGAACAAAGTGGGTTATACGTTCTACTGTTCTGAAAATGGGGTGTGGCTGGTGGAGCATATTCCAGCCCAATATGTACAAAAAGCCTAATTTATCCTAAGAGTGAAACATCCTAACTATGCGACAAGTCAAATCTTGCGGCGTAATTGTGATGCGTACTAAACCGCAACTCAGCTTCTTGCTGATGCAACATCCAACGCGCTATGACTTACCAAAAGGTCACATCGAAGCTGGTGAAGATGAGTGGAGCTGCGCCCTCCGCGAACTTTATGAGGAAACAGGTATTGAAGCGAGTTCACTAAAGCTGGATGAGAGATTTCGTTTTACGATTACTTATCAAGCTCGTTACAAGCGTTTTGGTAGCGAAACCGTCGAAAAGACATTGGTAATTTTTCTAGGTTTGTTAGAGCAGGATGTGACTATCAAGCTAACCGAACATAGCAGTTATACCTGGATAAGCTGGCATCCACCTCATGCCATTCAGGAACAAACAATTGACCCGTTACTCGAACAATTGGAACATTATTTAAGGAAAGAAAATTTAAATGCAAAAGTTTAGCTAGAATAATATTTCTTACTCTTTTAACTGACTAAAATACTATTGCAACACTAAGAAATTTCAATTATGCATTCAGGCGAATTTGCAAGCAATGAAAACCAGTTTACTCCTAATAATCCACAGAGTCGAGGCTTGTTAGGGGCGGGTTGGCGACCCTTATCCAGACAATTTGAATGGGACTTTTTTTTGCATCTTGTATCTAATGACCCTTGGGAACTTACTCAAAAAACTTTAAATATTGCTAGTGACCTTGCTGATGCCCTAGGTCGTAACTACTATACCTGGTGGGCAAATCTCTTAAATGTTTTTTCGGATAATACGCGATACGAAATAAATGATTTCTGGGATTATATTACCCCTGAGCCACCTGTTCCAGATCATCGCTACGGAGACCTTTTAAGTGTTGAGACACCGGTGGCGCAAGTCGTAACACGCCAGAGCATTCCGATTAATTATGTTCTCAACCGATTAGAAGAGATTACGGTTTTCAAAATTCTGGATTTGTTGGGTAATCCAGAAATTATTACCCAGTATTATATGGAACGGCATTTTTATTTTCCAATCAGTCGCTTTGTGAGCTGGGAGCGTCTTGAAATCATTGGAACCGCTTTTGCCTATTGGCCTGGGCATCAAGTTTGGCTACAAATTGACAATCTGGGTAAAGGGCGACGACATTATTCTTTAATTGCCAAGAACATCGCACCCCTAGTTAACAAAGCCACTTACAATTTAGCGGTAATGCTCAGTGGCTATCAAAGCCGAGTTGGACAGGTTCAAAGTCAGTTTTCAATTCGGACATTCCCTGCTGATGTACAAAGCTTCACGGATTTAGTTCAGCAAGCTGTTCTGGACAAAAATCAGCTAGCGGTATTAGTAAGTGGAAAACCTGGTACTGGGAAAACAGCTTGGACGCAAGCTGTGGCAAAAGAAATTTTGATGCCTCTGGGGTTTGTCATCTTCATCTTAGATCATGATGCGGTTGAGAATTTTGTTCCACCGAGTTATTTGGAGCGGATTTGCCTGATTATTAATGAAGCGGATAATTTGGCTCAAGATCGGGCGACACTTGCAGCTCAACACAGCAATAAAACTGAGCATATTTTGAGTTTACTGGATGGAACGTTATATCAAAGCGTGATTGATGAAGCGGCAATTCAAACTGAGCAAAAGTTGGTGGTGCTGATGACTTGCAATACAACAGAACGTTTAGATCCAGCTATGTTGCGTAAAGGTAGAGTGGATTTAATGTATGAATTCACTCATCAGTTTGTCTAGTACTTAGATAATAAGCCAAGTCTGTGGGTGTTTTTAGAGAGGCGATCGCATTTCTCCGCAACACATCCCAGTCCGAAATTTATACCACCTGCTTTGTAGAGATTTTGAAGTTCTTTATTACCTACAAAACAAAGAAACCATTAGTGATTACATGAAAAACTGGATAGAACATGGTCACAGAATGAGGGAACAACAGCGACTCAATCCCTTACCAGTTTCTCAAAAACTCCGACAACTGAGAGCGGAAAGAAAAGCTAAGAAACAAGCTAATGGCACTGAACTATCTAATTGATGAAAATGTGAATCCTATTTATAGCATTTCTCTGTTACGCGCGTGTACAGCAGAAAAACCTAAACCCCAACCCCTTCCCACCTCTCCCTAGCCCTCTCCTACAAGGAGAGGGAAAAGGAATAATGTTTTTAGCTGGAAGGGGAGTAAGAATCAAAGCCTCACTCAAGAGTAGGAGAGAGGTTTTCCAGAGAGGTCAAAGTGTACCGCATCCAACCGAGAACCGCTATATCCCAATCAAATTAGACAACGAGAACCCGATATCCTCATCAAGGTTCTGCTCTTGCCTAACGAATCGGGTCATGAACTGTAACTAGTTTTGTGCCATCAGGAAATGTGGCTTCTACCTGTACTTCTTGCACCATCTCTGGCACCCCTTCCATTACATCATCCCGCGTTAGTAATGTTGTGCCGTAACTCATTAAATCAGCTACAGTACGACCATCTCTGGCACCTTCCAAAATTGCTGCACTGATGTAGGCGATCGCTTCTGGATAGTTTAGTTTCAATCCTCTATCTTTACGTCGTTCTGCTAGCAAGGCAGCCGTGAAAATTAGCAGCTTATCTTTTTCCTGGGGCGATAGTTGCATTGTTCGATTTTTTAAATAAGTGTTAGAGGAAAGTGATTTTCATTGTTCATAGTGAGCAATTGCCTATAGCTATCCAATTCAAATCGTTCACATCTGCCAAACTCGCGGCTTGGTTACAGAACGTCCTACAGAGGATAGACGTAGCAGTTGCCAAATATCCGTAAACCAGTTTCTCACCTCCAAGGTCGAAGCACCACGATATCGGCACACTAATCCTGAAATTAGCTGAGTAACGCCTGCTTCTCCCTGACGTTCTTTAGAATTCCACAGAATTCTCGCTGTGTCTAGGATTTCTCTGGAAACAGGTTGCCCGATCCAAGATAGGGTTGCCACAATCGGTTGTCCCGCTAAACCGTGAGGACTATTGATGATGTCTTCTCCCGCTGGTAGCCATTGCCGATCAATCCACAACGGCTGCCCTTGTTGCCAGACTTCGGTATGCGATCGCCATTCTCCTTGTAAGAAAGTTTCTCCTCTAGCACTCCGCCCAAATCGCGTAATTTCCCAGCCTAGCCAACTAGCCTGTGGTGCTAATTCTACCCGCAAATCCTGTTGGTAAATGGCACCATTGAACACAATTGTTTCCTGGGGTAACCACTCTAAATAAGCACCCGCCTCGATTTGGAGTTTGATGGTTTGTCTCGCGTCTTGCCCATTGCTGCGATAGACTTTACTGGCGGCAGCAGTGGTGATTAAGGCTTGAGCGTTAGGTTTAAGGTGGATAGTTTGAGCCAAGCGATCGCCTCCTACCATCCCCCCAGCCGTATGCAATACAACGCTATGACAAACCGCCTCTCCTTCTGGATAAAATGGGCGCTGTACCTTCAAAGGCGATTGCACTTGGTTGTGAATTAGCTTCGTTGTGCCGTCGTTATGGACGTACACCAAATCCAAGCTGCCATGCCATCCCGTCGGGATTTGTGTGGCTTCACTTGCCTCTGTTGTTATCCGTACAGTTGTATCATCAGCCATACTGTAGGCATTGCCCAGCGTCGTAGCAGATCTTCGCTTGCTTAAAGCGATTCAGAACCTCTTGAAGGCGATCGCATTCCGCAATCAAACTAATCCGCACATATCCCTCACCCGCTACACCAAAGGCATTTCCTGGCGTTACAACAACACCTGTTTGCTGTAAAACATTAAGAGCAAAGTCAGTTGAACTTACTCCCACGGGACAAGGTACCCAAAGATACATTGTTGCTTTTGTTTTGGGCACATTCCAACCCAACTGCGCTAACCCATCAATCAGAAAATCACGACGACGACGGTAACGTGCTTGAACTTCATGCACATAGACATCCGGTAGCTGCAAGGCAGTTTCTGCCGCCGTTTGTAGGGCAGCAAAGATGCCATAATCCAAGTTTGTTTTTAACGTCCGTAGCCCTTGAATAATGTGGCGATTCCCGACAACGAAGCCGACACGCCAACCTGCCATGTTGTAGGTTTTCGATAATGTATGGAACTCCACGCCAATTTCTTTAGCACCAGGAATTTCTAGCAAGCTAGTGGGCTGATAGCCATCAAAAGCAAGTTCGGCATAACACAAGTCATGAACGAGCAAGATTTCGTACTTCCGGGCAAAAGCAACAATATCTTTGAAGAATTCACGCGGGGCTGTAGCGGCGGTGGGATTACTTGGATAGTTGAAATAGAGCATCTTCGCCCGTCTAGCAACATCTTCTGGAATCGCCCCTAAATCGATTAACCAGTCGTTTTCGGGTTTCAGAATTAGGCTGTGAATCGTACCACCCGCAATGAGTGGGCCTCTAAAATGAGCAGGATAGGCTGGACTAGGGACGAGAACTACGTCACCCGGATTGATATACGCCAGAGCAAGATGAGTTAAGCCTTCCTTGGAACCCAACAAAGGTAAGGCTTCGCTATCGGGATCGAGTTCAACATCATAGCGACGGCGGTACCAACTAGTAATCGCGCGGCGGAAACTAGCAGTCCCTTCAAAGGGAGGATAGCCATGATTCGCGGGATTTTTCAAAGCTCTAGTCGCGGCTTCAATCACAGGTTCAGGTGCCGGGCCATCGGGATTACCCATCCCTAAGTCAATTAAATCAAGTCCCTGCTCACGGGCACGCGCTTTCAGTTCATCTAAACGAGCAAACACATAGGGTGGCAGTGCGCTCAGACGAGCGGCTGGGGTAATCCATTTAAGAGTCATCAGAAGACAGGGCTTTTCTAAACAATCAAAATATTACTAAAGATGAAGACACTGCAAGCAGTACTCTTACAGTCATCTTTGTGGTTCTAAAGTTTATCAACAAATACCTGGAAGCGTAACCCCATACCTTAAAACAAAGGGTGCAATTTGTCTAGTGAACAAGAAAGGCAGAAGGCAGAGGCTCCAGGGCAGAAGCACAAGGCAAAACCTCTACTTTAAACAGGGTGAAACCCGCTCTCTTTCTAGCTCACCGTTCAATTGGGTAGAAATTAAAATAAGTAGTAGAGCTTTCACAGAAGACAAGCATTGGTATTAGTACATCAGGAATAGTGTTTGGAGTCGAAGCAACAGACAACTTGTGAGTCTCTAGTTAGTCTTGCTGCGCTTCAGGAGCGAGTACGTTGCCTGTTCCGATTAAGACAGTTACCAGAAAAGACGCGGAGAACTATTTTGCTAAACACAACAGCAGATAAGCCTGAGTTAGGGTTGGAGACGCGATCGCCTAAGTTGTGGATGCCGGAGCGTGTCCTATTTACACCTGCTGCCTTAGCTGAACCATGGGGTCAGCAGATTCTAGAACGTGTAGAATCTCTAAATTTGCCGATTGAGGAGTTACGCCAAAATCGTTTGACAGGTTTACGTGGCGATTCAGAGCGTGAAACTTACGACAAGAGTAAGCGTACCCTCGCCGTTGTCAATGCACCACCAAGCACCTTCAAACTCAGCCCCATCCCACCGTCGGCTGATTGGCAGTTTCACCTTGCCGAAGGCTGTCCTGCACACTGTCAATACTGCTATCTAGCTGGTAGCTTATCAGGGCCACCTGTCATTCGGGTTTTTGCGAACTTGCCGCAGATTTTGGCAAACTTGGCAGCTTATGAGACAAGCCAAGCCACGAGTTTCGAGGTAAGCTGCTATACTGACCCACTGGGCATTGAGCATCTAACCGGAAGCCTCGCTGAATGCATCCGTTACTTTGGAACACGGGAGTCTGGACATCTGCGTTGGGTGTCGAAGTTTGATGCAGTGGATGACCTCCTCGACTTGCCCCACAATGGTCACACGCGGTGTCGTTTGAGTGTTAATGCTGCCCCAGTTTCGGGTCGCTTTGAAGGCGGTACTGCCTCAGTAACGTCACGTCTTATGGCTTTGCGACAATTAGCCTTGCCCCGTTCACAAGGTGGTGGTGGCTATCCCGTAGGTTTAGTGATTGCTCCAATTATGCCTGTAGAGGATTGGGAGGAACATTACACTCGTCTATTTGACCAAATTAGTGATGCGATCGCTTTTGATTGTGACCTGACGTTTGAGTTAATCTCCCACCGCTTCACACCTGGCTCAAAAGAGGTGTTGCAGACTTGGTACCCTCACACGAAATTGGACATGGACGAGTCAAAGCGTAGTGTTAAGCGTAATAAGTTTGGTGGCACAAAGTATGTCTACGATCCTGACACGATGAAGCGGCTGCGTCGCTTTTTCGAGAGCGAGATCGCACGGCGCTTTCCTAAGGCTCGTGTTCTTTACTGGACGTAGAAACCGCAGCAATTCAGGGCGCACCGCTGTGCGCCCCTACGAGCTTCAATTGATTTGAAAGTTGTTATGAGTTTAGGGGAGCCAACGAGGCTGGAAGCCTGATAATAGTTGCTCTGGTTGTAGTTGAGCTGGGGGATTTGAGGATGTTGCCTCAACTAAGGGTAGCAGCCATAGTAGTCCTTGACCGATCGCTTGTCCTTCATTGGTTCTCAACATATCAGTTGCGGAGGGCGGTCTAGTAACAACTTGGTCGAAAAGCAATGCTAAACCATCTGGAGAAAGACTCATCTGGATATCCCGTTGATTGGGAAGCACTACTAACGGTTGCACAGGAGACTGGCTGCTGTCTTTAGTGTCTTTCAGGTCAATAGCAGCGAGGAAGGGTTCTTCCTGGTATTCTTCCCCTTGAATGAGTTGCGTGAGCAAGCAGTAGAGCTTTTCCTTGGTAGGAGTGAATTCACAACTTTGGATTGAACCTGTTGTGCGTAGTAGTTCTTTCTGAACGCCTTGGTTCGTTACCAAAAAGAGCGATCGCGTATAGTCGGTATTAAATTTCACCATTGTCGCGGCTGAACCATCCCTAGCAAAACTCAAAACCATCCCAAATTTTGGAAGAAAGTCTAGTGGTTTTGCCGCTGTAGTTAAGGGGAGAATCGCCACACCTTGTCCCTGAGCGATCGCAACGGATGAACTGTCAGGGGTAATCACAAAGTCACCACCTGGCTGGTTTTCCAGGGGTCTTGGCTGAGCGTCAGGCTGTATGATCCACAGACCAAATTCACTAGGATTACGGCGATTCACGCGCTGGGCAACAATTGTCTTCCCATCAGCGGACAAGTCAAATTTGAGATTTTGGTAGTCTTTGCTGT
This sequence comes from Symplocastrum torsivum CPER-KK1, assembly GCA_019358875.1. Classification (GTDB taxonomy): domain Bacteria; phylum Cyanobacteriota; class Cyanobacteriia; order Cyanobacteriales; family Coleofasciculaceae; genus Symplocastrum; species Symplocastrum torsivum. The sequence continues at coordinate 13,255 of JAHHIF010000012.1, forward strand.
CCAAAACTAAATCCACCCTCCCCAGAGAGTTTGGCGAGGCTTCTGCTTGACCGGGGATTTGAAATGAAAGTCCTGTGGTGACGGTGTACAACTGTTGATTGAGTAAACCCTGTTCCTGATTTTTGCGATCGCTTGCTGCAAACAACACTCGATCCCCGTTTGGATAGGGCTTAAAGTCCATTACTACCAAATCTGGGGGAGTCAGAATCATTTTTTTCTGGGCGGTGAGGTTGTAGAGAATTAACCGTCCTTGCTCTTCTTTCTCCACCCCAATGTAAATAAATGCGCGATCGCGAGTCCGGAAAGAAGCGCTAAATGGCTCAATTAGCGTTCCTTTCCTCTGTAATCCTGGAAATTGGTCTTTAGCCCCCTGCAATTGCACTTTATATTCCGTGCCATAGGGTACGGGAAACAGCGGCGTATAAGCCATCCGACGACCCGCCCAGCTAATTTTTCCGGGGAGAGGGGGAGTTATTTTTAGATTAGCTGCCACGCTGTCATGGTTCATCGGGCGGCTAAAGGTAAACGTAAACGCAGTATCCTGTGCCCCGACTTGTTTGTCCTGCCAACTGAAATCGCGCACACGAGGCGCTGTGTGATCGCCGCTCAATAGCAATATCCCAATGAGCAGGCTTAGTACTAGCATTACGCCCAAAGCCACACGGTCAATGGGTTGAAGGAGTGTTTTTGCTGTCAAAGTTCTGCCTGACATTTTGATTCTAGGGATTGGTGTAAGTGGGTGTAATTCAACGTCGCTATCACTTGGGCAATCATGGAAGCGCTTATCGTTGACAGATTATTGCTATTTTCCTCTGTTGACTGTCTCTACGCCCATAGTTGTGCCCGCCTCATAAAGAAATAAGCTTTGGTGCAGGGGAGAACAAACAATGAAAATCTCTTTTCCTAATTCTCTTTTCAAAGATGGATTTGCTTTCGGATGTCCCCCCGATAGAATACCTATGTTCACTACAAAATTGCCAATACGCTGTCTCTCCAACAGAGGAGGAAAATCTCTAGTTTCTACGTTTAACTGAAAGTCTAAGCGATCGCCAAGATGAGCAATTGCTTGAAGTGTTCTCTGTCTCTCCTTAAAAGCTGTTACATATCTTCACGATTTCTTTGCATAGGGAACATATTTTTACATAGTTAGTGCAATATATTAATGAATAAAAATTAAGTTTGCACTTGCAGCTTGAAACATCAAGGGTTCAGTAAAAGCGGCTTCCCTGTCGTTGAAACAAGATAAAACACTCCTCAATACGGTTCACGAGCGAGGAGTAACTTCACTACAAGCCAGTATTAAAACTTTACATTTTTCAGGTACTGAGTAGTTGTTTATACCTACTCTGTATGGATTCTATCTTCCGAGGTATTAACTTATCTTTATATTTATTTAAGTTATGAGAAAAATAGAGATAAATAACTAACTTGGCTCATTTTCCTTTACCTGATCTACTCCTATGAAATCGATGGCAAGGCAACAAGCCAGTTATGGCACGTTAGAGGCTCAGCAATTGAATAATTTAAATTCAGGTGCCCTCTGGCTCTATGACCATGCCTTAGCTGCTATTAAGGGTGGCATTGTCATCACGGATGCTCGTAAGCGTGACAATCCAATCATCTACTGTAATGCGGCTTTCCTTGAAATTACAGGGTATTCCTACGACGAAGTGATCGGTCGTAACTGTCGTTTTTTGCAAGGTCTAGATACTGACCAAGATAGCGTTAAGCAAATACGTCAGGCGATACGAGCGGGGCGAGACTGCCAAGTTGTATTACAAAATTACCGGAAAGACGGCACAGCCTTCTGGAATGAACTCAAGATTTCGCCAGTCCGAGACGCGAATGGCTCTTTAACACACTTTATTAGCCTTCTGTCTGACATTACAGAGCGAAAGCTTGCCCAAGAGAGACAGCAGTTGATGCAGTTCTCACTTGAAAACGCGGCTGATGCCGTGTTCTACATTCGTCCGGATGCAAAATTCTTCTACGTGAATGAAGCGGCGTGCAAATCGTTAGGGTATTCCCGTGAAGAACTACTGACGATGAACCTGCCTGATATTAACCCAGGATTTCCCGTAGAAATTTGGCGTGAGCATTGGGAAGACGTTAAGCAACATGGCTCGTTCACCCTCGAAACTCAGCATCGAACCAAAGACGGTCGGTTAATTCCCGTAGAAATCACACTAAACTACCTCAAATTCAACGATCAAGAGTACAGTTGCGCGTTTGCGCGTGATATTAGCCACCGCAAACACAAAGACGCGGCTTTAAAAAAGAGTGAAGAGCAATACCGCACTCTCGCGAAAAATTTCCCCAATGGGGCAGTGTTACTCTTTGACCGAGATTTACGCTATTTAATTGCAGAAGGAGTTGAGCTAGCTAGCGTTGGGCATTCAAAGGAGTCACTGGAAGGAAAGACGCTATGGGATGCCTTTGCACCAGAAGTCTGTCAAGCCTTTGAACCAGCGTATCGAGGCGCACTGGCAGGAGAGACTACGACATTTGAGTTCCCTTATGGCGATCGCGTTTACCTTGTTTTTATCTTGCCAGTAACCAACGAAGAGGGGGAAATCTCTGCGGGTATGGTGATGACCCAAAACATTACCAAACTTAAGCAAGCAGAACAAGATTTGCGGCGTAGCAATGCCTTAATGAAGGCACAACAAGACTCGGCACTGGATGGAATCTTAGTCATTGACGAAAAAAGAACGCTCACGAGTTACAACCGTCGATTCTGTGAAATGTGGGGAATCCCTGAAACTGTAAGGCATTCAGAGGATAAAACAACACTCCTCAACTACATGCTGCCTTTGATCACTCAGCCACAAAAGGTTTTCAGCCACGTAGAGTATCTTGAGCAGCATCCTACCCTGATTAGCCGTGATGAAATTTACCTGAATAACGGACGAGTTTTTGATTGTTATTCCTCTCCAGTCCTATCATCTAGTGGTGAGTGCTACGGTCGAATCTGGTCGTTCCGCGATATTACAGAGCGAAAGCAGACTGAAGCCAAGCTACGACAGCAAGCAGAAAGAGAGCGACTACTTGGGGGGATGAATCAGCGCATCCGCCAGTCTTTGAACCTGACGCAAGTTCTCAATACTGCTGTTGCGGAAGTGCGACAATTTTTGAAATGCGATCGCACATTGATTTACCGCTTTCACCCAGATTGGAGTGGAACAGTCGAGGTGGAGTCAGTTGCTCCAGGGTGGATACCAGCGCTGGGAACAACAATAGAAGATACCTGTTTTAAGGAAAATAAAGCCCTTTTCTACCAACGGGGTGGAATTCGAGCAACTCAGGATATTTACAAGGCGGGTTTAAGCCCCTGCCATATTAGATTACTAGAACGGTTCCAAGTTAGATCTAGCCTGGTTGTGCCTATCCTACAAGGAGATCAGCTTTGGGGACTGATGATTGCCTATCAATGCTCTAGTCCTCGGCAGTGGCAGGAATCAGAAGTAGAACTACTCAAACAGTTGAGTATCCAGTTAGGGATTGCCATTCAGCAAGCGGCTTTGTTTGAGCAAGTTGCTGATGAACTGAAGGAGCGAAAAGCGGCAGAAGCTGCCTTGCGACGGTCAAAAACTGCGTTGAAAAAGCAAGCGACTCAGCTAAAAGCCACCCTCCAAGAACTTCAGCAAGCTCAAATGCAGCTAATTCAGACGGAGAAAATGTCAAGTTTAGGGCAGTTGGTTGCGGGTGTTGCCCATGAAATTAATAATCCAGTGACCTTCATTTATGGCAATATTGCTCACGCTAATCAATATGCTCATGACTTGCTGGAATTGGTACAGCTCTATGCGAAGCACTGTCCCAAACCTGCACCGGAAGTTGAAGACTTAATTGAGGCAATTGATTTAGAGTTTTTGATGGAAGATTTCCCCAAACTCCTAAGCTCAATGAATATGGGAGTCAACCGCATCCACCAAATAGTCCTTAGCTTGAAAAATTTCTCGCGGTTGGATGAAGCGGAACGTAAACCTGTTGATATTCATGAAGGACTGGAGAACACGCTTTTGATTTTGCAACACCGCTTAAAGCCAGAAGCAGCTAATATCCAATTGATTAGGGAGTATGGAAACTTGCCGCCAGTAGAGTGCTATCCAGGGCAACTCAACCAAGTTTTTATGAATATTCTCAATAATGCGATCGATGCCCTGGAAAAGTCTGATTGTAGCCATGCTGATTCAAGTCATACAAATTTTAGATCTGGCGTAATTCAGTGTAATACTAGAACTATTAAAATCTCTACTGAGATTGTAGAGTGTTCAGAGGCCGATCCATCCAGATCTCAAGAACCTGGAAGCAATCAATGCGCTGTCATACGGATTGCCGACAATGGGCCTGGTATTCCAAAAGATGCTAGGAAGCGAATTTTTGACCCCTTCTTCACCACAAAACCTGTGGGCGAAGGTACAGGCTTGGGGCTATCAATCAGCTATCAAATTATTGTCGAAAAGCATGGAGGGCAATTGTTATGCATTACAGAACCTGGAAAAGGGACAGAGTTTATTGTTGAAATTCCGCTTACACCCTCCAAATTGTAACTTTTTACACATTACAGGATTAGCTCATCAGATAAAAGCAACGAAACTTAGTTCACTAAGTTTTAGCTGTCAAAGAGGTAAGCTTTGTAACCGGAATTAGCGATTTTTCTATTAGACTTAACAACTGAATAGGCGTTAAAGGGTGAGACAGAATCTAGCTAGGGGAACAGTAATACAACCAACTTGATGTAACGCCTAAAGCATCTACTCAAGCATTTACTACAACCATTCTCCCATCCTCAAAGAACCGCAGCTATGCCACGAGAACGTAAAAAATACGCGAGTTCCGATTGTGCTTGTAATAGATTTGTGCCGTTACAAAACCATCGACATGACACCCAGTTGCAGCTAAATACGGCAATTGATACAGAAAGCTTTACTGACACAGAGACAGTCAGACCTAAAGGTATGGCGAAAGCGGAGGAGCAACTGCGGCTACTAGCGGCGGCGGTTGAACACGCTGAAGATTCAATTTTGATTACCTCTACAGAAATGACGTTTCCAGGTCCAGAAATTCTCTTTGTTAACCGAGCTTTTACTAAGATGACAGGCTACACAGCCCAGGAAGTTCTCGGTCAATCACCACGGATTTTGCAAGGACCAAAAACGGATCGTGCGGTTTTAGATCGATTGCGGCAAAATCTCAGAGAAGAAAAAATATTTTATGGCGAGGGGATTAACTACCGCAAAGATGGGACAGAATTTTACAACGAGTGGCATATTGAACCGATTCGGAATTCAGCGAATCAGATTACTCATTATTTAGCAATTCAACGAGATATTACTCAGCGAAAGCAGATGGAGGCAAAATTACGCTATGAGGCACTTCATGATGCCTTAACAAGCTTGCCCAACCGAACTTCTTTTGTAAACCAGGTACGCCAGTGTATTGAGCAACCTGTTGAACGTGTCGGTACTTCGGGATCGCAACTAAGTCAGGATTCATTATTTGCAGTGCTGTTTTTGGATCTTGACCGATTTAAGGTGATTAACGATAGTCTGGGTTACAAAGCTGGGGACAAAATGCTGGTTGCGATCGCAAACCGTCTAAAAGCCTCAGTACAACCCAGCGACATGGTTGCCCGGATTGGCGGCGATGAGTTTGCTATCTTGCTGGAAAACATAAGCGATATCGCTAATGTCTCCAGCATCGCAGACCGACTGCAAGCCTTACTGCGAGAACCGTTGCAGTTGGAAGGGCAGGAAGTGATGACAACGGCGAGTATTGGCATTGCCCTAAGTATGCTGGGATATGAGGCAAGTGAGGATATTCTACGAGATGCCGACATTGCGATGTACCGGGCAAAGGCATTAGGAAAGGCGCGCTACATTGTCTTTAACAAAACCATGCATCGGCACGCCGTAAAGCGTTTGCAATTGGAAACAGACTTGCGACGAGCAATCCCTCGCCAGGAGTTGCGACTACATTACCAGCCGATTGTCTCCTTAGCGACAGGTCAAATTAGTGGGTTTGAGGCGCTAGTACGATGGCAGCATCCGACACGCGGTTTAGTGTCTCCGGCTGAGTTTATCCCAGTAGCAGAAGAAACTGGACTGATTATTCCAATCGGTGAGTGGGTGCTGCGTGAGGCTTGTGAAAAAGCGAACCAATGGCAGCAGAAATTTCCTCACCAGACCCCTTTAACAATTAGCGTGAATCTCTCTGGCAGACAGTTTGTCCAACCGAATTTGAGTGAGAAGATCGATCAAATTCTCCGTGAGACACGGTTAGAACGCCAAAGCTTGAAGCTAGAGATTACTGAAAGCGCGATTATGGAAAATACTGAATCCTTAGAACTGGTTGGCGAAAGTGAAGCCATAACCGAGTCAGGAGAATTATTCGGTACAGCAGAGGACAAACAGGCATTAGCCTTAGCGTTAGCGATCGCAAAACGCAACGAAGTTCAGACCATGCGTCAGACACCTATCGCTATCCTAGAGCATCTAAGAGCGTTGGGCGTTCAACTGGGTATTGATGACTTCGGTACAGGCTACTCGTCCTTGAGTCGGTTGTATCGCTTTCCAATTAACACCTTGAAAATTGACCAGTCTTTTATCAGGTGTATGGATGTTGGTAGTGAGGGTAACCATAATACTTGTTCCTACAAAATTGTCAGAGCCATTGTTACACTTGCCCACAATTTAGGTTTGGATGTTACAGCCGAAGGAATTGAAACCGCAGCACAGTTGGCAAAACTGCGGGAACTGGGATGCGAATTTGGACAAGGCTACTTCTTTTCTAAGCCAGTCGATGCCGTACAAGCTGAAGCGTTAATTGCTGCACAGCCTCAATGGTGAAGGGGAGTGAGGAATTGAAGATTGGAGATTGGGGGATTTTTATTATTCTTTACTTGATCTGATGAAGGGCGCGGGCATTTTCAGACAAAATTGCTGTTGCGACGGACTCGGCTTCTTTGGCAGTGAGGTCTGAATTTTTAATCGCCTCATCTAACACCTGTCCCAGCACTTCACGTCCCCATTTTGCCCCTAAATAATACAATTCTGGAATATTGTGAGCATCGGAGGAGTACATCAGTTTACTCGTTGGAGCAAGTTCTAACAACTGTTGCACCACTGAGCGCATTCCAGCAACACTCAGGAATGGCACAGCTAACCCACAGTCGAGATAGACCTGAGGATACACAGACGCTAGATAGCCAGCTTCTTGAGCATAGGGATAGGAGGCGTGCAATAGTACGATGGGTGCATTACGAAAGCGTTTGTCTTCTAAAAGCGATCGCATATATAAAGGATTACCCAGCCGTAAGTCGAGGTCAGGGTCACCAAACCCCGTATGAAACTGTACGGGTAATCGGTATTTTGCCGCAATTTCTAAGGCTTGCGTAATTAAAAAATCAATCAAAGGCTTATCAGCAAGCCGCAGTGGTTTATCTTGAGCCTCTTGCTTGAGTGTATAGAAACTATGTTCCGCTTCTTCCTGTAGTGTCAGTTGAATATTTAAACCAGTACGGTAAGCAACAATACTTTTGAAAGCAACGACTCCTTTTGGTGGTGGGTCAATCTCACTTCGGAATCGTTCCAGGAAACAACCAAAGTCCTCCACCTCATTCATCAAGTTCTGCGCCAAATATTCCAAGCGTAGGATGCGCTGTACAGGAACAAATTGCTGATGCCATTCCACAGGCAGAATCTCATCGGCGAGAAAGCCATCATCGAGAAAAATTGCCTCAAGTTTGGATGCACTAAAACATTGCTGTGTAAGCTTTTCAATGCCGAGTTGCGTGCGACGTTGGAGAATTGCCTCTTCCTCTGGTTCACACTCCAACAACTGAGCAATCTCCCGTAAACTCCGGCGGTAGAACAAGCTGTGACGTGCATGATTATTAACAATCTCTGCGTCATTGCCTTCGGTAAAGGAAGCTGGATAGGGATAACCCGCTGCCGCTGAGGGAGTCAGCAGGTTGTGAGCGTGTTGATCAATCGCCGCAATATCCCAGAGGTTGAGCATTTTATAGCAATCAGCAGTCAGCTTAAGAGCGGTCAGCTTTGGATCAAATCAGCTCTAGCCCATCTCCCTCACTATCGTTGAGGCGGAAAGAACAGAATCGGGTGCCAGCTACGGCGCATCAATTCGCCAGCAAAGCTACGCACAGGGAACTCAATCAGTTTCCCTAGATTATCAGATGCCATCGCGATCGCGCTGATGTCAAACTCTAAAGCTGCGTCCAAAATCTCTTCATAAGGATTTCCCAGTCGCACCTCTGTGTTGACTTGCAATCCCAGTTGTTCCAACTCTGCTTTAACTGGTTCTAGCTGCTCTTGCGCCTCTCTTAGCTGATAATCTCTGGGAACTCCGCGACGTCCTCCTTCATCAACCACCCACATGAGCAAACACTGTTCGAGTGAGCTATCTGGTCGATTTTGGGCGTAGTCTTTAATCTTTTGCACGAGATATTTGGAGGCATTGCTTCCGTTATAGGGAATGAGCAAATACCGGAACAGATGCTGACACCGCAAATCTAACTCTTCGCAAGTGTAAGTAGAAATGAGTTGAGGTCGTAGGATGAGAACAGGTGTTGTACAAGCTCTCACCAAGCCTGCTGTCGTGCTACCAAATAGCTTTTCTTGCAATAAACTTCGGAGCGGCATTCCTGTAATCACAACATCTACCTGATGAGTTTTTGCCGCTTTTGGAATCGTGTCTATTGGACGACCTGATGGCACCTCGATCTTAATGTCTACTCCATCAGGTACACTTTTGAGACTTTGTTGGAGGCGATCTCGTGCCTTCTCAATCGCTTCATCGTCTATGCGTGGGATACCCCCTTCTTCCCACAGAGGAACACTATGCAAGAAGATAATCTGCTTCATGCCACTAGCTGCTAAGGCGGGTACAAAGTCTACAAGCCGATACAAACCATCAGAGAAATCGGTGCAGATTAGGCAACAATGAAACATATACACAGAAGATGGCTTTTTTATAACCGTACCATCTTTAATCGCCCTCTTGCTTCTCTCAAAGAGTTTAGTGTATTGCTTCCTGAAAATTTTCGTGGTGATAAATACAGTTTTTAGTGATGCTTGACTTAACTTGAAGAGGTTTGTGAGCCAAGGTTTTATTTGACTGCGTCTAAGTGTAAAAGTCAGACGCTCCTTCGTTGAACACTCAGCATTTTAGTTGGAGTGCCTGTCTCGCAAATGGCACTGTTTACCAAAGAATTCTGAGAATAGACTGAGTTGAAATTTTCCAAGTAGGTTAGCGCATTTGGTAGAGTTGACGCCCCGACATCCCCAGCTCCTTTCCAGGCGTGGAACCGAGCAAGAGACGGAGGTCGCCCACTACAGATAGGGCTACTACGACTCAAACTGTGGATTTGAGCCTAGTCCCCACTCGTGCTTGAGGAACTCTTTGTACATAGTTTCGCGCATCATCATTTGCTCATAGAGCTTGATTAGAAATTCCTGAGCTTGCTCACGGCTCATTTTCTGAACCTGAGTTTCAAACGAGCGGATGCTGAATTTTTGTTCCAGAGATAGTTCAATAGGGCCTGACATGTGTTCACTCCTAAAATAACTAGATGGAGATAATGTGTTTTTGAGTCACAGCCGCCCTGATTAAGTGAGGGCGAGGTATCTGTGAGTTGTTACGCTTTGTATTAATAATCGTAACAACTATTTGACAAAGTGCACGTACCTCTAAATGGGTATGTTCATCTAATCAAAAGAAGGAAAATCAATTCCGGAAACTTTCCTCTTCGGATTGAGGCAGTTTTATCAAGTCCTCACAGGACAAACTGCTCAGGATGAACAAATCCCCTAAGTATATATACTCAAACCTAAACTCAAGGCATCTTCAGATGCCTTGAGTTTAGGTTTGTTTGTATCCTTTCCTTTTCCTTGCAGCGCCTACCTGTCACCTTGGCAGGTATTAGGTGGTAGGTTTACAGGTATGCCTTGCTCTTGTTTGAATCTCCCCAAAACCCTAATCTTTCCAAGGACAGCGCCATAGCTTTTCCCTACAACCTACAACCTACAACCTACAACCTACAACCTACAACCTACGAGCTAATACCAAGACACAGGGATTATGCCATATCGAACAGTAGAATTTCTGCATCAGTTGTCGCTTCAATCACAAGATTTGTTTCGTCACTAATCGCTACTCCATCGCCCTTGTCGAGAGGTAAACCATTGAGAGTAACGGCACCACGAGCAACCTGAATCCAGGCATGACGCTGAGGTTGTAGAGTATGGGAAATGCGATCGCCTGGTTCCAGAACCGCCGCATACAAATCCACATCCTGATGGACAGTAAGCGCACCCTCCCTTGCATCGGGTGCCGCAACTAACCGCAGTTTACCTGGACTTTTTGCCAACTCAAAATTGCGCTGCTCGTAGCTTGGGCGAATACCTTCTGTTTTTGGCAATAGCCAGATTTGCAAGAAGTGTACAGATTCAGTTTCCGAGTGATTAAACTCACTATGTCGAATTCCTGTTCCAGCACTCATGCGCTGTACATCACCGGGCTGAATTACTGAGCCAGTACCGAGGCTGTCCTTGTGTTCTAGCGACCCTTCTAGTACATAGGTAATGATTTCCATGTCACGATGTCCATGGGTACCAAAACCAGCACCACCAATAACACGGTCTTCATTAATCACTCGCAAAGCGCGAAATTCCATGTGCTTGGGGTCGTAATAATTGGCGAAAGAAAATGTGTGGTAACTATCTAGCCAACCATGATTAGCGTGTCCGCGATCTTCTGCCTTTCTAATTGTCAGCATTGTTGCCTCCTGTTTGATGTAATTCTTTTCTAGACAGACTCTTTGCGAGTGAGTGTTTTGTCGGTTCTTGCAGCTAATGTCTTACCTAAAGTTTGCTGTGGCTACCGTCGCAATAGGGAGGAGTGGCAGTGTATTTGCAGTCGCTTAGACCAACCTTTTGTGTGTTTTTTGTATATTTAAACTTTAACGTTAGTAAAGCTATTATGGAAAGTATGCACTTTAAAGTAAGGTAGTACCTAAAAAGATACTATGGAAGCCAAAGTCGTAGATACCCAAAGAGCAAGTTGCCCAGTTGAGAGAACCTTGGAGGTAATTGGCGGTCGTTGGAAAGTCTTGATTCTTCGGGAGCTATTTCCAGGTCTGAAGCGTTTTGGTCAGCTACATCGAGCTTTGAACGGCATTACCCAAAAGATGCTTACTCAACAGTTACGGGAGATGGAGGAAGACGGCATCATTCATCGGGAGGTTTATTTGCAGGTTCCCCCAAAAGTAGAATACTCTTTAACACCTTTAGGAGAGAGTCTTAAGCCAATTATTGATTCAATGCACGAATGGGCAGTCAGGCATCTTGATGAGCAAAATCAAGATTGAGTTTTCTTGAATCGTCTTTATAAGTTAGGAAAGTAAAAGGAGAGCGAGCGCAAGGACATCTATAGTAAGATAATCTTGAGTCTGATTGATAGTTATCACTACAGGCACTGAACAATCGCTTAAATTTGCTGATTGAGACCACATTCTCACCAATAGGGAGAACCTACTGGCGTTTATTAGGATTTCGGTGTCGTAAAGGAAAATTAGTTTAAGTGCTAAGAAGTCTCGTTTAGAGATTTGAAGTTATGCAAAGGTGAATGACCAGGCTTGCATCAATAGCTTGCTTGCGAAATATCGGCTACGTAAACCAGAAAAATGTTAAACTTGATTTCCTCAGTTCAAGAAATTTCCGGGTCAAGGCTAATCACGATTTTTAATGGTAAGACAACTGTGTCAAGAAATCAGACAGCAACGATTGCTGATAAGAAAGGAACATTTTAAATGTCATTGTCTCCCAAGATAGTTGTTGTGGCTAATGGAAAAGGTGGGGTTGGGAAGACCACAACAGTTATGGCTTTATCGGGTATCTTTGCAGAGAAATACAAAGTCTTAGCTGTAGATACGGATACTCAAGGAAGTTTTTCTTGGTGGGCAAAGCGTGGGGAAAAACAGATAGGTTTTGATCTTATTCAAGAGACAGATCCAACTGTCTTGAGTCGTTTACGCAAGAAAATTGAAGGGTACGAGCTAGCTGTGGTGGATACAGCGCCAGCACTGAACTCAGAAGCATTAGCAGCAGTGATTGCGATCGCAGATTACCTAGTTTTGCCCACGCCACCCGCACCAATGGATTTAGCCGTCCTAATTGAGACAGTACAAAAAGCGATCGCTCCTGTAGGGACAAATCATCGAGTGCTGCTAACACGGGTAGATTCTCGCCGTACCAGAGAAGCACTAGAGGCTCAAAACACCCTTAGAGAACTAGGAATTCCTGCATTCCAAACTTTTATAAGGACTTACAAAGCACACGAACGAGCTGCACTGGAGGGTATACCAATCAGTCAGTTGCGAGGTGAGAATGCTCACGAAGCGAAAGCAGATTACCGCCGTGTCGTTGATGAATTACAGCGTGATTGGGAGAGCAACTATGGCTAAAAAAAGTTTAACGGACTTGCTGCACGAAGAGGTAAAAAAATCTTCTAAACAAGAAAGTAAAACCGTTCAAGAAAACACCGATGATGAACTTCAAGAGCAGAATGCCCAATTAGGAGAGGAATCACCCATGAATACCCAAAATAACCCTAGTGCCAGACGCGCAAGCGCTACTAAAGCTGACTTAGAAGCAACAATAGCCGAGTTAAAAACCGCTTTGAAAGAAGCACAACATCAAGAAGAAAAATTTGTTGATTTAAAAAATGCTTTAGAGGAAGCCTATAAAAAAGAAGGCGCTCTAGAACAACAAATTACTGATTTGCAATCTGATTTACAACATCAGAAAAGATTAGTCCATAAGCTCGAAAAAGAGGTAGAGAAATTAGAGCCGCTAAGAAAAGAATTTGAGCAAGCTAAAAAAGCAGCTCTCCAACTGGCAGAAGCTAATGACAAGCTGACCCAGGAAATCAATAGTCTAAAAAAAGGAAACGAACCCATTAAGGAGCAGAAATCTACTGCACTTAAGGAACAGAAAGTTTCTGTCATTAAGGAACAGGAACACACTCCAAGATATCAGCAACCTCTAAGACCTGTTCAAAAAGAAGCCGATAAGCCTGCTGATTTTGCAACGAAAAGCTGGCTGTTGTAATTTACGGCTGAATAGTATCCAGATATAAAGCGATCGCATAACTCAATGAAGGAGCGATCGCTTATTCAAGGCTTGTGTGTTACTTAAACTTGGGGATTGGGTTCCAAAATTGGCACATTATATATACTCAATGCTAATGCCCAATCTCAATAACACATATGACTGAACTAACTGGCTTAGGCTACCGGATAGAACGCGATTCAATGGGAGAACTACAAATCCCAGATGACGCTTACTACGGGATTCAAACACTGCGGGCAATCGAAAATTTTCCAATCAGTGGCATCAAGCCAATACCCACTTATGTAGATGCCTGTGTACTGATTAAAAAAGCCACTGCGATCGCAAATGGTCAACTTGGCTGTATTCCCCAAGATATTAGCCGTGCTATTGTCCAAGCGGCGGATGAAGTCCTCAATGGCAAGTTTCGCGAACAATTTGTCGTCGATGTCTATCAAGCTGGGGCGGGTACTTCGCACCACATGAATGTCAACGAAGTCCTCAGCAATCGGGCGCTAGAAATCTTGGGGGATGAGAAGGGGAACTACAAGCGCGTCAGCCCCAACGATCACGTAAATTATGGTCAGTCTACCAATGATGTGATTCCAACGGCGATTCGGATAGGTGCATTACTCGCCCTAGAACATACCCTTTATCCAGCTTTATCCAGTGCGATTGCTGCCCTAGATAATAAGGCTTCGGAATTTCAAGATGTGGTGAGATCGGGTAGAACCCATCTTCAAGACGCTGTACCTGTGCGCTTGGGGGAAAACTTTCGGGCTTGGGCGCAAATCCTCTCGGATCATATCCATCGGATCGAAAGAGCCTCCGAAGACTTGATGGTGCTGGGTTTGGGTGGCAGTGCGGCAGGTACAGGGCTAAACACGCATCCTCAATATAGTTCGCTTGTCGCCCAAATTCTCGCTGAACTGATTGGTCAACCCCTGAAACCTGCACCGCACTTGATGGCAGCGATGCAAAGTATGGCACCCTTTGTCAGTGTTTCCGGTAGCTTACGGAACTTAGCGCAAGATTGCGTGAAGATTTCCCATGACTTACGGCTGATGGATTCGGGACCAAAAACAGGCTTTAAGGAAATTCAGCTACCACCAGTACAGCCCGGTTCATCAATTATGCCCGGTAAATATAATCCGGTAATGGCAGAAATGACTTCAATGGTCTGCTTCCAGGTGATGGGCTACGACAGTGCGATCGTACTTGCTGCTCAAGCCGGACAACTGGAACTTAATGTTATGATGCCTCTGATTGCCTATAACCTGATTCACAGCATTGAAATTTTAGGTAACACAATCACAGCCTTGACGAATCGCTGTATTGAGGGAATCACTGCCAATAGAGATCGCTGTTTAAGCTATGCAGAAGGTAGCCTTGCTCTCGTCACCGCCCTCAATCCCCACATCGGCTATCTCAACGCAGCGGCTGTTGCTAAAGAATCTCTCCTAACTGGAAAATCCCTGCGACAGATTGTTCTAGAGCGAGAACTTATGAGTCCAGAGGACTTGGCACAAGTGCTAGACCTAGAGCAAATGAGCGTCTTACCAGACTCTAGTCACTCAAGTTCCTAAGCTGAATGGCATTGACTTAAAAAATTCAGTCACAACCAACCAACCTTTGCGCGGGGGGTTTGGGGGAGACGCTTGTCCCCCAATGGGGGGTTTGGGGGGAAGCCCCCCAATCTGGGTTTTTCTACAAATGATTATTTTTCGCTTAAGTTAGTGACTTTCTTCCTAAGCTGTTGATTGACAACCCTCAGCAATGAAGGGAGTCGTCCTCCCCACGTTCTACTCACCTTTATTCGTCAAACTTTTGAGGCAGGCATTCAGTAAATCGCAGTTGAGCGAGTTGTACTTCGTCTGCCCATCTTTGCGCTGCCTGATTAACCCTGCCTCAGCGAGTGCCTTTGAATGATGGCAAAACAGAGCCAAGCTAATCTCTAATTTATTAGCAATGTCTGTGCCACTCATCTCCTCTTCTTGTGCAAGCAACTCCACAATCCGTAGTCGTGTTGGGTCAGACAACGCGGCAAAAATTTTCGCCCGGATAAGGCTGTCGTCTTGAGGGGCAACAGGCAGAGGCATCGCTCTTGTATTATCACTTTTCTCAGTCATGGTCAGAGGTTGCGTATTTGGAATTGTTAAGTTAAGTACTTAAATAAGTATTTGATAAAGTTGTAAGTATAACACTGTTAATAAATTGTTCCTCTATTGTCTCATAAACTTCGACCTCCTGCTGAAATGGTTAAATGACTACTTGACTTTCTCCTAAAAATTCTTTATCTTTTACTTAAGTGGTTGTTTAACCACTTAATCAACCGAGGACTGATGGTGTTCAGAGTCAGAGTCTAGCAACCCTATCGACTTTGGCACTACCAGCGATACATGAAGCTCGGTATACAGGAGAGTTTTAACGATGTCAGACAATACCAAATCGATCAAACTGACTACTGATAACTTCCAAAGCGAGGTATTAGAAAGCGCACAGCCAGTTCTTGTAGATTTCTGGGCACCTTGGTGTGGCCCCTGTCGGATGGTTGGGCCAATGATTGAAGAACTTGCCGCTGATTTTGCCGGACGTGCCAAGGTTGGCAAGTTGAATATTGACGAAAATGACGCTGTGGCGACAAACTACGGCATCCAAGCCGTTCCGACACTGCTGTTTTTCAAGGATGGACGAGTGGTGGATCAGGTTGTGGGTGTAGCGCCATTCGCTGTGTTGGTTGACAAGCTGAATGCGCTGGATGAGCAATACTTGACAACCTCTGAGAAAGCCGCTTAATTCTCGATTTCGGCAACATTGTTCCTAACTAGCTGTACATAGTCATGTAGCCGATTTACTCCAGAAAGGGAGAGTGTCCAACTCAATATGAAAAGGCTTTATCTCTCCCTTTCTTCTTAGGACTTACGCACAAGCGCCATATCTGGTAGGGGCGCACAGCTGTGCGCCCCGACAAATGGTGTTTCAAGGGTGGATTTGCGTAAGTCCTGTTCTATTTCCCTCAAGATTAAACAATATGGAGATTCAACCCATGAGTAACGAAGTTAATTTGCTATCGCCTGTTAAAGTTGGTCCCTATGAGCTTCGCAATCGCCTTGTGATGGCACCATTAACTCGTAATCGTGCAAGAGCAGGAAACGTCCCAGGAGCGCTGAATGCTAATTATTATGCTCAACGCGCATCGGCTGGATTGATTATCACCGAAGCCTCTCAAGTCTCACCGCAAGGTTTGGGATATCCTAGCACTCCAGGAATTTACTCACAAGAACAAGTGGAAGGCTGGCGATTAGTGACTAACGCCGTGCATGAGCGTGGAGGACGAATTTTCCTGCAACTATGGCACGTTGGGCGGATTTCGCACCCTTCGTTACAACCGGATGGTGCGCTACCCGTTGCACCAAGTGCGATCGCACCTGAGGGTGAAGCATCAACGTATGAAGGGCAACAACCTTTTGTAACACCCCGTGCATTGGAGACAGATGAGATTCCGGGAATTGTTGAACAATACCGTCAAGGAGCAGAAAACGCTCTAGCCGCTGGGTTTGACGGCGTAGAGATTCACAGTGCCAACGGTTATTTATTGGATCAGTTTCTCCAAGATGGCTCGAATCAGCGCACCGATCAATATGGCGGTTCCATTGAAAATCGCGCTCGACTCCTGTTGGAAGTCACTGAAGCCGTGACAAGCGTTTGGGGAGCGGAACGTGTGGGAGTGCGCCTCTCGCCCACGGGTACATTTAATAGTATGTATGACTCGAATCCAGCCGCATTATTTAGCTATGTAGCATCTGCCCTTAATCGCTTCGGACTAGCTTATCTTCATCTCGTAGAACCAAGAGCTGATGCAGATGCTCTCAAGCGGTGGGCTAAAGATATTGGTAACCTCAATGACAAAGAAGTCGGTTTAGCGGCGCGGTACTTCCGTCCAATCTTTACAGGAACTATCATCTCCGCTGGTGGCTATGATCGTGAACAAGGAAATGCAGTTATAGCGGCTGGGGATGCAGATTTAGTGGCTTATGGCAGACTGTTCATCGCCAATCCTGACTTGCCAGAACGCTTTGCGCTCAATGCTCCATTGAACACCCCAGATCGCTCAACCTTCTACGGTGGGGATGAGCGGGGTTACATTGATTACCCATCACTTGAACTTCAGAGCGCTTAAGGTGATTTCCACTAAAGAACTTACCCATCAGGCGGGGCGAATGAGGATGTCCCATTTAGGCAACAACAGTATTTCAATGCTATTTCCGCCTGAAAGTGGCGTCGTTGTGCTCCACGCATTTTGGAGGCAGCTAACCGCAGAACCTCTATTTGAGATGGACTAAGGCGATTCTCCTGCATCGATAGCTCCAAAGACTTGCTCCTTAACTCGCCATTGTATAGGAGCATCTTCGCTTATCTGGTAATTTGTTTTTCAGAAATCACCTAAATATCAGAAGCGGGTAACGCCAGGATAGAGATGCCTGCGTCATGGACTGAATTTACTCCCTTTCCACTGTAAGATTCTATTGCCAGTCTTCTCCACTCCCCTGTACAAGAGGTAATAGCGTGATTGAATATATTACTTTGCCAAATAACGCCCTTCCTCCTGCTGGTCCTTTTCCCCATGCGGTGAGAGCGGGTGATTTTTTGTTTGTTACGGGGCAATTGTCAGAAGATCCCGAATCGGGTGAAATAGTAGCGGGTCTAATAGACCAACAAGTGAGGCGGGTGATGGACAACTTGAAGTTAGTCTTGGAACACGCTGGAGCTACGTTGAATCAGGTAGTTATGGCACGGATTTTTATTACTGACTTGCGCTATATAGAGACAGTTAATGAAATTTATCCAACTTACTTTGAAGCAGGTCACTTGCCCAGTCGGACAACAATTGGCGTTGTCGGTCTTGCTGGTTTGGGTGATGTGGAAATTGACTTAATTGTTTACTGTGGTTCGTGACAATTGGGAATTGGGAATGGGGAATTGGCAAGAGTCGTCAATCTTAGGGTTCTTCGATATCCTACAAACGCCTACTTTTTACTCTTAATGATGACCAACTTCTGTATTAGCTGCGTCGGCGATTGCTAAAAGGCGATCGCGTAACTTCCCCTTCGGCAGTTTCGCAAAAATCCGATACTTAAGCTTAAATGGCGTAAAGAGATTAGTGTAGGTTAGTAGCATCTCCGCTTTGCCTACAAAGAGAAAACCAGTGTCATTGAGGGCAAAGTGGAAGCGGGCGAGGACTCGTGCCTGTGTTTCTGCATTGAAATACATTAGAGTATTGCGGCAGATCAGCAAATCCAGACGACTAATCGGAGGGTCTTGAACCAAATTGTGGCGACCAAAAATCACATCGCGCCGCAAGTCACTACGGAAGGTACAAACAGTTTTCGATTGGTCGAAGTACTTATTGATCAGTTCGTCGGGAACATCTCGCAATTCTCGACTACTATAGGTAGCAAGACGACCATGGGCAACCGCTTCTTCATCTAAATCGGTCGCGTAGATTTTCACCCGTCTTCGGAATTCCTCTTCTCCTAACGCTTCGGCAAGGATAATTGCGATCGTGTAGGCTTCTTCACCAGAGGCGCAGCCAGCACTCCAGACTCGGATTAGTTCATTGTTTGGCTTAGCTTCAAGAATCCGTGGGACTATCTCATTGGCTATGTATTCCCAAGCCTGCGGATCGCGAAAGAAAGTCGTCACATTGAGTAACAGTGCATCGAGTAGGTAATCGACTTCAACGCTATTAGCTTCCAGATAGTCTTGGTAATCGCTATACGAGCCAATCTCAACTCGCTGCATCCGCTTTTTCATCAGGCGCATCAGTGTCGGACGTTTATAACCTGTAAAATCGATCCTCCAAGACTGCTTGAGATAGTTGAGTAACGTCTCAAATGCCAAATCTTGCTCATCACTCACAACACTCTCCTGAAATCTTCCCCTGCACGACTCAATTGGCAACCCAGGTAATTAATAAACAATTAAAAGTTTTCTCCCTGCCTCACCTGCTATTTTCAGATTAGGATAACGTTAATCCGACTTAGACTTAACAAATACCGACAAGCAACAGTTCGCTGACGCTTAGGCAGAAGCTCAAAAAAAGGTTTCTAAGTTACTAACAGCATCTACTACACTCTCAAAAGAATCTGAGGCGTTCTACCTATGACCAATAAGATTTTTGACGAACAGATTACTCTGTCCTTGCGGCGCCTTGAAGAACTGTGGCAACGGGCAGATAATTTGCCAAAATCCCCCCCGGAGGGATGGCGACAAACAGATGACCTGCCAACTCAGCCACAAGAACTACTTTGGGAGAGTTTAGAAGAACTTACCTTTTCTCTAGAAGAGTTGCGAGTTGTTGTTGAGGAACTCCAGCAACAAAATGATGAATTAGCTCAAATTAACAGGGAAATAGAAGCTGAACGTCAGCGCTATCAACAACTATTTGAACTTGTTCCAGATGGCTATCTAATAACGACCAAAGAAGGGGTAATTCTTGAAGCCAATCAAGCCGCTGTAGAGTTGCTCAAAGTTCCTTCTGTTAGTCTTGTTGGCAAACCCCTTGCTGTTTTTGTGGCGGCTGAAGAACGTCATAACTTCTACTCGCAGTTAAATCAGCTTTCTAGAGGCGAGTCAATCAAAAATTGGCTTGTTCCCATTCAGCATAGGCACCAAGCTGACTTTATCGCCTCATTCACAGTTACACCTGTACAGGATTTGCAAAATCAAGTAGTAAGCTTGCTCTGGCGGATGCAAGACTTTACGGATGAAAACCGAGGAGCAACAACGGTTTGTGTTCCGTCTGCGGTTGAGTCAAGGGGAAGAAGCGACATCACCTCTTCTGCTGTGTCACTGAGTGAACCCTTGTTCCGCGCCATGTTCGAGAACGCTGCGGTTGGTATGGCACTTCTAGATAAGCACGGTCACGTCATCAAGAGCAACTGTACACTACAAACTATTCTGGGTTGTACTGCCCAAGAATTGCCAGTGGTTTTGCGGGAATTGATGGGTTTAGATCAATCCGGTGTAGAGTTAGTGACATTCCAACAACTGATAGCTGGACAGCGCCACTCTTACCAGCTAGAAAAGCGCTTTCTCAATCAAGATGGAGCATTGTATTGGGGGCGGTTTACGGTTTCTTTGGTGCAAGGAATTGGGGAAGAACCGACTTTTGCAACATATATGCTAACGGATGTCACAGAGTACAAACACTCAGTCTTGACAACGACTGAGGCACAAGCAAAAGGCGAGGAATTTAGTAAGCTTAAATCTAGATTTTTCTATGTCACTACCCATGAACTACGCAACCCACTCAATACTATTTTTGCTTGTGCTGACTTAATCGAAAATAATACTCGCAAAGGAACTGAAGAGAAAAAGCGTACTTATCTCCAGCATATAAAAGTAAACGTCAGACGGATAAATCAACTATTGGATGACCTCCTTTTGATGGGGAAAATAGAAGCTGGAACAATAGGGGTGAATCCATCTTTAGTTGATTTAAATGAATTTTGCCGTAGGTTGATTGCTGAGTTACAAGAGGATGAGGGAAAAGAACACAAAGTTACTTTGATTAATGAGTATCAAGCCTCAGGTATCTGGGATGAAAAATTGCTACGGCGCATCCTCAAAAATTTACTACTCAATGCGATTAAGTATTCACCTAAAGGTAGTGAGATAAGCCTAAGCATAACTTGTGAAAAAGGACAAGTAGTTTTTCACATTCAAGATTCAGGAATTGGCATTCCTCAACAAGATCAAAAGTTTTTGTTTCAAGCGTTTCACCGGGGTAGTAATGTAGGCAAAGTTCCAGGAAGCGGTTTGGGATTGTTGATTGCAAAAGAGTGTGCGATCGCGCAGGGAGGAGAAATCGCTGTAGAGAGTGAAGAGAACCTTGGCACAACGTTTATAGTTACTTTGCCACTGAATCACCGACCAGGGAAGAGTAAGAAGGTGAACTTACTCCCTTCCCGGCAGAAGAATACCAATAACGACGGGGGACTGGGGACGGGTGATTGAGGAAGGGGACAGGATTTGCAATAGGTAATCTTACAGAGGGAAGGGAGTAGACGTTGAACAACGCAATTGAATCGATAACCTAACCTGCCACCTTTTTGCTCAAGACAAACTTCTACAAGAACGGTGCAGGCTTAAAATCTCATTGCACTGGCTCAATCACCATCCTAAAAAAGAACGAGAGGGCAACCAAGCAAAATGGACGTTTCCATCATTGGCGCTAGTGGAGGCTGTGGGCGTGAAATCGTTGCCCAGTTACTGGACTTTCGAGTGCTTTCTCCCACTGAACGACTACAGTTAGTTGGGAGAGCAGAAGGAAAAAGTTCTCAAATTCTGTATGGACTGCGTAGTGACTTAACTGACGCCTACGCTGAGATTGCACCGGAACTGGATGTCGCTTTGCACCCAGAAGAGGTTGTGGGTGATGTGATTGTGATGAGTGCTGGTGTCACGATGACAAGCAGTAAAGCAAGTTCACGAGACGACTTAGCACAAAGCAACTTACCTCTATTTCATAGCTACGCCAAGGCGATTAAGCAATATGGTCATGGTCATGAAATTATCTTGGTTGTAACGAATCCGGTAGAGTTAGCCGTGGAAGTTTTCAGTCACTACTTGGGACGACATCGGGTAATTGGCATCGGTGCATACTCGGATAGCTTGCGCTTTCGGCGGGAAATTGCGAATGATATCGGTGTACGACGGCAGTTGGTACAAGGGTTCGTTGTGGGAGAACACGGTGAAGGCTTGGTGCCACTCTGGAGTAGTGTGCAGATTCATGGCATGGATGAGGAGGAGTTGCAAGCTACCCTCAAACGTCTGCAAAGAGAACGTCAGATTTCTCAATTTGCCGATGAAGTGAGCAAGGAAAAGCAAATTCTCCTTGATTATCTCCACTCAGAACAGATCCGTGAAGCGTTTGAGTATGTTGACCGTTTGCCACCCGATTTGCGTGTAGTGCTTAAACCTTATGTCACACAGATGTCTGGCGCAAGAACCCTCGCTGCTACAGCTAACGCTACGGTGGACTTGGTGCGTAGCCTCCTAGATGGACGGGAAATTGTCGTGTCGGGACAGGTGCGCGTTGATGGCGAGTTTTACGATATCCATACTTCTATTGGAGTCCCAATTATCGTCACACCGATGGGGTGGACTCAGGTTGTGCCAATCGAGTTGTGGGAGGATGAAGCCTTGCTGCTCAAACAAACAAGCGATCGCATAAAATCCAAAATTCAGGAGTGGAGTAAGAATGGCTGAAGAGCGCTGGGTATTTGTAATCAAAGCTCAAGATAAACCAGGCGCACTAACAGCAGCGGCGGGAGTCTTCTCGAATCGGGGTGTCTCACTAGAGACAATTTTGGGGAGTGGGATAACGTTAGCAGGCACAGATGGAGGTCGGATTGTCCTGAGCTTTCGGGCAACCGAGTACAAGAAGGATATGCTGTTGCGGGTTTTGGAACGCTTGTCAGCCGTGCAGCAAGTGAACTGCTATGATTATTCATCTCCAGAACTCCGTGCGATCGCAGTAGTCCGAGTCTCAGGTACAGATACTGCTTGGGAAGCCTCTGATGTGCAAACAGAAATCGTCTCTACGGGAGAGGATAGTCAGACGATATTGCTGACTGGAATTACACCAGCAGTAGAACGACTAATTGAGACGCTACGCGAACACAATGCCTTGCTGGATGTAGCCATGTCGGTGATGGCAGTGTGACAAAAAGAAGTTGATGGGGACTGACTCAATTCCAACAATGAAATTTGAAGATACATTCGCTTATCACCGCGAGGCAAATCGACGCACGGCAAACAAACTTCCCATTAAACCGACTGAACCACCAAGACTGAGAAGCAACAATGGCAGGAGGAGTAGTTGGATTGGGTTGGGTTGTACGCCTCCAGCGAGAAATTGGATGAAATCGGGGCTAGTGGCAAGCAACTTGGCAATAAACTGCAAGACACTAGTAATTAAAAACCAAGCGATCAGAGCGCCAACAACACCAAAGGTAATCCCTTGCAAAATAAACGGCAGATAAATCCAAGCTGTGGTTGCGCCAACGAGTTGCATAATCTCAATTTCGCGCCGCCGTGCCATTACAATTAGGCGAATCGTTGTTGTAATTACGCCAATCGCTGTCAGGCTCAAGAGGCTGGTAATTGTTAGACTCACCCAACCTAAACCCTGATTGAGTTCTTGCATTCGCTTCAGAGCATCATCCATATATTGAACATCATCAATTCCTGGTATCTTGGCGAGTTGTTGGGCAAGAGTCGGGACATCCTTTTGGTTCCTTGCCTTCACCTTCAATTCATCCACCAGTGGATTACCTTCTAACTGTGCAGTTGCACCTGCAATATCAGATATTCCCAGTTCCTGAACTAAAGATGCCCAAGCTTGTTCTTTAGAAATTATTTTGACTTCAGTCACTTGGGGCAGTTCCTGCACGATGGGTATTACTTTTTCTAACCGTTCTCCAGGATCGAGATACACAGAAACCTCTACCTGACTGCCGAACTGATTGAGCAACCCCTCTAACCTCCAAGACGCTTGCACACTCATCCCAAAGAGAAACAATAAAACCGTGACGGTACTCACAGCCGCCCAATTCATCCAACCCCCACGCTGCAAGCCGATGAGTGTCTCGCGCAAGAGATAATCGAGTTTAGTTAGAAATTGGAACATCCTCTACGTCTATGCCCAGAAGCGCGTCAATAATTGCTCATTCATAATCGCATCAAGCGCTCTGTTTTGGTGGGGAATCCCCCGAATTTCAAACGGATGGAACTGTTAAAATAGTAATTAGGAACTCAATTGTCAAAAACCTAGCTTATTCACGAGTCTTCAGCCATGACTGCTCAAGTTGTTGTCGAAAAGAAAAAATTAGAAAACCCTCCTTTAGAGCTTCATTATCTAGGCGATCGCGTTTTGCGTCAGCCTGCCAAGCGCGTTGCCAAGGTTGACCAAAGCATCCGTCAGTTGGCACAAGAAATGTTACAAACTATGTACAGTGCTGATGGTATTGGTCTTGCTGCGCCACAGGTGGGAGTTAATAAGCAAGTCATTGTGATTGACTGTGAGCCTGACAAGCCAGAAAAACACCCATTAGTCTTAATTAACCCAGTGATTAAGCGCTTTGGTCGCGCTCTGTGTGATGCTCAGGAAGGTTGTCTGAGTATTCCAGGTGTTTACCTGGATGTCACCCGTCCCGATGAAGTTGAAGTGGCATACAAAGACGAAAACGGACGCCCTCAAACGCTGAAGGCGACTGGGCTATTATCCCGTGCCATACAACATGAAATGGATCACCTCAACGGGGTAATGTTCGTAGATCGTGTGCAAAATGGCTTAGTTTTGGCACAGGAACTGAAAAAGCACGGCTTCTCTGCACAAGCTGTTAAACCCTTCACTGAATAAGGCAACCAGGAACTATGATGACTCCGAAAAGCGGTCTGTTTTTGATGAGTTCCTGTGTAGCCGCGATCGCAGCCGTTGGTTCGATTTTTGAGCTGTCTTCGGGAAACCCGCAGTTGGGGACGCTAACGACTGGGATTATCCTAGCCGCTAGCATCCCTTTGACTGGATTAATGTTCTACGCGGCAGTCCGTGATGCTAGAGCAAATCAGTAGTTTGTATTTGGTTGGCGAGTTAACTGTTGTTGGTTGGCGAGTTAACAAATAACCCACAACTAAAACCAAATAACAGATAACCAACAACCAATTATGACAGGTCAGGTTTATCGTGGATTTCTGCGACAGCTATCTACTGGTAATGTAGTAGGGTTGCTCCTGCCGCCATATGCCCTATCCGATGAGCAAGAAATGGTGATTGGACGCGACCCTAGCTGTCAAATTATCTTAGAGCCAAATCAGTACACGATTGTCTCGCGGCGTCATGCTGTGATTCGCCCACTCCATTCTTTGAGAAATGGCTTAGCTCATTGGGAAATTTGCGACCTCAGTAGTGCGAATGGCACCTATATTAATGGGCACTACTTAAAAGGTTGTCATAAATTACAACCGGGCGATCGCATTGAGTTAGGTCAGGGTGGACCCCAATTTGTCTTCGAGTGCCCACACTACAATCCTGTACCACTCACACCTCCACCAACCCCTTCTAATCTCACGGCAGCGAAGAAAACTCCTCTAATCTCGGCTGCTGCGGCTAGTTATCAAAAACCTGATTCTGTCACCTTTACCCAACTATTTCCTCTCGCTTCAACCGGACGTGACTTAACTCAGAAAGCGTTCTTGATACCAGGCATCCTCACGGTAGTGTTTGTGGTGTTGATGTTTGCTGCCGTTGGTCAATCGGCTGTGTTTAATCTGCTGCTGGCAACCTATCTGTCAGGAGCGGCTTTTTTCTTTGTCTACCAACTCTGCGGCAAGTCTAAACCGTTGTGGGTGTTACTTGCTTGTGCGTTGTGTACCAGTCTCATTCTTGTTGGTCCAATCCTGCCGCTATTTATCCTCATTTTCCGGGATATTTTGCCTGGAAAGCTGCCAAATGAAGGAGAAGTAGTTAGCGCTGCCTCATTATTTGTGCGGATGTTTTTTGGGGCAGGGTTGATGGAAGAGTTGCTCAAGGCATTGCCAGTGTTAGGGGCATATTTCCTGGGAATGCTTTTCTCTTCCCCTTGGCGAGAACGGATTGGTGTCTGGGAACCCCTGGATGGAATATTGTTAGGGGCAGCATCGGCTGTTGGGTTTACGCTGTTGGAAACGCTAGGGCAATACGTCCCGGAAATTATGAATAATGTCACCCTGCAAGCAGGTGAGGGGCAACTGTTGGGACTACAGTTGTTGATTCCTCGGATTCTTGGCTCAGTGGTGGGGCACATGGCATACAGTGGCTATTTGGGATATTTCATTGGGTTGAGCATCCTCAAGCCGAGTAAGCGTTGGCGAATTCTGAGTGTCGGCTATCTCTGTGCAGCAACACTTCATGCTCTATGGAATGCAACGGGATATGTTAGTCCTTTGCTCTTAGCTGTCGTTGGTGTTTTGTCCTATGCCTTCCTCGCCTCTGCAATCCTCAAGGCAAGGGCACTTTCCCCAACGCGATCGCAAAACTTTGCTACCCGCTTTTCTGGAAATTAGCGATCGCACACCCAACCTTGTTGGTTCAGAGTAAGCTTAAATCCCATGACAGCTAAAAGCGATGTCTAATTGCTGAACGAACCCTATCGAAGCTGAGCGTAGACTCCCAGCATCGCCTGATTTTGAAGCGATAGCGAATGATGAACAGTCTGGGAAGGAATCGTTGATAGAATTGAGGCTCAATCAAATTTTTGCACAGTGACAGAAATGAAGTTTGCGCCAACTAATTTTTGCGTAGCAAAAATTAGTTGGCGCAAAAAATTTAGTTACTCGTGTACGAGTTCAAGACTTTTCCGCATGACTACTGGGAACCGCCTACTTACCCTTCTACCCCGTGAGCTATACAAGAAGCTTGCCCCCAACCTGAAGCGAGTTTCGCTGGAACAGGGCATAATACTCCACCATCCTGGTGAGACTATCGAGTCTCTCTATTTCCCTACTGATTGCCTTCTCTCGATCACCGTCACGATGAATGATGGCTCCACGTCTGAGGCGGGTCTGATCGGCAACAGGGAGGTACTCGGTGTCAATGCCTTCATGGGCGGAAGGGAGACCACGCAGACAGAATATATCGTGCAGATGGCTGGCAGCGCGATCAAGGTGGATGCACAACTGCTGCTGGAGGAGTTTGACTGCAACAAGGAGCTGCGTGACGTGATGCTGCGCTGCACCCAAGCCCTGATCGCCCAGATCTCGCAAACAACAGGCTGCAACAGCCTCCATAATCTAGACCAACGCTTAGCACGCTGGCTGCTCGAAGCCCAAGACCGCACTGACAAGAAAGAGCTTAAGCTTACGCATGAGTTCATCTCCCACATGCTGGGTGTGCGCCGTGCTGGTGTCACCCAAGCTGCCCAAAAGCTTCAGGAGAGGGGTCTGATCCGGTACCAGCGAGGTAACGTCACAATCCTGAACCAGCGAGCGCTGGAAGCGTCTTCGTGCGAATGTTTTAGAGTTCTCAGAGAGGAATATGATCGCTTGCTCGGACCAAAGGACAGAGATGGCTAATCAGATCGTTCTTCCCTTGTGTCGTGCGGCAGAAAGTGAAGCACTTTCGCTGAGCCTGCCCGTCTAATGGCTTAGGTCTGTTCAGGCTGTAATACTTCTCTTCTCCTCAGTCTGCGAGTCACATTTTTGGAGAGGAGCAAATGGAGAGCAAATGGAGAACAAATGAACGAGAAAAAAGATACGCCACCGACAATCTTGATGATCGAACTGGATGACGACACACGCCCACTCCTGAAGCAAAACCTCTACAACTGGGGCTACCGTGTGATTATGGCGCTAGAGGAAGAAGACGCGATCGCCATAGCGCGTGGTGTACGCGATCATCCTGACCTGATTTTGCTCAACCAAGTCAAGCTGCCGATAGACGAGTTTTGTAACATGGGGCGGCGCATACGTCAAGGCGCGGAACTCCCCAGCAGCACACCGATTGTCGTCATGGCTGAGCGGTACGGCGAGGATATGGAAGGGAAGGATATTAAGGTGGGTGAAAGCGAGTACGTGACTTATTTAGAAGATGGAGAACAGTTGATGAATCTTCTACACCGTCTTTGCCCAATCTAGAACCAACTTATTGCTCGGTTTTCACGAATTAATTCATGCCATGAATCAATTTCAACCTTTTTTTCCTGATGGATAGTTTGGCTTTCTTGTTGCTTCGTATTTCGGAGAGTGACAGAAGAGGGATATACGGTAGCCTTGTAGGAGAAATCACTCGATACTGCCTCGAATTGAGAACCGCTATAAGTTCCAACAACAAAATTTAAATGCCTGTAATCTTATGAATGACAGCTTTGTCAAGGTACTAACCATGCCAAAATACCCTTGGCAATCTTTTTGTCTAAGAGCGATTGTGAGAGCAAACGGGCAAGGAGTTGACGCAAAGCCCAGCGACCAACACTTGGTAATAACAACATCAGTAGCCGCTTTAAACCTACTTGCAAGAACCAAGACATCACTACAGGTGCCAACAGCATCCAAGGACTACTCTGCATTAGTTGCTGTATATAAGGAATCACCGTTCCCGCAGTAATCAGTATAGATAGCGCCCAAGATAACAGATTGACCTTTAGTAATACCCTCAATCGCAATTGACTTAGTAATTGATCAATTAGCCAATAGTGAGCTGAGGCAATCGTATAGCAAAATTTGGGACGTTCTAGACAGTCGCTCTTAATCTGATGAATAATATCGCCATCAGTTGAGATAACACTTCGCATCAGTGCCTCCTCGACACCTCCTCGCAGATAGTAGGTACAGAAGGTCAGTCCAGACTGTAAACGGCTTTCGCCATCAATCAGGGCGTAGTAGCGCAAATCTGCTAGAAGTTGGTGGGAAATCTCAAGGGGGCGACCTGTTTCTTGAGCTTGTTGAATGCTTGTGAGAATGTCTTTATCTAGATGAAAGTGAATGCCGTGGAACAGCACACGCTTACGAGTGATTTGTTCTTTATCAACTTGAATGTACGGATCTAAATTCAGACCGTTGTTGTTAGGAACCTTTTGGGAATGTTTTTGGCGGAGAGGATGCGGCACGGGAGGAAAACTCTATCCTTACCCTTTTTGTTTTGATGAATTCCAAGGAAGAAATTCTCTGCTAGAAGCTCGTTGAAGCGAACCTTGCACGAGATTGATGATAAATTCTAATAGTCCGCGCCACTGCCTTTCACCAGCGAGGACACCTTCTTTGTGGATTAGTAAGATTGTGTCTCGATGAGGATGGTCAAAAATTTCTTGAGAGTAACGGTTGATGATATCTCCATCTAGCTGAATTACCGTTTGGGCGTAAATCATATCAGTTGTCACTGCCTTTTGCAGAACTTCTGATTTGATATAGCCTTCTTGCTCAGCTTGCTTTTTCAGGAGCGCTTTGTTGCGATTATCCAGTGCGGCTTTTAGTTCACTAATCTTCCGCAAGCTGCGTAAGAAATGACTATCAGCCAAAACTTTTTGCGCCTTTAGAATATCTTCAGGGCTAGTGGGTTGAACAGGGTCTGGCAGTCGTGTTTGGATGTCATGCATTTCTACCGTTGGGTCGGTAAGAATTTGACCATTTCCTCGTGCTGAATCCAGGACGCTTGGGTCATAAAATTCAGAGGTTGGGTTAGTCAGGAGTAAGGTGTACTCTAGTTCCAGATTTTTGCGTAACTCAAGATAGCGATCGCACAATGACTCATGAATTTCCTGTTGTTCAAGATAATCCTCAGATATTGCATAAATATCCCGATAAGCTTCCCAAGCAATAAACTTGTCCCCAGTAATTTGCGCCACAACCATTGTGTTGACTTCTAACGCTGTGATGTCAACAAGAACTTCACCCAAGGACTGCAAAAATTCATTCAGGGTTCTACCTAAACTAGGAGGAACAGACCTGCTGCTTGGTGCTGATAAGTCTGACAATTCTTTTCTGTTGCGGTTTCTGGTATTGGTCAAAGCTGTCATGCTCCTTAGTGTTTAATTGTTCTGGTTTGGAAAGCGATGGGGTGGTGGCACTCTTTTTTCTACAGACTTCGGCTCATCGTCTTCAAACAACGCATCTATGGGGTCGATAGCTGAATCCTCTTGCGGTTCAGTTATTCCCTGGAGAAAGTCATCTGACTCTTCAAACACACTTTGTTCTGTAGAGGAATCTGTATCGAGGCTTTCGCTTAAATCAATGTCCTCAGTTGCAGAGGAAGCCGACTCTTCAAGAGTTAGATCATCTAACGACTGAGACAAGTCAAACTCACTATCTGGATCTGGATTGGCTGAATAGGGTTCTAGCTCTTGTGCCGAAAACTCATCCCAGTCTTCATTAATGTCCACGTCCGGTAGCAACTCATCCAACGCTGAAGGCGCAGCAAACGGATCGGTGTCTTCCTCTAAATCACCCCAATCTTCATCCTCTCCCAAATCCAATGACTCTATATCAGCCACGGGTACATCAGGTATAGACTCTGGTTCTTCTACAACCCACTCATCCCACGCCTCATCCTCTTCCAGATTTAACGAATCCAAGCTAGGAATAGGCTGATCTGGTTCTGGCGTAGGTTCGGGTTCAACCAAGTCACCCCAATCCTCATCATCAATTTCCGCGTCTGAAGCCTCAATGTTTGTTGCTGGTGAATTTGATGGCTCAAAATCCTCAAAGGAGACAACTTCTACCTCCTGAGTTGCTGAGGCTTCTGAGGTAGTTGGTTCAGACTCAGGTTCAACTAAGTCTCCCCAGTCTTCATCATCACTTTCTTCGTCTGGTGCCTCAATATTGGGTGTTGGTGAAGTTGGCGGCGAGTCGAAATCATTAAATGCGAGAACTTCTACCTCCTGGGTTGCTGGGGCTTCTGAGGTAGCTGGTTCAGACTCAGGTTCAACTAAGTCTCCCCAATCTTCATCATCGATTTCCTCGTCTGGTGCCTCAATATTGGGTGTTGGTGAAGTTGGCGGCGAGTCGAAATCATTAAATGCGAGAACTTCTACCGCCTGGGTTGCTGGGGCTTCTGAGGTAGCTGGTTCAGGCTCAATTTCAACTAAGTCTCCCCAGTCTTCTTCATCAATTTCCGCGTCTGGAGCCTCAACATTTGGTACTGATGAAGTTGATGGCTCAAAATCCTCAAAGGAGGGAACTTCTACTTCCTGGGTTGCTGGTGCTTCTAAGGTAGCTGGTTCAGACTCAGGTTCAACTAAGTCTCCCCAATCTTCATCGATTTCCTCGTCTGGTGCCTCAATATTGGGTGTTGGTGAAGTTGGCGGCGGCTCAGAATCATTAAATGCGAGAACTTCTACCGCCTGGGTTGCTGGGGCTTCTGAGGTAGCTGGTTCAGGCTCAATTTCAACTAAGTCTCCCCAGTCTTCTTCATCAATTTCCGCGTCTGGAGCCTCAATATTTAGTACGGGGGAAGTTGGAGGTGACTCAAAATCATCAAGACTGAAAACTTCTACCTCCTGGCTTACTGAGGCTTCTAAGGTAACTGGTTCAGCCTCAAGTTCAACTAAGTCTCCCCAATCTTCATCAGTTTTTGAGTCTGAGGCTTCGATATTTGCGGCTGGTGAGGTTGGGGGTAACTCTAAATCTTCTAAAGTGAAAATTCCCCAGTCCGGGTTCTCTTGAGAATCTAAGGCGGTAGGTTCTGACTCTAGCTCTTGTTCAACAAAGCTTTCCCAGTCATCACCCAGCCCTGTATTTGATGATTGTTCATCAGATAGCGACACTACACGCAACGACTCTAGTAAATCTAAGACAGAGTCATCCCAATTATCCTCATCTGTTTCTGATTCTGATTCGGTTGTGCTGTCTACTGATGTTGTTGAGGAGGAACTTTGTTCTTCAAAAGGTAAGGGTGGTGCTTTAGCGGCTTCCTCTTCAGTTGCTGTATCTGCAATAACAGCCGAATCCTCAACTACTAATGGCAGTTCAATGTCCACATCTGCATCAGTAGCGCCTTCGGTTTCGATTAGTGTATTGGGAAAAACAGTATCCTCAACAACCGACTCTGGAGGATTGATGACCACACCCGTGTCAATAATCGCTTCATCCGTTACCGTGTGAGGAATCACCATAGAATCCTCAACTACTGATTCTGGAGGTTCGATAACCACACTCGTATCAGTAACAGCATCGAAAGGTGCTAAAAGCTCGTTCTCAAAAGGATGTGAGTCCAGTTCAATGCTAGGAGGAGCTTCTTGTTGGTAACGCAGGGCAACCAAAGCCTCAAAAAGCTTTTGTAGGCTCTTCAGGTTGTTGTGAATAATCTTGTTACCTTCAGCAACCTGCTCAAGATGAAACTGGTGTAGTTCTTTATATCGACCATCATTGAGGAACTGATCTCCAATCTCATTTTCGATATCACCCTCAATCAGGTTGATACGAGTCCGTAGGCGATGACCGGGTTTTGCCTTATCTGCCTCATCATCCTCTGCTGAAGCAACCCAAGTGGTAATTTTTAACTCAACAGCTTCACTAAGTGCTAAGGCAAGAGCCTCAGTAATGTTGCCTGCCTTGAGTTGTTCTCTGAAGTCATCGCTCAACGCCATAATAGTAGTTCCACCGAAGTCAGGCAGTTTACTGACAAAGACACTGCAAAGATGATAATCTCACTTACTTCAATTTTTACGGCAAGTTGTCCTGTGTTGAGGGTGGGAGGACAGAATTTCCTGGCTCAATACGGCGTGAGTTTGAGGGTAGCTTGTTAATGGTGTTTGTCAAAACCGTAAACAGTTGTTGGATGTTTTCTAGATTGTTCTGAATAATTTTGCGTCCTTCTAGAACCTGCTCCATGTGAAATTGCCGCAGTTCTGTATAGGGGCCATTACCAATAAACTGGCTGCCAACTTCGTTTTCGATGTCACCATCAACGATATTAATACGAGTACGCATTCGGCAATTGGCTGTTGGCTGGTCTGTCTCGCTTGAAGTCTCTGTATCTGTAGATACCCAGGTAGTAATTTCTAACTCAACGGCTTCACCTAATGCCAGGGTGAGGGCATCAATAATTTGTCCTGCCTTGAGTTTCTCTTTGAAGTCGTCACTGATTGCCATAAGGTTACGCTTGCCTCAAGCTGTACAGTTAGCTCGAATATTAGCTCAGAAGTCTCTTGAATATACCAAAGCTCAGCTTAACCTTCACAAATTTAATGTAAGCACTACTGGACTGAGTTCATTGCCAAAAGTCAGTGACATCGTATCCTAGCTCACCAAGCATCTGACGCAAAAGCGGTAGGCTAAGACCAATGACATTGCTGTGGCAGCCTTCTAGTTTTTCAACGAAAAGTCCACCTCGACCTTCTAGAGCAAAGCAGCCAGCACAATTGAGGGGTTCTCTGGTAGCAACGTAAGCCGCGATCGCATGATCACTGACATCGGCAAAGTACACTTTTGTAATCCCACAGCGTACTAGGGTTTTGTCCTGAGACCGATCAATCAAAGCATGACCTGTGTAGAGAACGCCAACAGTCCCTCGCATCTGCTGCCAACGTGCGATCGCTTCTTCTGGATTAGCGGGTTTCCCATGAATTTCACCCCCTACGCTCAAAACTGAATCACAGCCTAACACCAAAGCGTCACTAAGTTGGTTTGCAACAGTTTGGGCTTTGCGTAGTGCTAAAGTCTCTACCAAAGGTACTGGGTCACTTAACTGAATTTGAGATTCATCAAAGTCACTCTGGCGAACGACTGGCTCAATTCCTGCATTTTGCAACAAGCGTCTACGCGCTGGTGAAGCCGAGGCTAATACAAATGTTGGAACACCCATGCCATTTTTGTTTTATTATCTACGTGCAGAGCTTCAATACACGGAAAATGATTTAACGACTTGATTAATCACTTTCTGCATCTTACCCCAGCGTTGTTCGGTTGTAGACGCATTGAACGTGTAGAGTTTGCCACGACTGACGGCTACACTGGCGAGGTTGTGTCGTCTTTGATTGGGAAGTTTAACGGTGTACTCCAGAAGATAATACGTCTTGTCACCCGACTCACGGGCTTCGGCGTTGACTAATTCTGCTTCACGACCTGAATCGGGTGGCGCGATCGCATTTTTTTGCAATTTGTAACCGACTTCTCCTGGTGTTCCTAAATCTGCTAGAGTTTGACCTTCAGGAATTGAGCCGACTACAACACTGACATTTTCAGAAGTCTCAATGATGTCATGGAATACAACATCCGGGCCGTCACTCACTTTTACGGGTAACCAGCCGTTGGGGTACAGAAACTCATAGCCATCAATGCTGTCTACATAGCTTTTTAGCCCGCTGATACCTGTATTGCAGCCATAAAGACTCAGGCTTACTACCAGCATTAGGAGTACAGCGATTCTTTTGAGCATCTCCCTCTTCCTTCAATCCAATGGCTTTATTGTCTCATCTTTAGGTTACTAAAGAGGGGAAGCCGATCGATATTACTTTTTCATAGCAGTTGAAAGGAGTTCATCTAAACTCCTGGAACTTCTGCAACTCCTGCAACTCCTGTATTCTTCTTGTTCACACGCCTCCCCTAACCAAGGATTTATCGAGTAAAACAAGAGATTGAACAATCAAACTCTTCTTGGAGTACTTGCTTCCGATTCAAATCTTCATCTAAATCATCTACCCATTACCCCCGATCAGGACGCTAATTTAGGAAGAGAAGGACTGATAATTCTTTCACGTTTCCGGTCTAATTATTGAGCTACTACTCGGTTTCTACGCTGCCTTGGAGGAAAATTATGAACCAGACTTATCGAATGATCGCTATTGTGGGGTTTACTACGGTACTGGCTGGACTTGTCTCTCCTGTCCACGCTCAACTACCCGATGGACGTACCGCACCACGTTCTTCTTGGCTAGTGACGGCTCAAGCTGAGAATAACCAAGCAAGGGCTGTGGAGTTGTATAACCAAGGGGTCGATAAATTAGATTCTGGGGACTATCGAGGTGCGATCGCAAGCTTTGAACAGGCGATACAACTCGACGCTAATGACGCAGACACCTACTACAATCGCGGCTATGCCTACCACAGTTTAGGCAATTATGATAAAGCAATCTCTGATTACAGCGCCGCCATTCGGATTAAAGCTGACTTTGACCAAGCTTACAGTAATCGAGGCTATGCTCAGTATGTCTTGAAGAATTACCGAGAAGCGATCGCAGATTGTACTAAAGCACTTGAACTGAATCCTAAGAATGACACAGCTTATGTTAGCCGAGGCAATGCTCACGATGAACTCGGAGAGCATCAAAAAGCGATCGCAGACTATGAGCAAGCCTTGAAGATTAACCCGGACAACGCCATGGCTTATTACAATCGGGGGCTAACTCGTAATCGGCTCAAAGAGCATCAAGCCGCTATCGCAGATTACACAGAAGCCATTCGGATTCAACCGACGTTTGGAGAGGCATTTTACAACCGAGGCTTATCCCACTTTAATCTTGAACAGACTGAGCCAGCTATAAAAGACTTGCAGCAAGCCGCTGCGCTTTTCCAAGAACAAGGTAGAACAACAAACTACCAGAGTGTCCAGAATGCGATTAGAACAATTCAACAATAACTGACACTCTGGCTCAATCTAGTTTTTCCTTGTCAGGATTGCTCGTAGTTGGGAAACTTAAGCGATCGCACGTACTCACTTAGCTAACGCTAGATGCTGAGTAAGCCACGAACAGCAAGCTGCCAATCAATACCAGCGCTGCCATACCCAGCAAAATGTAGTTTCGCTGTTGGGCTTTCGTTGGAGGCTCGGCATGATAAGTCTTGGTCTCTGGGGCGAAGTTATTGATCAGCCCGCCTTCTTCTTCAGTAAATGGCATGAATGAAAACCTTTTTGCTATTTAAAGTAAATGTTACAAAAACGTTGCATAACACTCTCTCCTTATCGTAATAAATTGTTGCATTTTTTCATACCCCCCTCTGCGATCATTTGAAGTTTGCCCAATTCTTTGCTGTCAAACTGGCAGCTTACTTAGCATTTAGGTGGGACATAGAATTTTTCTAAAGACAATAATGACCAAAGCCAACGCGATCGCAGTAACAAAACTCCAATGACAAGAAGTGATGCGATCGCACTCATCACTTTATTGTCCCATCCACCTTCTAACTGACCCAGGTAGTGAGAACCAATCAGCACCGTATGAATCGCTGCAAGGACTAAAGCGGGAACAGATAGCAGGTGAATGTATCGCCAACGTTTGCCTAAACTCTTCTGAAGGCGGTCAAAACTAGTGAACGCGGCTGGTGTCATGAGTACTAGTGCCAATATGCCAGATGCGATCGCCCATTGCTGCATTGGCACCATGAAGAAAAACGCATCCACATTCCACTGCAATGTATGGTCTAGCATATGACCTGTATGAGCCAAAGCTAGGACATAGGCACCAACTCCCAAAGCACGGCGATAGCGTGATGGTTGTACCCAGAAGCGACTAATCGGACGCGCAATCAGCGCCAGCATCAACAAAATCAAGGCGGCGTGACCTGTATAATCCACCATGTCACCTGTTCGCAGCAGCGTTAGGATACCGATGCTGAGTGTTACCCAGCCTCCTAAGCGAAACAACTGACTGCGTTTATCCGCACTGAGTTTAGATGCCGACACCCCCACACCCAACATCATTGGCATCGTACCCAAGCCAAACGCCAGCATCGTTGCAGTTCCCATCCAGAGATTTCCTGTTTCCGCTGCCTTAATTTGAGCGGCATACAGAAAACCACACGGAATCAAGCCCCAAACGCTACCCAAAAGCGCAGGTGTCCACCAGTGGGGTTTGGCGGAAAGCTTGCTCATCGCTGTACTGAGGCGTTGATGTAAGTTACTTTGGGTTAGTGGGTGCAATATTGGGACACGCGGGAGGAACTCTGGCTTAATCTGTACTAAGCCAAACCAAATCAGCATGATGCCAGTCAGAATTACCATCCCCTGACGTAAGGCACTACCTATCCCTGCTAATTGTCCCCCAGCTAGTACGACAGAACCCAATGCACCAATCCCTGCACCTACTAAGGCATAGCTAAGGATTCGCCCTAGGTTTAGCAAAACGTGAAAACGAAAGGCTAACCATTTTTGGTTGTCTTGCGGCTGGGATAAGGAAAAAGCGACAGTGAGTGGGCCACACATTCCAACACAGTGACCAAAACTCCCTAGGAATCCTAGAGCCGTTATGAGTAGAAGGTCTAGTAACATAGTGCTTGGTTTATCCCAGGTGATGCCTGAAGCAGACAACTTGAAGGGGATTGCTTCTGAATTTCTTCGGGGATTGTAGAAAATGCGATCGCGTTTGTCAAAAGACAAGCTGTCAAACTTTCTTTGGGAATGGGGAATGGGGAATGGGAAATTGGTGATTGGGGGGTTTCTCACCTAGGGCTTGAACTGCTTTTGATGCTGAAGAAGTTTTCCTTATCGTTGCTTGTGCCTGGACATTAGTACAGCTTTCACGTCTCTGACAAAGGCGATCAATTTAGCTTCGGCAACATCTGTAAGCCCATAAACTCCAGCTAAATACCTGATCGTTGCAATATCCCTTTGAGTTAAGTCGTTCGGAACTGATTGGCGGCTATTTTTCCGACCATCTATCACCTGCTCAATCAGGTTCTCAATTTCTTTGGCAGCTTTCAGATTGTAAAGCTGATCCTCAATCTCTTGGTTTGAGGTTCCCAGTTTCCTTTCAGTTTCCTCTCGAACTTGAGCGACTGACTTGGTGAATAACCCTTGAGGAGTAGCTTTACGCTTATGCTGTAGCTTCCCTTTCTTATTGCTGATGTTCCTGAGCATGGCGTCAACCTTATGTCACTTGTCAAGAACTGAAAGTAGCGATCGCACTCTCTCGCCTGTTAGTTGTTAGCCCTTACAAACATGAACCAGCTTTCCTGATTCTAAGCAAAAGCTCTTGCCATAGCGTATTACCACTTGTTTACGTTTTCCTCACTCTATAGATAGTTAATCAATAGGAGACATACAAAATTACTATTCGTTGTTAGTAGCTAAAAAACAACTGATATCAATTCCCTTTGATATTGCATTAAATTTTAAATTTTACCTAGAGTGTCTATGCCACAAGAGCAAACCACTTAGGATAACCGTAAGAATTTTCAGCGACTAGCTTGGGACCTCGGTAGGTTTGGCTTACTAAGCGAACAACATTCTCAAAATGCTTGATTTGGTTAGCGTCTTTCTGTGCAACCTCAAAAGCAACACTCCACCAGTCATTGTTATTCACCCTAAGCTGAGTAAGTTCATAACTAATACCTTGATATAGGCGTTGCGATCGCGTTTTCTTCACCGCAATCCACGCTTTTGTCCCAACGACATCCACTGGCATAATACTTTCTTGCTCTGGGTCGTCACAAATCCACTTCAGCCATTTTTCAACGTTCCCTTGCCAGGTAGCACTGGAAGCCTCACCAAATTCCCGGCTACCCAACTGGGCTTTCCGCCACTTCACTTCTAAACGCCCCTGCCGCAGTTTGATGTTGAGATAGTCGCACTCTGGCGTGTAGAGATATAAGTCTTCCCGTTCTTCTGGTGAACCTAGTAATTCACCCGGACTATCAGCAAGAAACCAGTGTTCCACCTCTGTTGGTAGTGTGCCCTGAGAAAACCAGCGTAGTTCTAGAGTCGTCAACATCAATTTATCAATTCACCCGAATGGGCTAGAGCCAAGTCAGCTTCTGTCTGATACTATGATGATATCATTTTGGTTCAAAAACTTAGCCTTGTAGGAGTAAATTATGGAACGGATTAAAGAAGTTCCCGCGTCTAAAGTTAATGGCTTCGTCGCTCTTATCGTCATACTAGCCATAGCCGTTTTTGGCGGATGGTTGGCTTGGTCAACCATACAAGGGTTGGAAGCCGTATTAGGAAGAGGCATCAGAGTAGCAGATTTTTTCTTAGGGGATGAATTAGCAGCAGAGTTGGGTGCCTGGTTAGGAGCAATACTGCTAGTGGTGGTAATTCCGTCTGTGTCGGGGTTCTTTACCGTTGAGCCAAATGAATCAGTTGTGCTTGTGTTTTTGGGACGTTATGTTGGCAGTGTTAATGAGGCGGGATTCTGGTGGACTAATCCCTTTACCAGTAAATGTAGGGTTTCTCTGCGGGTTCGCAACTTTAATAGCAAGCTACTAAAAGTTAATGATGCTCAAGGCAGTCCGATTGAGATTGCTGCCGTGGTGGTATGGCAGGTAGTAGACTCAGCCAAGTCTAAATTTGATGTCGATGATTACGAAGAGTTTATTGCTATCCAAAGCGAGACAGCAATTCGAGCCTTAGCAATCCGCTATCCTTATGATGCTCCTGATGAATCTTCTATGTCTTCCCTAAGAGGAATTCCTGACGAGATTGCGTTGTTTCTTCAGAAAGAATTGCAAGCGCGACTCGAAGTTGCAGGAGTCGAAGTATTAGAGGCGAGACTCTCCCATCTTGCTTATGCGCCTGAAATTGCCCAAGTAATGTTGCGTCGTCAGCAAGCACGGGCAATCATTGATGCACGGCGGCAGATTGTTGAGGGTGCAGTCGGGATGGTAGATGAAGCACTCAAGCGCTTAAGTGAACAGCAAATCATTGAGTTGGATGAGGAACGCAAAGCGGCTATGATTAACAACCTGCTGGTGGTTTTAACGTCTGAACAGAACACACAGCCTGTGGTGAATACGGGTAGCCTATATACATGAGCCAGAAGAAACGGTTCTTGCTGCGTCTAGACCCGAAGCTATATGAAACACTAGAGAGATGGTCGGCTGATGAGTTGAGGAGTGTGAATGCTCAGATTGAGTATCTCTTAACAGAAGCAGCGCGTAAGGCAGGGAGGTTGAAAGAGAATAAGCAAAATAAGCGATCGCAACTTCCCACTCAGTCAAAATTTACCCCAGAACAGGAAGAACCCCTAGAAGACGATACACACCCCAACTCAGTGCAACCCCCTCTCTCAGAGTAGATTGCAAGTCAGTATGCGCCGAGTGTTCTAGACAAAGTTGAAGCCCGTAAAGGTGAAGTCTAGCTGCAAGCTGAGATTAGTTGCATTTTCCACAACAGCGATTATATTATCTTGGTAGCCAATGATTGTCCTTCCAAAAAGGTCTAGCTCCAGAGTGTAGTCACTGACGCTGCCAAAGACTTGAATCTTATCGCCTTCTGCCCGACTAAAGTCTAGAATCCTAGCAAATTCATCTGTCTCCGGACTTGCATAAAAAGCAACCCCCTCACCGAGAACAAAAGTATCTGCTCCTGTACCCCCTTCTAGAGTGTCAAACTCAAACTCTGGCTCGGTACCAAAATTGACACTATAACCAATCAGGACATCATTGCCAGCACCGCCACTTAGATAATCAGCACCAGCACCACCACTCAGATAATCAGCGCCGTACCCTCCAAAAAGAGAATCAGCGCCACCATTGCCAAACAAGCTATCATTTCCTCTGTTGCCGTACAGGGTATCCTCGCTGCCACCACTGCCGTACAACGTATCATTCCCAGCACGACCATACGCTAAGGGGGTATCAGTACCTAGCTGCCAGAAATCGTCTCCAAGTGTTCCATAGTAGATTGACATTGCAAGTTTTTCTTTTGGTATTGTTAGTTACATTTTATAGTTATGTACATTCTGTAGTTATGGCTTCAGCAGCAGAAAATAAAGACCAGCAACATCCTCAAGAAAAGCGTGATCAGGAAGTCATTGAGCGTCTTTTAAGAGAAGGGCAAAATGATTACAATCAAGCAGAACTGGCCCGACTGCGGATTCGCTATTGTGGCTTTCCAGGTGCTAGAGAAATTCAACTAAGCTTGGATAGAGTCCTCCAGCAGTGGCAACTGACGGAAGAACAACTTTTTGAGTTGACTCGTCGCTTGCATGAAGTGGGTCAAGTTTACCGACGTGGCGACTCTCAAGGACAAGATGATTGGAGTTAATCGTTTTTAACAGGTGTTTCGGCCGGATGCTTCTTGGGTGCTGGAGGTAAAAGCTTTGATGTTTGCCTGTGTGTAGGTAGCTGGCTCAAGGAAGTGGCTTGCTGAGGCTTTGATTGGGCTGTTTGAGTAGTAACAGGTTGACGCGCAGCCCTAGACACAGCGGTGAGAATTTCTGCCCTAACTGGTTCTACCGTCTGAGCAACTTGCACTTGATTTTCCAGTTGCTGGGCTGAAGACACTAGCGTACCCAGTCCATCCACTAACCGTTTCACATTACTGCGAAACTCAGGATCACCCGTTAGCTCATCTAAATCTGCTGTAATTTTTTGAGCATTCTCAAATGTTGCCCGTGCTGAGTCGAGAGTTTGTTGCAGCACGAGTACATTGGTTGGGCTATTCAGGGCAGTGGAGATGTCGCGCAAGTTGGCAGAAGCGGTTGCGGCATTGGTAGAGAGCGTTTCTAAGTTCCCCAGCAAAACTCCGACATTTGCCCGACCAACGCTAGAGTTGACCTGACCAACAGTAGAGTTAAGCTGCGCTATGGTTGGGGAGAAGCCGCCAACTAGCAACCGCAGTTGATCGCTGGTTTGCCTGACACTATCCAATGTTTCGACTAAGTTACCCCGATTACTCGTGACTAAATCATTAGCAGAAGCAACAAGTTGATTGAGCTGAGCTGCTGTTAAGCTGTATTGGTCGGCAGTATTGGCAATGCGATTGGCTGCTATACCAGCTTGAACCGCTGTCTGATTGGCAGCGGCGGTAACAGAATTGGCGGCTGTCGAGAAGCCTCCTACCTCTTGACGGACTGAGCGAGATAAGAGAGATAACTCACCAGTAAGCTGCGAGACTCCAATCGCAGCAACCGAGGCATTTTTGGTCAGTGCATTGACATTGTTGAAGAACGCTGGATCGCCGTAGAGTTGGGCAAGGCGAGTACCACTACGCAGTAGTTCAACAAAACTGACTCCAATTTGACCATTTACCCGATCTTGGTCACAAATGACTAGCTGAGAGTTACAGCGTGAACTCTGGGGATTGATTGATAGTGCGTCTTTGGGAAGCTGTCTTGTGGGTGTGATGTCAATTGTGGTTTCGCCAACTAAACCGGATTGATTCGCTTCAATTACGGCATTGCGAGGAATTAATAAGTCAGCGGAGCCAATTTCAATAACGGCATTGACGCCATTGGTACCCGGTGTAATCTCAACGATTTTTCCGACATCAACGCCGCGATAACGGACTGTTGCCCCTGTTTTCATACCAGCGATATCCGTGAAGCTGACGCTGAATCTGTAGGTACGGCTACCTGGGCT
This sequence comes from Symplocastrum torsivum CPER-KK1, assembly GCA_019358875.1. Classification (GTDB taxonomy): domain Bacteria; phylum Cyanobacteriota; class Cyanobacteriia; order Cyanobacteriales; family Coleofasciculaceae; genus Symplocastrum; species Symplocastrum torsivum. Next base: position 55,161 of record JAHHIF010000012.1, read on the forward strand.
AAAACCCCGTAGCCACAGCACTAACCAAATAAATGCAGCCAGTCCTACAAGGATTAATAACCCAACGGAGCCTTCTCGAATCGTTCGCGATCGCATAATATATCCTCCCTTAGCTAGTAGCTATTCACCCTTGGCGGTTTATCTTTATCCCGTTTGGCACTAAGCATTACTAATTGACAAATGACAGTTAATTGCTTGTTCTGTTGGATCATCCGTCAGTGTGATCCTATCCAATTACCTGAATCGGCCCGCTGGTACTAGCACTGAAGAACTGTCGAACTAGAGGATTATCTGTCGTATCGATTTCGCTAACCTTGCCTTGCCACTGTACCTTGCCGTTGTAGAGAAACACAACTCGGTCAGCCGTGCGGCGAATTGTACTGTCCTGGTGAGTCACCATCACGTAGGAACCGCAACCCCCATTTGCCTGTTGTAGCTGACGGACTAAATCCTCAATGACAGTTGAGGCGATCGGGTCAAGTCCTGCTGTTGGTTCATCGTACAGTAAAACTTCTGGGCTGTCTTTGGGATTGTCAGGATTGGACATAATTGCACGGGCAAAACTCACGCGCTTACGCATCCCTCCTGACAACTCAGCCGGATAGCGATCGCCAATGCCAGACAACCCTACCATCTCCAGCCGTTTACGCACCAGTTCTCGAATCCGTTTATGGGATAGCCTTGAGTGCTGGTAAAGCAAGAAACCAACATTCTCTTCTACCGTCAGCGAGTCGAACAATGCCGCTTGTTGAAATACCATTCCGATGCCAATTGGGTCTCTAGCATCCTCGATCAGACCAATACGCCGTTGTCCCTGCACATAAATCTCACCAGCATCAGCCACAAGCAAGCCAGCAATAATCCGCAAAATTGTTGACTTACCAGTTCCGGAGGGACCAATAACCGCCAGCGCCTCACCTCGATAAATTGTTAGATCGACCTGATCGAGAATTACATTACCACCAAACGACTTAGAGACTCCCTTTAATTCAATTAGTGGTGTCATAAGGAGATAGGCGACTAAAAAGCTAACCCTACCCTATTGCAGGCAGATATTAAGCATATGTCTGCTATTCTACCCTCTGGGGTAAGTGGGATTAGGAATTGGGGAGATGGGGAGGTAAGAAGCTAATATACATAAACTTTGGGAGTTTTCCACTTATCACCTCATCACCCAACCAGTCCCTTATTGAGGGCATTTATGTTGCTAGGTCAACGGATGCCATTGCTTGCAGCTACTGTACTCTCCTCTGAAGAGGGTTCCAAACCAAAGATGCGGCTGAAGGTTTTTTCTACCTTGTAGCCTGAGTCAATGGACTCTAAGGGGTCTTTGCGTAGGCGATGACGCAGACATAAGGTGATGACGCGGCGGATATCATCAACGGTGACTTCGTTGCGTCCTTCAAACGCAGCTAGTGCTTTCGCAGCGCGGTTGGTGACAATATCACCTCGCAGTCCATCAACATCGAGTTCTGAACAGACTTGAGAGATTTTCACTCGTTGCTCATAGTCCATTTCGACAGAAGGAAGTTTCTCTTGCGCCATTACTAGCTGTTTTTGCATGGCTTCTTGAGCAGTTTGGTGGTTTTCGAGGAATTCTTGAGGGTTTTGGTCGAAAGCGGCTCGTTGCTCGACGATTTCTACACGCATTGCTGGCTCTTTTACCGTGCGGATTTCTGCGTGCATTCCGAAACGGTCAAGGAGTTGCGGTCGCAGTTCGCCTTCTTCCGGGTTGCCGGAACCGACTAGAACAAAGCGTGCGGGGTGGCGAATCGAAATTCCTTCTCGTTCAACGGTATTCCAACCACTAGCGGCGGAGTCGAGGAGGACATCGACTAGGTGGTCATCGAGTAGGTTAACTTCGTCTACATAGAGGATGCCACGATTTGCTTTGGCAAGGAGTCCGGGTTCAAAGGCTTTTACGCCTTCGGATAACGCTTTTTCGATGTCAATCGTGCCGCAAACTCGGTCTTCGGTTGCCCCCAAGGGTAGGTCAACCATCGGGACTTTTTTCTGGACGGTCAATCGTACCGCCTGCGCTGACCCATCATTATCCATCCAGTCAGGGTCATGGGGGTCACTGTTGAAGGGGTCATCGGCAACGACATCAATTTCTGGCAACAAGTCAGCTAAGGCGCGAATAGTGGTAGATTTGCCTGTACCGCGATCGCCCATTATCATCACCCCACCAATTTTTGGGTCAATCACATTCAAGAGCAGAGCCAGTTTCATTTCTTCCTGACCCACAATTGCAGTGAAAGGAAAAACCAGGCGTCGGGTAGGGGTTTGGGCAGTCGAACTCACTTCAATTACCTGATAAATAATCTTTGATCACGACTTTCATTTTGCCATACGGCGACGGTTGAGCTTGAGTTTTCAGGGAATGAGTGTGTTGGGGTTAAGTAGGTCAACTTACAAAAGCGCAACCTAAGACCTAACTCCCCAGCCTCTTTCCCTGTGCTGGAAGGGAGAGAATTGCTCCCCTCTGTTAGATATTTTTCTAGCCGGAAGGAAGTAAAGTTACTTCTGAACTGACCAAACTGGCAGTTGGTTAACTTCTTGGACTGTCAACTCGACATACGTTACACCCTTGGCTGCCAGATTCTCACCAAAATAGCCTCTAGCACCGTCATGCTCGTGTGAGCCTGTAGTAACCACTGTATAATCACCCTGACGACGGGCTTGATTAATTGGAGAACCAACAGTCCAAAGCCAGCGTGAGGGGAAGACAATTTTACCAATATCCTCAATCCAGTCTCGACGACCATGGAGGTGGTAGATATGATCAGCCGCATTAAACCCATCGCTACCAGCAAAGACACCTCCAACAGAAATGACAATGATTTGAGTATCTAACCACCGATCAAGATAAGGCGTAGCACCAAGGGCAACTTGTGCGCCACCACTGGTACCAATCAGAATAATTTTCAAGGGTTGCTCTGGAGAAAGTGGAATAGGATGCGCGGCGTTCATCCGGTCGATAATCGCAGTAGCAATCCCCTGGTTGTAAATCGAACCATAGCGTTCGTCCACGGAAATTGCAAATCGCCAAAGATTGCGGATTTTAATCAAGACATCTGCCATTTCTAGCCACCCCTCTGCCTGATTCGCAAAACGCCACAGAGGAGCTAAAACCCGCCGTCCCCCTAAACTCTCGTTCGCGGCTGAGTAGGGAAAAACATCCGAGACGGCTGCACAGTTAGGGTGAAGCTGAACTAAACGATCTAGAAAAAATTCTTCTCCAGGTGTTAACTGGTTTCCAGAAAAATCACCGACTCCAGGCAGGAAGACGATGTAACAATTAATTGAGCTAGCTTCGGGCTTGGAGCTATTTTTTGTAGGCAATGGCTTCGGACGTTTTTTCTGGAAACCTAAACTCTCTACCTCTTGCTCTAGCCACCACACTAATGTTCCTACAGGCGATAGGGTGCCCCAAATTAGAAGTAATACTCCTCCGAAAGTCAACAATTTTAAACTGCCGCTTCGCAGCCAGAGAAATATTTGCCTAATTAACGTAAGCATTCAATTGTTGAACGTTTGGTTGTCGTTTGCTGGATGAAGTCGTATTCTATCTAGGTTGTGAGTTAATTGTGAGCAGTGGGTAGAGCGTGAGTGGCACAGAGCTAAATGGGAATTTAGGTAAAACACTCTGGAAAGCCCTCATTCTGGATGGAGATTTTTACGAAAAAGCGCCCAATACGCCAAAAAATCAGGGAATTGCGCTAACGATTGTGATTTTAGCAGCAATATCCCATGCTCTAGGGACTGCGCTGATCTTATTGATTAATCGAGCGTCTCTTGGGATACTCGCGATCGCATTGCTGATTGATGGATTGAGTGTGGTAGGAGGATACTACTTTTGGACGTTCAGTATTTGGAAAATTGGGCAGTGGCTCAAACGCCATTCTTTAACCTATAAAGATTTGCTGATTCCGATTGGTTTTGCCTATGCGCCCCAAGTCCTGAATTTTTTAACGTTGATTCCCATGCTAGGACAACCGATTCAGCGAGTATTAGCCGTATGGAGTCTGTTAGCTGTGATTGTGGCAGTCCGCCAAGGGTTAGATATCAGTACCCGCTGGGCGGCGATAATCTGTTTACTGGGTTGGCCGGTTGTTCAGGTAGCGACGGGTTTTGCTCAAGTGTTTGAACGGTTTTTATCCCAATGATGATCATTTGCGGGTTAAATGCGATCGCTACTTCTATAGCGTGTTCAGTTGGATGAGGTACAGCGGGAGGTGTGTGAAACTGGCGTAGACAGCAAGGAAAACAAAAAAGCTGATAGCCGATAGCTGACGACTTTCTGCTATATCCCTTGATAAAAATCATCTCGTAAGAGTTATCGCTCATACTGAAAAAGAGTCAAGCCTGTTGAATATACCCGTGAATCCTCTTTCTACACCCCATAGCGAATATCACTGGGACGGCACTGATGTTCGTTTCTTTGAAGGTTGGTACTACCGCGTTACCTTGCCAGAATGTGGTCAAACCTTTGCCTTCATGTACTCCATTGATGACCCTATTGGTGGTAAATCCTGTAGCGGTGGTGCTGCCCAAATTCTTGGTCCCAATGACGAATACCTCTGGCGTACCTTTCCGAATGTTAACCAGTTCTGGGCATCATCAAAATCCCTAGCGTTGGGACATTGGGGTAAAACTAACTTGACATCTCCACCCCAATACCTTGAGCCAACCAAGTTTGAACAATACATACTCGAAGGCTACCAAGCAACGACGACTTTAAATCAAGGGTGTATTCATGATCCCGCCAGCAATTCGTACTGTCGTTGGCAGTATGAAATCAAGCCTATCTATGGTTGGGCTGATACAGCCGCACCCCAGCAATCAACAGCAGGTTGGCTTTCATATTTACCAATCTTTGAACCCGGATGGCAGATTCTGATGGCGCACGGCTTAGCAACAGGATGGATTGATTGGAATGGCAAGCGCTACGAATTCACCAATGCCCCAGCTTATGGCGAAAAAAATTGGGGTCGTGCCTTTCCTCAAAAGTGGTTCTGGCTCAATTGCAACAGCTTCACTGATGAACCCGATTTAGCCCTCACGGCTGGCGGTGGTAGACGGCAGCTACTCTGGTGGATGGAATCAGCGGCATTAATTGGCATCCATTACCAGGGCAAGTTCTATGAATTCGTCCCCTGGAACTCACAAGTCAGTTGGCAAATACAGCCTTGGGGCAGGTGGCAGATGCAAGCCCAAAATCATGAGTATGAGGTTGAATTGAGTGGAACTACAGACAAACCCGGAATGCCTTTAAGGGCACCAACTGAACAAGGCTTAATTTTCTTTTGCCGCGACACGATGCAAGGACAGTTGAGTTTAGAACTACGACGACGCAACGGCAAATCTAAAACTATCCTGAAGGCACACAGCGATGTCTGTGGGCTAGAAACAGGCGGTAGTCCTTGGCATGAAACCTGGCACGATAGTGCAAAATTTCCTTGGGTTGAATAGGAGTAGGGAGTTATTTAGAGAGAGAAGGATGTCTCTATCTGAGATGCTGGAGAAAACTCTCCCTCTGCACCCCCTGCTACTCTTCTTCCCCTGCTCTGCAAGTTATCAATCTCCACTCTCTATTCCCTCTTGTTGGCTATAATAAGTTGCGTGCATTGGGGCTGTGGCTCAGATGGATAGAGCAAGCGCCTCCTGAAGAATTGGGCACCTTGGAGGAAACTCTAGGAGTGAATGTGGTCAAATTCGGTGAAACCTAAAGAGTGATGAGTAACCCATGACTCAAAGGCAATACCGAGCCAAGCCAGAGTCAGAATGCGATCGCTTGATCGTAAACGTCTGAATCAGGAAGGTTGAGAGACTAGACGGCCACCACCTAAAGGCGACAAGTCTATGGTGAAGGTATAGTCCAGAGAGTGGGGAAACTCACACAAATCTGAAGCGCTAGGTCGCCGGTTCAAATCCGGCCAGTCCCGTTCTTTCACTAATTTAATCAGGATTATCCTGAATAACTCACTCTTCAAGGCTTTTTATCAAGTCCCGAAGGGTGAGTTTCAAGTTTCTACAAATTTATACGGACTGCCAGGGGGTTAAAGAGGAAAGTGTTGAGTACAGAAATTTGACATCTCCTGCATTCATTTGGTGGCAACTGGCAGTACCCTTAGACTGGTATCTTCACTCTAGTAAATGCGATCGCTTTTTCAGCGCTAGCCATAGCGTCCTTACTCAATCCATTTCTCTTTTTTGCTGCTAAACATCGCTGGCAAGATAGAGAAACGGATAGATGAAGCAAAGCTCATGTCTAGCTTATAAGTATAGAAATGGCATCACTCCAACCTTGACTTATCTGTTGATTCATGCTCTTGAGGATTTCTTGCCGTCAGCGGCGATACGTGTTTGCTAAAAATCCACGCTCTAAAGTTAGATTACTGCCCTGGCTGCTGCCTGTAGTAGCGATGTCGCTCATGTGTGGTTACAAGCAAATTGAAAGCTATTTTGTCAGACCCGATGCAATCTTCGTCTTAGGAGGAGCAGAGGAGCGTGAGTTGTATGCTGCTAAATTTGCCCGGACGCACCCAAATCTACCCATCTGGGTATCTTCTGGTAGCCCGGAAGGATATGCCAAGCGAGTGTTTGCCAAGGCAGGAATTGATAAACATCGTGTCCACTTAGACTATCAGGCTGTAGATACGGTAACTAACTTCACCGAATTAGTTGATACATTGCAAGCCGAGGGGATTGATAGCGTCTATTTAATTACCTCTGACGACCACATGCTCCGTGCTCGCGTTATTGGTGAAATTGTCTTCGGTAGTCGAGGAATTGTACTCAAACCGGTGGCGATTCCCTCAGAACGTGAACCTGAACCCATTGAAAAATCGCTACGAGATGGCGCAAGAGCGATTTTATGGCTAACTACGGGTTATACAGGCGCAACGCTCCGAGACGCTTCAGACTTAATTAAGTGAGTGGTTCTGTATCGAGAAGCAATTTGTGGTTGGGTCTGATAGAGTCTAGACACAACCATAAATTAGAGCCTCCTCACAAGCGATTATCAGGAAGAGGTTACTCCTCAACCCTTAAAGCTTCGCCATTCTTAACTCACGGGACTGTTGCTTAACACGACCTTCTATGACGGCTTGCTGCAAGTTAAAAAAAGCGTTTAAGTCATCAATACCGTACTTAGCTTGAAGAAGCTGCCGCAATTTCTCTTCCTCTTCAACCGTCAAGTAACCATTCGAGAGAGCTTGTTGGACAACTTCATAGATCATGGTGTTGCCATAGATAAGTGGACAAAAACTAACAGTAGACGTATCAAGAAAGGCGACGGGAGAGTTCTACATTAGCGACATTAAGGTAAATTATCCGCTCATCTTCTGATTTTGCTCTATCTAAAGGATGACTAAAATCTTGCAATGCTGTATACCAGTCTTGTTTATATTTACCAAGAGCATCTGCCAAGACTTTAACTTCATTGCTAGAGTGGCGATTTCTTTACTAATTTTCAAGCTAAATATGGGTTTTTAGCTACATTTCAGATACCTTTAGTTTGAAAGAAATAATGTTGTATGGCGCTATACACTCCGCTGTCTTTAGGCGATCATTTTACACAATTTTCATTGTCGAAAATTATATGGGTCTGCCTATTGCTTTTCAGGGAATACATTTCCGGCGAGACTTTGCGAATAAAAGTCCTGTAACGACAGAATTTTGGCATCAAGATTTGGAAGATCGCCGAATATTGAAGGTAATTATTTACTTGAGTGATGTTAGCGAGGAGCATGGTCTTTTTGAATATATTCCGAAACCTAGAGTTTCACCTCTATTATCTTGGCTGATCCACTACAAGATTAGGAGGGCTGACAGTAGAATCAGGGTCTAGAACTCCAGCCGTTTCGGTCTAAGCTTTGGGGCAAGGTGGTGGAGAGTATAGACAATGGCGAGGGTTATAGGTTAAACAGGTTCATAGGCAAATGGCTTTCTTTGGTTGCGATCGCTCTACCTAGGAAGCTATTGCAAGATTGATTGGCAACATGAATTCATTGGGAAAAGGTAAAGGGGAAGGATAAGAATCATTTCACCTTTACCCCTTCCCCTAAAATCAATTGAGGATTAGCGATCGCTTTTAGCTCTCCTATACTCACCTTTGATAATGTTTACTATTCAGCCTTCGCAACCTCAAACCTTGCAATTACCCACCGCTTACTGCAACCCCCTTCATCTAGTTACAGACACAGGGCAGGCAGTTGAAATCTCTACTCATCGTCCCAGTCTCTTTATCACTGAAAACTTAGAGCGTGTCTTACCGGGTTGGAATTTACCAGTATTGTGGGTAGTGATTGTTTTGCAGCAAGCTCGATATGAACTGCTGACAACGACTCCTCAAGTGGAGCAAGAGAAAGAGCGGTTGCGAGAACAGTTTATGCGCTTCGGTTTTGATGTGGTATTCAATTTGCGCGATCGCGGCTTTTTGAGTAATTTGATCGATCCTCGGACTGGCTATCCCTTGCTCTCACCCCCAGGAGAAATTCGCCATGATGACACAGCGGCTGTCAAAGCACTCTTAGGCTTACCAGTAATTCGCAATCGCTGCCGTGTTCTAAAACATCCCAGTTGGGGTACAGCCGTTTACCCCAGTACCTTACTAACCTCGGCACCGCCAAAGGTAATAAAGCCTGTACTAAGAAAAGTTGGGTTGCAGCATTGCTGGAAAGAGCTGAAAGCTGATTTGTAATAGACTCAAGAAAGTGACTGGTTTAAAAGGTCACTTAGCTACTATTCTTGTTTAACCGATCAAGGTAAATCTGATGTTAAGGGCGCTCTCTAGTGCAGCGCGGCGGAAATAAATATCCAGTTGGACATTAGCTAAAAGGCTTACTGTACGAGCAATATTGCTTCTGGCTTCTGGCTTCTGCCTCCTGCCTCCTGCCTTCTGCCTTCTTGGATTAGTTCTCTTCCCTTTCATTTAGTAAAAGGTGTGCTGAGTCGGTGATTAGCGGACAAAAAATCTCAGATTCTTACCAAAGTTCTAATGAGCTAACGAGCCTCTTTAAGTTCTACCCGACTTGCTACCTCAGCTATTAACTCATCGGGATTAATCGGCTTGGAGATGTGTAGCTGGAAGCCAGCACCTAGTATCCGAGCCAGCTTCAGTCCCCTCTTAGAATGGGTTACTGCTACGGCAACTAAATGGCGACCTCGTTGTGCCTCATACGCCCGCACCCGCTTGACAAGCTCGTAGCCATCTAGGTCAGGTAGGTTAAGATTGCTCACCAGCACATTGGGCTTATAACGGTCTTGTATGGCTAGTGCTTCTCCAGCCGAAGCGGCTGTTATTACCCTAGCTCCGACATCTTCAAATATAAATTTGAATAACTCCGCACAAGCTCGGTTGTTTTCAACAACAAGTATCCACAAACCTTTGAGACTTTCCATATTTCCAGACTCGGCTAACCGTTAATACTAGGTCTTCAACAAATTTTCACGAGTGCGAATCTCCTCAACATCTCTTGTGAGGAAATAGGCTTCGAGTAATAAGTTTGAATTATTTGTAGTAGTTTTATTTTGATAGGGAGTCAAATAAATGAATTCTTTACAAAGAATTTATAATCTATGGGTAAAAATCTAGATATTGTGAAGAAAGTGAAAAGTTTGCTATGAACCATGAACCAGGCGCTCCTAGTTAGGAAAATAAGAAGCTGATGGCTGATAGCTGAGGGCTAACTGCTATATTTATTCATTGTTCGACGCAAGCTAAATAATCCCTTTAGGAGTACGGGGATGCTTGGAGTATAGGGGACTAAGGATGCGGTTCAGTTCACGTATCTGCTCTGCTGTACCCATGCAGATTAATAAATCTCCTGGCAGAAGTGGGGTGTCACCTGTTGGTCCTGCAATAAGGGTACCCTCAGCACGACGAATCGCGAGTACCAGTGCCCCAGTTTGCGATCGCAATCGTGCCTCTCTTAGGGTTTGTCCCACTATCGGGCAAGCTTGGGGTTCAATAAGAACTTCTTCTAAATAAAACGCTCGATCAGTTCCTGTGAGAATCCCATCCACAAAGTCCATCACTTGAGGTCTAAGCGCTGCTGCTGCCATGCGCCTACCACCAGTGATATAGGGTGAGACAACGGCATCGGCGCCTGCCCGTTGCAGCTTTTTTACAGCTTCTTCGTTACTGGCACGGGCAATTGCCCGGATTTTGGGATTGAGAGTTTTCGCTGAAAGCACGGTGTAGAGATTTTCGGCATCCGAGGGAAGTGCGGCGACGAGACAAATCGATCGCTCAATTCCGACTTTCAGGAGGGTGTCATCCAAAGTGGCATCCCCTTGTACTGCCATATACCCCATTTGCAGAGCTTCCTCAATTTGATCGACTTCGGAGTCGATCGCTATAAACAAGATCCCTTCAGCTTTAAATTCCAAGGCAATCTGCCGCCCTGTACGCCCAAAGCCGCAAAGAATGTAGTGTTCCGTTAAAGTGTCTACCAAGCGTTTGCGTTGCCTCAGTCGCATTCCTTCTTGAAAGTAGCCCTGAATGACCGCTTCTGTAAACCGATTGACGATATAGCCGATGCTGACAACACCCATCAAAATCAGGGAGATTGTAAAAATGCGTCCGCGATCGCCTAGAGGGTTCGTTTCTCCATAGCCAACGGTTGCAAGCGTAATCACCGTCATATATGCCGCGTCTGACCATGACCATCCCTCAACCAACCTGTACCACAAGGTACCAATCAGAGCGACCACAAAAAGCGCGATCGCTCCAGCAATTAGCTCTTTTCGCAAGCGTCGATATTTCTGCTCAAGTGTTGACAGCACCGCTTGTTCTCACTGTGTATCATGGTGGCTCCTGAGAAGTTTCAAGCATACACAATGATCAAATACTTGTGATTTCAGCCTGTAGCGGTAACTACTCAAGAGAGGAGTACTGTGGACATCTTTAACGCTTTTTTGAGACTAGAGCTTCATATTGTCAAGATTTGCTGGAAAAACAATTTCGCAAAGAGGTCTAGGGCTGCCTTTTCCCTAGATAAGATAAAAGACATATGACTCAGGCTGTTAATGAATGTTAAGTAGTAGGACAGACAGACAAGCATTGCATTATCGGCTCTGCTGTTAAGTAGAGCGAAGCTTGAGCCAAACTCATCGAATCCGTTCTCAAAAAAATCATCGTCCAATACTGCAATTAAGGATTAAGTTAGTGAGTCTAGAAACTCTCGTTCAAGATCCCTCCATCCCAGCCGAGTCAACATCAGGTGCGTCTGCTCCCTATGATTTCGCAGACTTTGACGCTAGTGTGATGACGACCTACGGGCGCTTTCCGATCGCTTTAGAACGGGGAGAAGGCTGCCGTGTCTGGGATACCGAGGGACGTGAATATCTCGACTTTGTGGCAGGTATTGCCACTTGTACTTTAGGGCACGCCCACCCTGCTTTGGTCGAAACAGTGACGCAGCAAATCAAAAAACTGCATCATGTCTCTAATCTCTACTACATCCCAGAGCAAGGAAAATTAGCTAAGTGGATTATTGACCATTCTTGTGCCGAGCGAGTATTTTTCTGCAACTCTGGGGCAGAGGCAAACGAAGGAGCAATTAAGCTTGCCCGGAAGTATGCTCACAAGGTATTAGAAATTGACTATCCAGTGATAGTGACGGCTAAAGCTAGTTTCCACGGACGGACACTAGCAACGATTACAGCAACAGGACAGCCGAAGTATCAGAAGGACTTTAACCCCTTGGTGCCTGGGTTCCACTACGTCCCCTACAACGACCTTCGGGCAGTGGAAAATGCGATCGCTGACCTCGACGAGGGCAACCAACGAGTAGCAGCAATTATGTTGGAAGCCTTGCAGGGAGAAGGTGGCGTTCGGCCCGGCGAGTTAGAGTACTTCCAGCAGCTGCGGAAAATCTGTGATGACAATAATATCCTGCTGATTTTAGATGAAGTGCAGGTTGGGATGGGTCGCACTGGCAAGTACTGGGGTTATGAAAATCTGGGAATTGAGCCGGATATCTTTACTAGTGCTAAGGGACTCGCTGGTGGCATTCCAATTGGCGCGATGATGTGTAAAAAGTTCTGTGATGTTTTCCAGGCAGGTGACCATGCCAGCACCTTCGGCGGAAATCCGTTTGCTTGTGCGGCAGCGCTTACTGTTGGTGAGACGCTGGAACGGGAGAACATTCTGCAAAATGTGCAGGAACGTGGTGAACAGTTACGGGCAAGCTTAAGTGCGATCGCATCGAAGTACCCGCAAATCATTTCCGAAGTGCGGGGTTGGGGTCTAATCAATGGGATGGAACTAAATAGCGACATCGAGCTAACTTCAGCAGATATCGTTAAAGCTGTAATGGCAAAAGGCTTGCTGCTGGTACCCGCAGGACCAAAAGTGCTTCGCTTTGTACCACCGCTGATTGTCTCGGCTCAGGAAGTCGATCAAGCTACTCAAGCAGTTGAAAGTGCGATCGCAGAATTAACCTCATAAACACCCAACGCTCTAGAGTACCCTCACGGGTGCCCACTCACTACCGAGGAATCGACTGGGAGCATGTCACCGATGGGAAGCTCTCACCCTAAATCCCTCTCCCCGTGGGAGAGGGACGCATGAAATCTTACTCCCCTTGCTTTCCTTGACATGCTCCCAATCGACTTCCCCCTCTTTTTCCCCTGCCTTCCCTGCTTTCTTGTTCAGCCTCAACTAAAAAGCATCAGCGAGTGAGAAGAAAGTCTGAAACACTAGCGGCAAGCAAATCCCGGCCCAACATTTCCAGTAGGAGAGGCGCCAAATCCAGTAGAAATCCACCCAGTTCTAGGCGATACGATCCTGACCCAGACGCGATTTCCTTCTGCACTGTTGGTCTGACTTTGTATAGGATTTGCCAGCCTGATTGTTGCTCCAGAAGCAACACCGCCACTAGGGTTTGAAGAAGAGGACAGGCTTGGACTTTGACGGACGCTCAAAGCTGTCCTAGTTACGTGGCAGGTGCTTGACGTTGTTGGTGGTGGTGTTGGTTGCGGTGTTGGTTGCGGTGTTGGTTGCGGTGTTGGTTGCGGTGACGGTTGCGTTCCAGTGCAGGCTTTGAGGACTGATGTCTGTACAAATCCTACAGCCGGGGCGCTGACAGCTATCCATCCTTGGCTGTTGCCATTGTCAGCAAGTGTAACCTGTTCATTCGGCGCTAGCGCTCTAACGGCTTGGCTGCCGATTGAAGGCTGACTCCGGATAAAGGTTGACGTATTAACAGCGCGGCATTGTCCCACAAGCCCTTGTGCAAGTTGAACGTTGCCCTCAGGTTGCAACGACAGTGATTCTGATTCTTGAATACTATTAGCGGCTAGGGTACTGGGAACAGCGGTGATGGGTGTATTTACCCCTCCCACAACGCCGAATACCAAAGCCAATAAAGCGGAAGACTTAGCCCAGTGGCTTAGCTTTTTCATGTTGTTCACTCCTCATCTAACCAAAACGTTTTGAGTAGAGACTTCTAGATTAAAAGTCTTACAAGCACTAGGGTCAGGTTGTGCAAGACCTCTAACCAAGTAGCCAAGGCTCATAAATGAACGATTGATACTTGGATAATTAATCTCTACCAAGCCTCATAGTCCCATAGCATACGAAAAAAAGTCAGCACAAATTTAAGAGAAAGCTTGATAGGCACAGAAAGTGCTACTGCACTAAGAGCAAGAAAATCTTGAACCAAGATTTCCTTCAGGGAAGCCACTGGAAACCCAGCCACTTAGGGGCGTGACGATTCTGACCCAGGTACGTCCTGTGCTGTCTACTTGTGACTGTTCAGGATTCGTAAGCTTGACGACTCCCCCAGCAGCGACGCTGCCAATTGGACTTCCTTGAGTCGTGTTAGGGTTGGGACGAATAGACAACGTGACATCTGCTCTACGGCAAGTGTTTGACCCAACGGGAGGATTCCCAGAGCAAGCTTTCAGGTATCTGGCGATTACATATCCATTTGTGGGAGAACTGACTCCTATCCAACCAGCATTGCCACTATCAGCAAGGGTAACGCGAGCGTTTGTTTGTAGAGTTGCAAGCGCTTCACTTCCAGGCGCAACTGAAGCTTGTGAGAAGATATCTATCGTTCGGTTAGCCGCGCGGCATTGTCCTATAAGGTTTTGTGCAAGCTGAACATCACCCTGTGCCTGCAAGGAGAGTGCTTCTGTTTCTTGAACACTATTGGCGGCTAAGTTGCTAGGAACAGCGATAACAGGCGCACTGATTCCCCCGATCAGGCTTAATGTCACAGCCAATATAGTGGGAGACTTACCCCAGGTTCTTATCTTGTTCATACTGTCAACTCCTCATCTAACCAAATGTTTTTTAAGTTGAGACTTCCAGATTCAAAGTCCTACAAGTAGTAGGGTCGAGTTTTCCAAGACCTTTAGCTAAGTAGCCAAGGGTTTTAGATATCTGCCCCTAATCACCTGGCGTTAGTAGGATAATTAATCTCTCGTCAGCCTCTTCGTCCAATAGCATACAAAAAAAAGGTCAGTGCGAATTATGGGAATGATGGGGTTGATACCAAAGGGTTCGCGGATGACCTGAATCGCCTTTTCCTCCTGATCGGAATTAGGTTCGCTTTGTTGTATCTAAACCGTCGTGAATAAACCCGTTGCTTACAGCGCAGTGATTAGGCGATCGCTTTTTGCTAGCTTGAACAATTTCACTTTTTATTTGCAAGGTATATTTTAACGTTTAGCTAGCTTACAGTTTCTCTCAATAAGCTGTGAAGGTAAGAGGGGAGAGCGATACCTGAAGAGTCTTGCCCTTCTCCTCAAAGGGTTAACCAGTCAGGAGTTTATCGCTCAATCCGGACTAGAGATACTAGTTTTCTAAAGTAATATTAAGTTAATAGATGACAGAGATTATCATTTAGGGTTATTTTTAGAGAAAGGTTTAGGAGGTAAGCGTGGGTAACTTAAACAAAGAAGTAGGAGTCTCAAGCTTCAAAATTGAGGGTCGGTTCGTCGGTTTTGTTGGCAATCTTGAAGAAAAGCCAAAACGTCTGCGTGTAGCGACAGCAGAGGGTGAGTGCTATATCAAGCTCTCTAAAGAACTGCGTAGTTCCCTAGGTGACGTTCTCCAACCAGGAGATTGGGTGGAGATTTCTGGAGAACAGAAGCGCAAGTACAAAACTGATGAACTGAAGCTGAAAGCTTATCAGGTAAAAACAACCGATCCTACCAAGCAAGAGAAAGTTTTCCAACCACCCGTCGCTGCACCTAAAACCAAAGCCTGTGTAATGGTTTGCCAAAAGTCTTCTTGCCGTAAGCGAGGCGCTGGGGAAGTTTGTCAGGCGGTAAGTGAATCTATACGCGATCGCGGTTTAGAAGATCAAGTTGCCATTAAAGGTACTGGCTGCATGAAAGAGTGTAAGAAAGGCCCTTGTGTAGTCTTCATGCCCGACAAATCCCGTTACACCGGAGTTGCTCCAAAAGAAGTTTCCACGCTCATTGAAAAGCATTTTGCTGCTAAGCTCACGCCAGAAGCGAGTCAACGACAACTCTCACCTGTAACTTGATACACTAATGCCTATTTAATTAGTGGGTTTTACGGAAAGGAAAAAGGCTATTCCCAGCATATCTTTCACCTTTTTCCTTCTGCCAATAGCTTTATCTTACGAATTCAATATATGGTATTTCAGTGTTCCTTTGACTTAGAAAAAAGCCCCAAAAGGGGCTAACTCTCTAGTCACCGTAATGACTAATTCTCAAAAAAAGCCGATAAGTTCTGCATCTACCTAGCGGCTGTATTTGATTATGTGATTAACTTTCTTTCCTTGAAAGCATCAATAGGTAGCAGCGGACTGCGTGGTGATTGTATCAGTCCGCCCTATTAAGTGATAAATGAAGACATTTGAAGCAAGCACTTGCTTCGTTGAGAAATCGCTCAGGGTTTTAAGAGTATTAGCTCTTAGAGTCCGAGCCGATTACTTCTCCTTTGAGAGATTGAAACTGTGATGATAGCTCTTTGCGTGTTTCAACTTTGAGGAGGTAGCGGTAGACAAACCAGGCTGTGTAGCCAATGCCTACAATCTCAAACATCGGTGATAAGAGTGGAATGTCATTAATGGCATCCAGTACCGCGAGTGTGACTTTAACCGTGATGACTCCTGAGAATAGTAGCGCCAGGGTAATCAGGGGTTGCTGGTAACTGGAAAAGAATCCACCAACATAATCAGGCAGTTTTGATAAAAAATCAGTAACAGGTTGTACCCATTCCTGCCAAACCTGATCTGTTGATGGAGCGGGAGGAGTGTTTATTGTTAGTGCCCCAGGCTGGTCAACACTTACGTCTACTTTAAGCTCTTGGGCTTCTTTATAGGGTTGAGCTTCTGTGGTTGTAGCCTCTTGGGAAGCACTATCGGTATATTCAGATTGTTGCAAGTTGGTTTCCATAGTTCCTCTACTGTTACCTCAGGTAGCACATTTGTTGTTTGAGTTAAGACAGCTTAGTACAATTCATGCTGACTAACTTCTGCCCATATTACCAAAAGTTTTTTAAAGGCTTAATGAAGGCAGAAGGCGAGTGTCGCTAGTCACTAATATGAACAGAGATGATTGTCAAACATCCTCCTAAGGCAGTACATAACTTTAGAGAGTTTAAACATTTAATCCTCGTCCCATCTTACTATTCACCTGCAACCGCTACATGATTCTATGGTGTAGTATCTTAGAACCAGCACGAGTTGCAGGGAAGAGGTAGAGAATAGATGAAAGTGACTCTGTGATCACTACTACAGAGGAATAGATGCCCATCCGCATAACGGAACGGAAGTTCGCCATTATTCCATCACATTATCTGTCGCAGGTTCACCTGGATAAAAGCCATCCCTAAATATTTCTGTCAAAGTATACGAGCAATTCTCTGGGAAGCTTTTTAGCGGCAGGTTTGTTTCTCCTACAGCCAAATCTCTACCACTCTCATATATCTTTTGCAATGCTTCCTCAAGATAGGGCTTAAGGCTAGGATTTTCTTCCAGCAATTCTTGAGTATCGCGACGCTGAACGCGAATCGTCATCAACCAGCTACGGCTTCGTCGTTCTGGTTGATATTCCCATTTTAAAAGATGTCCAATTAAAACCTTTAAGCGATTTCTCAATTCTGCACGTTGTTGTTTTCCCAGCGACTCAATCTCCTCAATTAAATTAGGTAGATCAAGTTTGCTCCATTGCTGATGTCTGAGGAGTTTTGCTTGTTCCTGTATCCAGGCATAGAAGTCAGTCTCATAAAGATTTGGCGTTAAGGCTCCAGGTGTATGGGCGGTTTGTGGCGTTTGCATAAAAAGGTTAAAACCTGGCGATCTTTGCTTTATTCTAAAAAATTAGATCCACCTGTGATGAAATCGCCTTATCCCAAAAACAGTTTGTAGGCTGGATTCTGGTTTTCGTCCCAATAGCGATAGCCAAGCGTATCGAGAAAGGCTTGCCACTCTTCCATTTCGTGAGGCGGTACTTGCATCCCGACAACAATTCGCCCGTAGTCTGCCCCATTATTGCGGTAGTGAAACAAGCTGATATTCCAGTTAGGACTCATGGAACGGACGAACTTCATTAATGCACCGGGACGTTCGGGAAACTCAAAACGGTAGAGCAATTCATTGTGTGCTAGGGGAGAACGTCCACCTACCATGTGCCGCAAATGCAACTTCGTCAGTTCATCATCAGTTAAGTCAAGGGTTTTGAACCCACAGACTTCAAAAGATTCAGCCATCTTTGCTGCGTCGGCACGGTTTTGAATTTGCACTCCGACAAAAATATGGGCTTCTTTTTCGTCGGCAATGCGGTAGTTAAACTCGGTAAGGTTGCGTTTGCCCATACAGTCACAAAACTTGCGGAGACTGCCTGGTTCTTCAGGAATCGTGACGGCAAAGATGGCTTCGCGGCGTTCGCCTAACTCTGCTCGTTCTGCGACAAAGCGGAGGCGATCAAAGTTCATGTTAGCACCGCAGGCAACGGCGATTAAGGTTTGGTCTTGGATTTGTTCCCGTTCTGCGTAGGCTTTGGCGGCTGCGATCGCAAGTGCTCCGGCGGGTTCTAGAATCGATCGCGTATCCTCAAACACGTCTTTTATCGCGGCACAGGTGTCATCGGTGTCAACCAAAATGATTTCATCGACATATTCCTGGCACAGACGGAAGGTTTCTTCCCCGACTTCTCGCACTGCAACCCCGTCGGCAAATAAACCCACGTTCGATAAGCGCACCCGTTTCCCTGCTTTGAGGGATTGATGCATAGCATCGGCATCGACAGGTTCAACACCAATAATCTTGATTTCGGGGCGCAACCGTTTCACATACGCCCCAATCCCGGAAATCAATCCCCCACCGCCAATTGCAACAAAAATGGCATGGATGGGTTGCTGGTATTGCCGCAGAATTTCCATCCCGATGGTTCCCTGTCCGGCAATCACATGAGGATCGTCAAAGGGATGAATGAAGGTTAACCCTTTTTCTGCCTCCAGTTGACGGGCATAGGCATAAGCATCATCATAGGTATCCCCATGCAACACCACTTCTCCCCCACGGGCTTTGACGGCATCTATCTTAACCTGGGGTGTGGTAACTGGCATGACGATAATCGCTTGCGTTCCTAGCTGACGGGCAGCAAGGGCAACTCCTTGGGCATGGTTTCCGGCAGATGCAGCAATTACGCCTTGTGCCAGCATATCCGGCGGCAGTTGCGCCATCTTGTTGTAAGCACCCCGCAGTTTGAAGGAAAACACTGATTGCATATCTTCCCGTTTGAGCAGGAGTTTGTTATTCAGTCGTGCGGATAGGTTTGGGGCGTATTCTAGGGGGGTTTCTTGGGCGACATCGTAGACACGAGCCGTCAGGATTTGTACCAGGTAGTCGCAAAGCATGGGGTCAACAGGTGAGCAGATGCGGGGTGTAAAGAAAATTTTACTTTACTGGTGGCTCTGAGGTGTGGGAGTGAGAGTGCGATCGCTTCACCATGTAACAAGTCAGCGTGTTGGTTGCTCAGGTTGCTGGTGAGAGTTGTAGATGAAGCATGATTGTGAGTAGCACAAGATCAAGATACAGATCTCAACTATGATCCACTCAGATCGCCAGTGTTAAGATAGTTTTATGAAGTTTGAGTGGGACGAAAACAAAGCTGGAAAGAACTTATTGAAACATCAAGTTTCCTTCGATGAAGCCAAAACAGTTTTCGACGATCCCCTGTATATCGACTTCTATGATCCAGACCATTCTGTAGACGAAGATCGTTACCTAATTGTTGGTCAATCGAATCAAGAGCGCATATTAATTGTTTCGTACACAGAAAGAGGTAGTTCAATTCGTCTGATTAGTGCAAGAGAAGTGACCCGTCAGGAACGAAGAGTCTATGAAGAAGGTTGAGTCTGAAATGGAAGATAATCTGCGTTCAGAATATGACTTGCGGAGCCTACGAGTTAGACGGGTTGGCTCTGGACGTAAAACTTTCGTAGATATAAACGTGAATAACGTTCTTATTGAAGTGAAAGAGGATGTAACTCAGGGATTAGAGTACTGGAGACACAACGAAGAGCTATCTAGCCAGGTTAAGAAGGAGATAGTGGATGCAAATGTTCTATTTGTCCCTCTAGAGGGTGATCTATACAGGGGCGACAGCTCTAGCTCTGGAAAAGTATTTGCTTCTGGAGCAGAGAGCTTTTTTAAGTATTTACTTGACTCTAGCAAGAAAGAGATCAAAGCAGATATTTGCGTCAATGATGGTGAATACCGAAAATCAGCCTTATACTCTGAGCCAATTACTTTAACTGTGATAGGGACAATCGTTATATCAGCAATTATTGCACCAGTTATTAAAGATTTAATTCTTGACTATATTCGAGCAAATAGGGCTAGAGCGGGTAAGGATTCAGAGTTTCGCATTACCCTCGTTATTGACAATGAAAATGGATTCATTCGTGAAATTCAATGTTCTGGTTCTTCAACCGAGATTGAAAAATTTCTTCCTAAAGTGATGGATAAAGTTTTAAATCAAGCAGGATTTGCTGATGTTTCTACGACGAAAAAACTTGAGGAGAGCCAAATTATTTCAGATAGAGACACTCTTAAGGAATAAACTCTTTAAGTGAAAAAAATGATTGCTGCATGAAGAATACTTTAATGAGTAGTAATAGCCTTTCACTTGAGGGAATTGTCAATCACATTTCCAGAGTTGCTGAGCATAGGTATGAAGAGAATCAAATAAAAGAATTACTTATAATTTTTAAAGAAAAAGCATTACAACGTCAACAACAAGAACTGGCTGCTCATCTTTGGTGCTTACAAGAAGCTGTTTTGGTTCACAGTAGTTATCTCGCCGCATTTTCACTACTGAAGCAAGGTGAATTCTATGAGGCTTGGTGTGAACTTGAAAAAGCTGAAAAGGGACTATGGTCTATCAAACCACCTCAAAAGTATTTGCCAGATTACTGGGAAGAATTTTGGATATCTGGGAAATATGGCTTTATTGAGAAGCACGTATCAAAGTGGCAAGGATTATTTCCTTATAAGTTATTCATAAGTCCTGGGTTGACTTATAAGGAATATTGCAGTGTTTGTAATAGTGAAATTAACCCGCGTAAACCATGTGGTCATAATGATGGTCAGATATACAACGGTGAAATGCGTGCGCGAGTGACTAGAGATATTAGATGTGATCATGTTGCACTCGTAGAAAATCCTGCAAATAAGTTTGCTGTCCTGTTTCTAGTAGATCCTAAAACTGGAGAACCAGTTGATCAATATGATTACAGACTTGTAGGAGGGTTAGCTTCGGTTTTAACTGACCCTTTTCAAGAATGGGATTACGTTATTCAACAAGCCGAAAGAGATTATGCTTACTTTAAGGAACGTGGGGTTAAAGAGCAAGATCTCTGCCCATGCGGTTCTGAGAAAAAATATGGCAATTGTTGCATTAACTCAACTATACCCATGCCACATTATCAATTCACCTATGCTGCACTTTCGACTATAACTGCCTGAAATTCAAAGTATCAACAGAGTGATACATGGACAGAGCAAGAGCAACTCGATCTAGTTGCCTTTTCCTTGCAATATGCTGCAACAGGCGACTTGTGTCAAGGTGGCTCTTGCAGAATTGGACAATTGAGAACCCTCGTGCCCGTCTTGCCACTCGTAGGGAGCGTGAAGATTATGAACAAAATGCCTTTTGATCGACCTTCAAACTCTGAAGATGAGCTTTTGCCAGAGTACCAGTTTGATTATAAAAAGGCAAAGCCCAACCACTTTGCAAATCGAAGTGGAAAGCCAAAGTTAACAGTTGTTGTTTTGGATGAGGATGTTGCCCAGGTTTTCTCAAGACCGGAGTCAGTAAATAAGGTGCTTCGGGCACTTATTGAAGCGATGCCTCAAGCAAGTAGTGGTGGTACAGTCTAACACAAGTGCGGGTCACAATACTCTGCACATTACTAAAGCTTGTGCTAAAAGTTTGCTCTTTACAATTAGTTTAGTTGAACAGGGGGTAATACCCCCTGTTCGCCAGCAGTATCCTCTAAGAAGTCGGGAATCTTTGCTTCAATCCTTAAACGCTATTTTCCAAATCCTTTGCCGCGCTTGGGGGTAGGAAGACAGATGCAGCTTTCTATTTGCGATCGCAACGTGTCGTGATCTAAATTCTGACCAATTAGCACTAACTGCGTTTTAGGCTCACCTTTCCACTCATCATCCTCAATCGTGAAACGCTTACCACTCAAGTGAAAGACGTGACGGTTTGGACTTTCATTAAACCAGAGAATTCCCTTTGCTCGAAAGACATTTTCCGGAAGCTGATTGTCGAGGAAATACTGAAACTGCCTGATTGCAAATGGCTTATCACTCTCGAAGGAAAGCGAGGTAAAACCATCATTTTCTAAGTGGTGAGAGTGATGATGATGCTCGTGGTCGTGGTGGTGATGATCATGGTCATGGTTGCAATGCTCATCATGGACGTGTTCATGGTCATGATGCTCATGCTTGTGTTCCGACACCTCTTCAAAATATTTGTCTGTTTCAAACAGACCAACACTGAGAATCAACGGCAATGGCACCTGGGATTTTGTCGTTCTGAGAACTCTTGCCCCCGCTTTAATATCGCGAATCCTAATTTCTAAGGCATCTACATCGCCTTCGTCTACTAGGTCTACCTTATTAAGCAGGATGATATCGCCGTAGGCTATCTGGCTATAAGCTGCCTCACTGTTAAATAGATCCAGACTGAAGTTTTCGCAGTCTACCACTGTAACGATAGAATCTAGGCGAGTCATGTCTCGCAGTTCTGTCCCCAAAAAGGTGAGCGCAACTGGCAGGGGGTCAGCAAGACCTGTGGTTTCTACCACTAGATAATCTACCTTGTCTTCGCGTTCCAGGACTTTGTATACGGCTTCAACCAAATCGTTGTTAATCGTGCAGCAGACACAACCATTGTTCAGTTCCACCATGTCCTCGCCAGTGGTTACAATCAGCTCATTGTCGATGCCGATTTCACCAAACTCATTCACCAGTACAGCCGTCTTGAGTCCCTGCTGATTGGTCAAAATGTGGTTGAGGAGAGTGGTTTTGCCGCTACCGAGAAAACCTGTGATGATGGTGACGGGTAAACCTTGTTTCGGAGCGTCTATTGACTGAGATTGTTCGGAAGGAGCTGCTGATTTCATAGCGTAACTGCCTTGAAAAGTCAGAATATAAAAGGATAGCTTTATTGTGCTATTCACACAGGCATGACGGATGTTTACTAGACATCCTTGCCTTCCCCATTATTGCGTATCTGTTCCTTAGTGATTTCAATCCCTACTGTGTTATGACCTTAACGCTTTTTGATACACTGACCCGCCGCAAAGAACCCTTTGAACCGTTGGAAGCTGGGAAAGTACGGATGTATTGCTGCGGCATTACGGTGTATGACTATTGCCACTTGGGTCATGCCAGAACTTGCATTGTTTGGGATACAGTCCGTCGATATCTGCAATTTGTCGGGCTAGAGGTTCACTATGTACAGAACTTCACCGATATTGACGACAAGATTCTCAAGCGAGCTGTAAACGAGGGAACCTCAATGGAGGATGTCTCGGAACGCTTCATCAAAGCCTACTTTGAGGATATGGCGCGGCTAAATGTCAAAGAAGCAGATGCCTATCCCCGTGCGACGCATACGATTAACGGCATACAAAAGCTAATTTACGAGTTGGAACAAAAAGGCTTTGCCTACCCAGCATCGGGTGATGTCTACTATGCCGTGCGCCAGTTTCCAGAGTATGGCAAG
Source organism: Symplocastrum torsivum CPER-KK1 (assembly GCA_019358875.1). GTDB lineage: Bacteria > Cyanobacteriota > Cyanobacteriia > Cyanobacteriales > Coleofasciculaceae > Symplocastrum > Symplocastrum torsivum. The sequence goes on from JAHHIF010000012.1 coordinate 78,402, forward strand.
CTTTCGGGACGCAAGTTGGACGATTTACAAGCAGGGGCAAGTGGACGGGTGGATGTAGAAGATCCAGAAGCATCCAAGAAGAAAGACCCGTTTGATTTTGCCCTATGGAAGGCGGCAAAACCTGGGGAACCTTCCTGGGAATCACGCTGGGGTGCAGGTCGTCCGGGTTGGCATATTGAATGCTCTGCGATGGTTCGAGATGTTTTGGGTGAAACAATTGATATTCATACGGGTGGGGATGACTTGAAGTTTCCTCACCACGAGAATGAAATTGCCCAATCGGAAGCTGTCACAGGTAAGCCACTCTCTCGCTACTGGCTACACAATGGCATGGTGAAGGTGGAAGGAGAGAAGATGTCCAAGTCTCTGGGCAACTTTATCACTATCCGCGAACTACTAGATCGTCCGGTTGACCCAATGGCAGTGCGGCTATTTGTACTGATGGCTCACTACCGCAAGCCAATTGATTTTACTGATGAAGCGATCGCATCCGCAACCAACGGTTGGCACACCCTTAAAGAAGGGTTGCTCTTCGGTTATGAGTGGGGCGAAAAGCTGGGTTGGCAACCATCCACCCCAATTCCCAATTCCCAATTCCCCAATCCCAATTCCCAATTCCCCAATCCCAATTCCCAAATCGAGCGATTTAATGAAGCGGTGAATGATGACTTCAACTTCGCGGGGGGTTTACCTGTGTTGTTTGAACTCGCAAAGGATTTGCAACGCGAGGGAAATATCCTTGTGCATGAGGGGAAGACGGAAACACCACCATCAGAGTTAGAAAAGCAGTGGCATACGCTAGTAACGCTGGCAAATGTGTTGGGTTTGGAGGCACAACCAGAAGTAAGTGAGGAACCGACTGATGGTTTGAGTGATGCGGACATCGAAGCGATGATTCAGCAGCGTGCAGAGGCGCGGAGTCGGAGAGATTTTGCAGAAGGCGATCGCATTCGCAATGAACTCTCCCGCAAAGGTATCACCCTAATTGATCAGTCAGGTGGTGTCACCCGTTGGCATCGCAATTAGGGTGTTGCTGAATCAAAGTATGTGGCTTTGCCAGTGTTCAAACGGCGATCGCAGCACCTGTATTCTCTAGCTTTTCCAAAAAATCAACTTTTATATCTGGTAGGTTTGCAGGTACGCTGCAATCAATGTTTTCGTTTCTGCTACAAGTTGTTCCCGGAAGATTTGATCGCGGGTCAGAGAGAGCCATAGCAACTCATTGGCAGCTTTCACAACGGTTGTGGCAATTAATTCACATTTTGCTTTATCTAAAGATGGGTTTCGCTGTTCCAGAAAACGGGCGAGTTCTGTAAGAATCTTTTGGTCGTACTCATCTAGGGTACTGATATCGGCTGCCGTCATCAGATCAATTAATTGTTCTAGTACAGCACGATAGCCGGGATGGTTGGTTGCAAACTGATCAAATGCATCAATCATGCGATCGACATAGACCACAATTGGAGCCTCTGCCAGTTCAGCGTCAAGTTTCATAAACAGGTGATACTCCTGCTCAAAGTACCGATTCGCCAAAGCTTTGACGATCGCTTCTTTGTCCGGAAAGAACTGGTAGAGCGACCCAACGGGAACTTCCGCACGAGACGCGATCGCCCGTGTCGTGGTCTGGTTGTAGCCCAGTTCAATGAATAGTTGCTCGGCAACATCAAGGATGTGATGCACCCGCTCCTGGCTGCGTGCCTGCTTTGGTTGCCGTCGCATGGTTGAGGGTTGTTGAGGGTCAGCCGTCATTTACAGAAATCATCTTTGACAAAATATGAACGTTGTTCGTATTATTTAAGATGTGAACAATGTTCATATATTACTTCAATTCTACTTGTCGGAGGTACTCCTATGCAGTCTCTGAATTCCCAAGTTTTTCAACCAGCCAAACAAAATCCGGGTGTGCAAGCGCATTCTAACGGACAGATATTGACGAGCGTCAAAGACTTCTTTCGGACATTAAGAGGAACAAAAGCATTCTTGACGCTGCTGTTCGACGACAGCGGAAATCTGGCTCCAGTTCTAGAGTTGAGTACGACGCTGGTTGACAGCCATGCCTTCCAACTTGCCGTTGAAGCAATGAAGGCAGCGCCAGAAGTGGCTGAAATTATTGAAGAACGCTATATGGCTCCCTCCCACGATCTGGAAGCTTTGTTGCAGTATCCCAAGGACTCGTTGGGTTATGCCTATGCCAGCAGCATTAAACAGGCAGGTTTTCAACCGTTAGCAGCCCAAGTCAAAATTGACTCGGATACCAGCTATGTTGAAAATCGTTGGCTACAAACCCACGACATTTGGCACATTATTACCGGATTTGATACCAGTGAAATTGGCGAAATTGGTTTGCAAGCCTTCTACCTAGCTCAGTTTCAGCTACCGCTTGCCAGTATGCTCATCGCCAATGCTCTGATTGCCACCACGCTGTTGCAACCTGAGGTGCTATCTCCACTTGTAAATGCGATCACATATGGATGGCAAATGGGACAAACTGCCAAACCGTTAATAGCTCAGAAATGGGAAGAAGCTTGGGAAAAACCCGTTGCGGTGTGGCAGACACAACTGAATGTGCAACCCTTTGCACAACTCGAACTTGCGCTGGACAAAATCTCTTTGAGCTAGTGTTGCTGCAAGATTTTGTCTAACCGGGAACCGAGTACTCGATAAAAGAAACAATCATGATGTCATGCAGGCTCTACTGGCGCACCGTTCGTCTCACCTATCCCTGGTTGCCGTTGGCGATCGCGCTCTGGCGTATGGCTAGTTCAACAGGCGTTCAGCGCAGCCGTAGCCAGGTTCGTTTCTGGATGCTATTGACCCGAATTGATTTTGCAAACTTGTTTGCGATCGCTATTGAGATAAGTCAACCCGAATATTGGGCGTGAGGTCTAACCGGGCAATAGGGTTTCGTAATTTGCTTCCTGAGTGGTTCGGTATCAAGGAACCAATTGCACAATCTGTTTGTGATAACCTTCATAATCACACCCTGACAGCTTAGAGCCACCAACGTCTAGTCGGGGAAGGCAAGTCCTGTTCGAGGATCGCGGATATAAAGCCCTAGAACTAACGATTCCATAACTGTGTCCCATACGGGAATCAAACGCTGTGTATCGTCCGCCCAGTAGTCAAAAGTAATCAGGCACTGGACTCCAGAACCCAACCCAATGCAGATTCGGGAGTAGGCTTCGCGGTTTTCCTGAGGGTCAATAAATTTGATTTCGCTCCAAACGACGCGGGCTGTTTGACGCTTGAATTGAATAATTTTCCCTCGCTCAACTACATTCCGCTCATCATCTTGAACTGTCTGCTTTAACAGCCTAACCAGCGGAAAATCTGCCCAGTTGCCAGGGGGTAGTAAATTAAACGAAGCTTCTAAGCGGCAATCATCGTTCGGCGGCTTTCTGTCTAGAAACCGGAACGACTTTGTATCCGGTTCAAAATGCCAATCGTCGGGGACATCGAAGCGCAATGCCCCTCGCCCTGCCACAAAAATCTGAGTTCCTGGCTTTGATTTCCAGTTGTGGTCTTCTTTTAAGCCTTGGGTTTCCTTGAGCCATTGGAGATTATGCTTTTTGCGCTTAGACATAGCCACAAAGCCTGTTGACCTTTCTCTTATTTTGCCGTAGGTTTGGCTACACAGCATATATTGTTAGGGGCTTGACCACGGCATTAATGGCTGTAAAAACTTCTGCAACCCTGCACTCAGCGAGACTTGCTTTACTCTCAAAAATCCATAACATCATGAAAGCGAGTGTAATCAATCATGCGCCGTCCGTCCGGTTTCCTGGCAATAATATCAACGAAACGCTTGTCCCAGAGAATTTCCTCTGCTAAGTAGTAATGACGAGCATGAACAGTTTGCGAAACCGTTTCATCCAGACCAGTTAGCGTAACGGCAATATCCGCTTGCGCCTGAGCCATTGACTCTGGTGTCTCCCCATAGAGGGGGCTACTCTCATCAACAGGATGCATCACTGTCCAAGTCAGTGCAAAACTGCGTGACTGGCTACGAAGCAGTTTGAGGTCATAGAAACGACGTGTATATTCCCCTTCCGCCGTGGTTTCATCGCGTAGTAAGCTCACTCCTATTTGGGCTTCAAGAATCTGGTTACGTCGTTCGTTCGCAACCCGAAACATCAGGGTAGGTGTACCGTTAAACGGAGTAATGACTCCCACTCGGCTGAAGAGAACTCTTGCTGTGGGACGCGAGAAGCGGGCAAACATCAGTCCAGTACCCATAGCTACTCCCATCAAACCTACCAACGCTTCGAGCGCGACTAGCACATTCGCATAGGCGGTTTGTGGATACATTGCGCCATATCCAATAGTTGCCATTGTTTGAACGCTGAAAGCAAAAGCATCCAAGAAAGAACCAGGACGAGCGTTCTTAATAGAGTCTCCTCCTGCCATGTACAAAAGCGCAAATATAGCATTTGTGATGACATAGCAAACCACAGTCAACCCAATGAACTTGAACCAGTTCATCGTGAGTATCCAATGATAAGGGTCGCGCCAATCAAAGTACGCAATCCCTTTCCTCACAATGTCAAACCGTCTATTAATACTGGCAGTGTCAAACCCCTTACGTTGGTTTACCCTGCGTCTCACGAAGGGTGTGCGATACGTTTTATCCATCTGAGTGTAGCTTGTTGGTTTGTAAGGGTTAATAGTGGACTATGCCTACAGATTGAGTATCAGGCACTGATGCAACATAGCGATTGCCTATAGGAGCGCAATTATTAGAGGTGTAGAAATCAAGCGGATTAGGGTACAAGCCTAAACCTCACTAAACTGCTCGTGATTAATTGTTTTCTCAGGGCTGCTATTAGAAGAGGGAATTGTCTGAGTCATGGTGATTCCTCTTTTGACTAAAGTCGAACTCGTCTAAAGGCTTGTTGCAGTTTGCTTTGGCTTTGGGTGATGCTGCGCTGGCGATCGCGTAAAGCTTGTTCGTCTGCAAACATCTGTTTACTGGCGAACGCACATCAGTCCAATACACATGGCTAAACTCATTCAACCTGCTAGGGCTTTGATTGCTACTAGCAAATTTGCAGGGTCAGGGGGGAGACATCGCATGAGTGTACTATGCATGTTACCGATTGTCTATGCCTATTCCGTTTTGACACTCCGCCCTTTAAAAAGACGCGGTAGACTATTAGGCTATCGCTATCTTGAGTAAGACACATAGAGGAAAAAGGAGGGGGAAACTATAATATGTTTCCTCCTCCTTTTTCCTCCGTCTTCTTCCAACTACTAACAAGAAAGTGAAATAGTATAATTACCAACGTGCCTGGGGACCCGCCCAAACTTGGTTTACGACTTGACCATAAACCATCGGTTCGTCTTCATAAGCGAGGGCGGTTTGACCCATGAAATCAACTGCCCATACAGGTGGGTGTTCATCTCCCAATTCTCCAGCACGAAAGAGAACTTGATCGGGATTGGTTTGACTCCAACCCAACAAGACGGCGTTAGAGTATTGAATTTGTTCCGGTGCGATGGTACTGGTACGATTTTGCCGTCGATCCCAAATTACGGCGTAATCAGAGGCATCCGATGTACTAAACATGCCTTCAAACTGTCGCGCTAAGATGCGATCGCTTTCTTGTGACCAGGAGACTGGAATTAAAATTGCGATCGTCCCTGGCATATCCGCCTCTTGATTACTGACTAAGGGATTATCAGCCAAGGGAGAAGAAGCCGTGATAGTTCGCAAGTCTCCCGTCTCTAAATTTTCCAGAAACATCACACTCGTCACGCGGCTGCGGTAGAGTTCCGGCTGCGCGTACATCTGAATGCGACTATAGGCAGCATACTGACCGTCGGGAGAAATTAATGATTGGCTGCGATAGTAACGTGGTCCAAAATTTTCTGAAGTACCCACTTCAGCCTGGGTAGCGAGTACCCAATTCCAAGGTACGGGATGGGGACTATCCAGAGGGTCAAGCTGTACTCCAAGTTCAAGCATGTCGGGGGCGATTTCTTCAGGCACTTCAACAGGTACTTCAATTGAGGGCGGGGAAGAGGGCACCGATGACGGGTCTACGACCATAGGTAGATTTAGTGATGATGGGTCTACGACCATAGGCACATTCACAGAGTCTGCCTGAGCAGGTAGGTTATGTGCCATAAGTACTAGAGCGGCTAAAAGCATTCGGCATGGTTGATCACGAAACCATCCTACTAAACAGACTATTCTTTTAAGCATTGATGGGGGGTGAGGTTGCTAAACGGCGCGTCTTGTGTGAGGAGCAACGCCCAAGGAATGCTGCCGCAGTTCCTTATGTTATTTATGTATAACAACTTAAGAATCCATCAACTCACTCATTTACGAAAGTTTTCACTTCGTGTTTACGAATTTTGATGTTATCCTCCCCTATTTTAGTGATGGGCTTCGACTTTTTACCCTAAATAGGGCATGATCAAATTCTCCATTTTCTTTATTATTCTTCTGTGGTCTGAATAAAATTCAGGAAAATCGGTGACCCAATCCGCTAATTCAGCAGCTAAGACTTCCCCTGACAAACCGAGCAGTCGGCAACCGTGGTTACTCGTCCTAATTTTCCGACTGCTACTCCTAGGTGTTGGTGGGGGGTTAGCCCTAATCTTGGGCATTCTCTTTGCGAACATCTATCCCAATCCGAGTCCAGAGAAACCTCTACTCATTAAGCTACTAGAGCGTCTTGAAAATAAGGCACTAGTAACCGCGCCCGATACCAGCCCAACTGTTGAGCCAAATTCTAGCAATTCGTCACTACAGTTAACACCTGTACAACGACAACAGGCACAAGCCGAGTTGACACAATTACAAAATCAGTTTAGAGCATTAAGCAATGCTGTTGCGGCTCTGGAAAGTCAACTCGGTATCCGTCGCTCCAATGAATTTCTCGACACACGACTAGAAGCGATCGCTTTACAAATCCAAGACGTACCTGCTACCAGTACAAATGCTACGTCGTTAGGAAGCGTCAGCGCTAACCAAATTGGGGCATCCTCTGTGTCTATCGTTCAATCTGACAAATTGAAGGTAACATTGCCCAGCGACCTTTTATTTGAAGAGAGCAACAGTATTTTACGTTCCGAGGCGGGTCTAATTTTAGACAAAATCGTCGCGGATTTACGAAAATATCCTTCCAGTACCATCCGCATTGGTGCCCATACTGACTCGAATGGGGAAGCCGAAGACAATCGAGAATTGTCATTTCGCCGAGCTAAAGCCGTTGAGCAATATTTTGCCAATGCCTTAGATGGTGAATACCGATGGTTAGTAGTCGGCTACGGCGCAACTTATCCCCTTGTCACCGACCATACTGCACCTAATCAACAACGCAACCGCCGAGTTGAGATTGCGATTAATTAGAAGTTAGGCACCATGAGTTGTCGCTCACAACGTTCGCGTAGCGTTCTCCGCAGGAGTAGGAATGAAAATTTTTCTTACTGCTTCTGCCCTCTGCCTCCCCAACCTCCCCTGCTCCCTCTCCCAATTCCCTAATGAGAGTTGTTTTCTTCGGTACTCCTCAATTCGCCGTACCTAGCTTAGAACGCTTAGTTAACCATCCTGAATTTGAAGTGTTGGGTGTCGTTACCCAACCAGACAAGCGTCGAGGGCGCGGTAACCAATTGACTCCCTCACCTGTAAAAACCGTTGCTCTAACGCATCAACTACCAGTCTGGCAACCGAAGCGGGTGAAGAAAAATGCCGATACTCTGACTCAGTTACGGCAGACAGAAGCCGATGTCTTTGTTGTCGTTGCTTATGGACAGATTCTCTCTCAAGAGATTCTCGGTATGCCAAAGCTGGGTTGTATTAATGTTCATGGCTCAATTCTGCCGAAGTATCGGGGGGCGGCTCCGATTCAGTGGTGTCTGTATCATGGTGAGACAGAAACTGGTATCACAACGATGCTGATGGATGTGGGGATGGACACGGGGGCAATGCTACTGAAGGCTTACACCCCGATTCAGCTATTGGATAATGCTCACCAGTTAGCCCAAACGCTGGCAAGTTCCGGAGCTGATTTGTTAGTTGAAACGCTCCTGAAACTGGGAAAACAGGAGATTCAAGCGATCGCACAAGATGAATCCCAAGCTACCTATGCGCCATTGATTCAAAAGTCTGATTATTGCCTGGATTGGTCACGCCCTGCAATTGATTTACATAATCAGGTGAGGGGATTTATCCCAAACTGCATTGCCTCATTTCGAGACAAAGCTCTAAAAATTATTGCCACTGCTCCCCTTGACTCGGCTTACTTATCCCAACTCCCTCCGGAGTTAACAGTGCTGGAGGAGGAGTTGTCTTCTCTTGCTGGAAAGTCAGAGCGTACAGGAGAAGTGATGAAAATTGTCAAGGGGATTGGTCCAATTATTCAAACGGGAGAGGGGCTATTGCTGTTGTGGGAAGTGCAGCTAGCTGGCAAGCGCCCTCAGTCTGGCTGGGATTTTGCCAATGGAATGCGTTTAATGGTGGGTGAGGTTCTAGGTAATGGCTACGTTTAAAGTTCTGGTTTTGAGGGTTTATAGAAGCCGCAAGAGTCGCAGAACCCCTCTGGGTTGACCAAGAAGAATACAGGAGTTCAGAAGTTCAGAAGTTCAGAAGTCCCGACCTCGGCATGTTAAAGGCGACCCAGAAGAAACTGAAAATTTACTGTCTTGCGGAAGTATATTCTCCTTGAGGAGACTGGGCATAGTAATGGTGATAGTAGTCTGGGGAACTAGTTGTATAACCTTTGACACCATTGGCAACGAGTCCCAAGACACGGGCGTGAGAGGTTCTTAACCCATACAGAACTTGGGTCAATACGGCGCGATCGGTTCTGCCGAGTCCTACAACCATAACGATTCCATCGGTATGAGCGGCGAGAAGTCGAGCGTCAGCTAGACCCAACAGAGGGGGTGTATCAAAAATTACTAGGTCGAAAGCCTCTTGGAAGCGTTCCACTAAATTTTGCATCTTTTTGGAACACAGAAGCCGAGTTGGGTCAGGGGGGATTTGACCGGCCGTTAGGACAAAGAGATTGTCTTCCAAAGGCGATCGCTGAATTACATCATCAACATTGATTTCGCTGGAGATGACATTACTGAGTCCCCAGACGTTTGGTAAATCGGTTCGTACATGAACCTGAGGACGGCGCAAATCGGCATCTACGAGTAATACCCGTTGTCCCATTGCGGCGGCGGCTTGTGCTAGGTAGGTGGCTACGGTGGATTTACCATCGGCAGGAACCGATGAACTGAGGACTAATGAGCGAATCGGTTGATCGGGGCTGAGAAACTGGAGGTTGGCGTTGAGTGAGCGAAATGCTTCTAATAAAGGAGAGGCACTATAACCACCATAAGACCGACCTTGAAATTCTATTGGATCGGGTGTAGCCTCACCAGGCTTGGTGCGGCGTGCCTTGAGTTCTTTTGTAAAGGGAATGGTTCCTAATACAGGTAAGCCAGTGCTGTCTTTGAGTTCGTCGGGAGAGTGAAACACCTTATCGAGCTTTTCGGCTAGCAACCCAGCACCAGCGCCAGCGAGTAATCCTGCGATCGCGCTGAGGACAAGACCGCGTGGTACGTTGGGTGAGATTGGCGCTTCGGGTTGTTTTGGCTCGGAAAGCTTCTGCCAGGGAGGGGTTTTTTGGGATTCTTCTATTTGTAGTGTCTCTCGAACGGCGAGAAAGCGACCTAGGCTTTCTGTTGCTACCTTTAAATCCCGTTGGTAATCCGTGTAACGACGGGCAATGGCTGGCAAATTTGTGATTTGCTGATTTAGCAGGTTTTCCGCAGCGGCAATCTCTCTTGTGCGGATTTCTAGAAGCTCGATTTGATTGGTTGTCTCGACCAGCTTTTGAGTTAGGTCTTGGCGAATGGAACTAGGGGATGCTAAGGATGGGGCATCGCTAGGGACACCGGAAGTACTATTGCCGATTACTGTTGAGGCTTCCTTCTCAATCAGAGGTAGTAATCTTTCTCTTTCTTCGACCAGTCTTTGAACGATTGGGTTTTCTTCTGTGAATCGTGCTGACTCAGTGGCAATCTTCGTGTCTAGTTCAGTCAGTTTGTCGAGTAACTCTTGGTAGCGGGGGCCTTCTGAGAGGGCTGTTGCTGCGATCGCTTGGTCGGGTGTTACTCCCAACTGACCTAATTGACTCTGTAGCTCTACATAGAGTTGTTTCGATTCATCTAGCTGAGTTTGGGCTTCTTGGCGTTGTTGGACAACTTCGCTAATCCGATTGGTTAACAGTGTACCCTGTGTTTCTGGATCGACAATTCGGTAATTTTCGCGCAGCTCCTGGATTTTCTGCTGAAGGCTTTTGACTCGGTCTTGGAGTTCCTTTGTCTGGGTATTAACAAATTCGAGTCCTTGTTTTACGCTGTTGCGCTGCTCAACTTGAGAGTACTTGACATAGCCCTCAGCAAGCTCCTTCAAGATAAACTGAATTTTTTCGGGGTCTGAGTCCTGGTAGCGAACTTCTAAGATTTTGGTTTCTGCTAGTCGGGAGATAGCCAGCTTGCTTCTGAGGGTGTCGTAGTCAATTTCTGGATATCGAGCTTGGATGTTCTTCAGGATGGGAGAGATAACCTGGGGACTCCACAAGACTTGGATTTGAGTCTCGTAGTCGGGTCCCTGGACTTTGATACCAGCGTTTTGGCTGAGGGATTGAGTGAGTTTATCAACCTGGTCTTCACCAGACACGGGTCCCACTAAAAGCTGAAACTTGCCTTCATAGTTGGGAACCTGCTTCAAGACTTTGGAGGCGACTCCAGAGCTAACTGCGATCGCAACTCCGGCAATAATGATTAGCCGACGACGTGCAACTGCCAGTATCTTGCGTAGATCGAATTTGTCTTCATCTTCAGATAACCCAGTTGTGTAGAGTGAAGACAAGTGGGGTGCCTGATTACCGCTACCGTAAGGCGGCATCGGCTGATAATCTCCATCTGGACCCATAGTTCAAAAACACTGAAGTTTGCGCGAGGAAGGTAAGGTTGATTCTCTCGATGCTAGAAAAAGCGATCGCGAGGATTATCCCTCTCCTCAAGCGTTACCAATTACTGATACAGGACTTGTGGCGTCTATCAGGACAAACTTTTTTGTCTTTGAAGGGATTAAAGATTAGTGAAAAAATCACCCACATTAAAATTTCACAAATCTGAACTTAGCGGACAGCTAAAGCTTTGATCTGTTGGAGTTCTTTTGGAGGTGTGTATTCCTTTTGGTGTTATCCGGATTTTGATACTGGTGAGAGAGTATCCGAGACTCTTGCAAGAGACGACCATGAGCCTTCGCTCACAACCAAGGATGAAAATAGGAATAGAAACGATTTAGCTTTGTTTCAGCCTTCATTTTCAAGCTAGTCTTGAATACTGGTGAGAGCAGTCTACAGGCAGCGATCACAATCTGTTATAGATGAAAGAAACTCTTGCTACTCTGTGATCGCACTTGCACAAGATTGGACTCTACTGCCGTAGGGGTACGAAATGTTGTACCCCTACTCTGGGATTACGCAACACGTTCTATCAATTTTCTACATCCAGAAGCATCTGCCTTTTGCATCCTAAAACTTACAGAGTCACAGCTTATATAGATGGGACTATAAGTTTAAAAAGCATAGCCAGCTTTGCTTCTCACTTGCTTAAGATTTACTTTATAAACTAGCCGCAAAATTTTCGGTTGGAACCTTTTATGTATAGGAGTATAAGGTAAAAAAAGGTTATTAGCTAACCGCTCTACTGAAGATTTTAACTAAAATATTCCTGTATGAAGAATCAATTAAGTTCAGAGACAATACTGGCAATCCTCTGTGAAAGGATGCAATGATTTCATATAGGTTTACAAAAAAACACTGAACCAAGCGCAGGAAAACTCGTTAAATGCTAACACTTTCTGGTTGGTAGGGCTGTTGTTAGCCAGTAAGTGTCAGAGGTGCTGTCTCAACGGAGTTTTACGAGCGCAAAGTTTTTAGACAATCAGGTCGCTACCACAGGGGCAGTTCAACTGAAATCTCCTAACACGGCTTAGGTATGCTGCCGAAGCCATAAGGGGGTTGCTGTTGAAATGCAGGAACGCCCTGTTCCTAATGTTCCAATGTCATCCATTTCATTTATTCATTTCTACTTGGAGAATCCAATGGCAGTTATTGAAGGAACTACTGGAAACGATTCCCTTACTGGCACAATATCAAACGATACAATACGAGGTCTAGCTGGCAATGATCGCCTTGTTGGTCGCCAGGGCAATGACTTCCTCATTGGTGGAGAGGGCAACGATACCCTTGAAGGTGGTGCTGGTAATGACCGCCTCGATGGTGGCACGGGCGATGACAGCATGATCGGCGGTATTGGCGATGATATCTACGTTGTCGATAGTATCGGTGACATAGTTGTGGAAGCTCCTGGAGAAGGTATCGATACCGTTTTAGCTAGTGTCACTTGGGAACTGATCGGCAATAAGGGTGACAATGTAGAACATCTAGAACTACTGGGAAGTGAGGCAATTAACGGTACTGGTAACGCCCTCGACAACACTATCAGGGGAAATGGAGGAAATAACATCTTAGATGGTCGAGGTGGCAATGATTTCCTCATTGGTGGAGGTGGTAATGACCAACTCATTGGAGGTGCTGGTAATGACCGCCTCGATGGTGGCACGGGCGATGACAGCATGATCGGCGGTATTGGCAATGATACTTATGTTGTTGATAGTGTCGGTGATACAGTTGTGGAAGCTCTTGAGGCAGGCATCGATACTGTTTTGGCTAGTGTCAGTTGGGAACTGATCGGCAATAAGGGCGACAATGTAGAAAATCTAGAGCTACTGGGAAGCAATGCGATTAACGGCACTGGTAACGCCCTCAACAACACTATCAGGGGAAATGGAGGAAATAACATCTTAGATGGTCAAGATGGCAATGACTTCCTCATTGGTGGAGGTGGTAATGACCAACTCTTTGGAGGGGCTGGTAATGACCGCCTCGATGGTGGCACGGGCGATGACAGCATGATCGGCGGTGTTGGCAATGATACTTATGTTGTTGATAGTGTCGGTGATACAGTTGTGGAAGCTCTTGGGGCAGGCATCGATACTGTTTTAGCCAGTGTCAGTTGGGAACTAATCGGCAATAAGGGCGACAATGTAGAAAATCTAGAGCTACTGGGAAGCAATGCGATTAACGGTGCTGGTAACGCCATTGGTAATACTATCAGGGGAAATGGGGGGAGCAACATCCTGGATGGACAAGGTGGCAATGATTTCCTTTTTGGTGGAAATGGTGACGATCAACTTCGCGGTGGTATAGGCAATGATCGTCTCGACGGTGGTACCGGCAGTGATGGCTTTTTGTTTGAAAGAGACAGTTTTGGTGTGAATACTTTTGCAGATTTAGGCATCGATCTCATCACTAACTTTGTCAGTGGTCAGGATTACATTGGCTTGGATAAATCGCTATTCTCTGAGGTTCCACTGATACAGCCTTTGGACAGCCAATTTGCGACAGTAATGAGTGATGCTGATGCTGCTATCAGTAGTGGGTTGATCGTTTATAATTCTGCCAACGGCAATCTGTTCTACAACCAAGATGGTGTTGCAGGGGGATTTGGTAGTGGGGGTCATTTTGCTACACTGGCTAGTACTCCCACAATTACAGTAAGTGACTTCTTCGTCTACTCTGCCTAGTCTCATTTAGTTCTACAAGAGTTTTAGGAGTCTCAGCTCACAAATAAACCACTCAGTGTTCTATTGAGAGTAATAGCAAATCTTCTCAATTGACCGTAATACGATTAGCGTGCCTGGGTAGGCTTTATTAGACCTCTTGCAACAATCTTTGAAAGACCCCTCTCCTAACCCTCTCCTTGACAAGGGGAGGGGGCAAAATTTCAAGTCTCCCTTGGGGATTAAGGGGAGTCTATTCGACTTATGCAAGAGGTCTACTTTTGTAGCCGCAGGCTCAGTCTGGTGGAATTACACGTATTCGGCTCAGTTTCTCTCTCTCAAGTGGTTTGTACAACGAGTGATAACCAAATCCACTTTTATAGCTCCCCTTGAGAAGTAGATTACAGATATAGCAAGCTTTTTTGAAGCAGTGATAGTTGCAAGTGCTTAGGAATTCATCCTGATACCGTCAACCGGAGTTGAATAAAGCAAGAGAGTTAGGTAAGCGCGACATTCACGCTAATTAGTTCTTGCAATATACTGCATCACGGTCAGATGACGTAGTTATGGTATTCCCACAAGACAATATTTTCCTAGCCATGTTGTGTGGTGGCAAAAGAACTCTAGTTCGAGAAGAAACTGAATTTCTACTACAGCCAATCATTATGAAATGCGATCGCATCGTCCAAAACCCAAAGCGGAATTTACGCAGCATAGCTAAAAGACTTTCGTATTTTCAGCCCCTTCAGACAGGAGAGTATGTCAGCATCTAGACGAATTACCCTAGCAGTTGCCTTCTCTTGGCTGAGTCGGGCGGTAACAATTCTGGCAAACCTATTTTTGCTCCCCATCTTGTTTCGCTTCATGGGGAAGGAGGCATTGGGACTTTGGTTTTTACTAGGGAATAGTCAAGCGTTTTTGGGTTTGCTGGACATGGGGATTGCACCAACCCTAATGCGGCACATTGCACTGGCGAAGGGGAAAAGTGGTGCTGACCCAGGAGTGGAGTTGACCGAGGAGAGTAAGCAGCAGATTGGGGATTTGGTCGTTACGGGTCGAATCATCCTGCAATGGCTGGCAGTGGCATTGTTTTTTATTGCTTGGGCATCAGGTTATGGCTTGATTGGTCAACTGGAGTTGAAGGACGTATCCCCGCAAACGGTGTTCTGGGCGTGGACGTTGATGTGTCTCGGTTACGCCGTAGGGGTTTGGGTATCTTACCTCGACTGCTGGCTGGCAGGGATTGGGTATGTAGGTTGGAATAGTCTGATTATGACAGTAGTATCATTGCTGACCATCCTGACAAGTCTTGGAGCAGTGCTATTGGGAGGTGGGCTGCTAATGTTGGCTGTCATTTCGGTTGTTAGCGGCTTGAGCCAACGGTTTGCAATTTTGGGATTTATTCGCTGGCGTACACCTGAAGTGCTTTCTCTTCCAGGTAAATGGAATGCTGAATTGGCTAAGGCAATGGTCAAACCATCCCTATACTGTTGGTTGACTTCTCTTGGAATGTTTTTAATTTTGAAAACCGACCAATACTTCATTGCTTTAGTATCTGGCACTCAGGCAATACCCTCATATAATGCTGCTTATCAATTAGTTTCAAACTTAAGAAATATTGCAATTTCATTTACTCTAGCATCTTCTACTTTTTTAAGTCAAATGTGGCAAGCAGGTGAGTTAAACAAAATTAACCGATTAGTCATAAGAAACTGTAATTTGGGTCTAATAATAATGGGTTGTGGCGTGAGTTTTCTTTTAGTTGCAGGCAAAGAAGTAACAGATTTGTGGTTAGGAGAAGATGTTTTTATTGGTTATCAAGTTCTATTGACATTCTGCATCATGTTCACCTTTGAGGTTCAAAACGTTTGTCTCATGTATAGTGCCAGGGCAACTGAAAATGAGGAGTATGCACTTCCATCTTTAGGAGCTGGTGTACTTAATATTATCTTTACCATGATACTAATAAAACCTTTGGGATTGTGGGGGGTCGCAATGGGGACGCTACTCGGTCAGATGTTAACGATTAATTGGTACGCAGTCTACAAGCCTTTATTACGTTTAAAATTATACTTTATAGATTATATAGAGCAGGTTTTATTGGTATGGTTATCATCTCTAATATTCAGCTTATTAACATCGTTAATGATTAAATATTATTTGTTAACAAGTCAGTATAATAACCCTTGGATTATCGTGATAACAACAGCCACAAACTGTGGTCTTATTTTTTGTATAACTCTCTGGTCAATGGTTTTATCAAAAGAACAAAAAGACAAAATTTCCCGGAGAATAAAGCAATTCTTCAGAATGATATAAAAAGCGAATCTGTAGCTCAATTCTTCAGGATATTAGTCAGTAATCTAAGCAACAATTAATTACCCCCTAAACTAAGCTCATGAATCAATTCAATAAAATTTCAGGCTTGATTGCAATTAGAGGTCATCACTTTTACGCTAACTTAATTAATTCTGATTCAATAGTTCTTGATCTGGGTGCCCACTTAGGTCAGTTTTCCTCTGAAGTAAGCGATATTTTCGGTTGTTGCTGCTATGCGGTGGAAGCACTACCTTCTTTGTATAACAAAATTGTTGAAACGTCTCTAGTAAAAAAGTTTAACTATGCAATATCTATCACAGATGAACTCGTAGAATTTTGTATCACTGATAATCCAGAGTTCAATCATATTAATAAAGGGTCTACCTATTCTGTCAAGGAAACCATTAAAATTGAAGGTCTTTCAATCGAAAGTTTTATGAAGCGAAACACTTTGCAAAGTGTAGATTTACTGAAAGTTGACATTGAAGGCGCAGAAATTGATTTATTTAAATCAATGAGTGACACAACCCTATGTAAGATTAAGCAAATCACTATTGAATTTCATGATTTTGTATTTAATTCTAACAGAGAAGTTGAAGCAATTATAAATCGGCTGAAGTTACTTGGTTTTGCTTGTGTCATTTTTTCAAGATCGAACAATGGTGATGTTTTATTTATAAATTTAAAACAATGTCAACTGCCGTTTTTTGATTATATTTATATTCAATTTTTAGCAAGGTATTTTAGGGGATTGTCAAGGATTATTACTAGATTATTGAGTAAAGAAACACTTACCCAAGGTAAAGAATGAAAATCCTATTTTACTTCGGTGGCTTTGCACCAGTAGGAGGAATTGAAACATTCGGAAAAAATCTTCTCAGTCACCTTCAGTCTAGAGATCATAGCTGCACCTTACTATGTTGGGGGCAGATGTCGCCCCTACTTGAATCCATTAAGCAAGCTACGGTTCCAATCCTTCGCAGCCCATGGCGGTGGGGGTGTCGATTTAATTTACCAGATTGGGTACTTTTACTTATAGGTATTCAACAGATTAAACAGGCTGATCTAGTCCTGTTTGGCAAACTTTTTCCCCTCGATATTTTAAAACGACTCCGGTTACAAGCTGGTGAAACTACGCGCTTTGTCTACATTACCCCTTACAAACCCTTGCAGCCAACGATTAGCATAGATAAAAGGTATATTCTAGAAGCGCTTAATCTCTTTGATATGATTTTAGTGCAATCATCTTCATTTATAGATGATTTACACAATATTGGCTACCTAGGCCGAAGTGAAGTTATCCCTTATATTCCACACAATCCTGGCAATCTAAAACCTTTACCTTCACAAGAAAAATTAAAAATCGGCTTTCTTGGAAGGCTGGTTGAAGATAAGAATGTTCCGTTGCTAATAGAATCATTCCGATGCTTTTTGGATATCTATTTAAGGGAATTGAATCGGGAAGGTAAGAAAAATTTTGAGCCAAGCCTACATCTATTTGGTGATGGTCATCTACGCCAGGAACTCGAACAACTTACTCAAAACTTGGGGATCGCTTCCTCCATTATTTTTCATGGCAGTGTTCCCCACAGTCAGGTTGAGGAAGCAATCGCATCCTGTCATCTGTTTGCTTTCACCTCTCGCTGGGAAGGGCAATGCCTCGCTGCACTGGAAATTTTAGCCTGCGGTCGTCCGATTGTTGCTACAGATGCCGGAGCGTTACCGGAAATTTTATCGGATTCACGTCTGGGTAAGCTGGTGCCATCTGCTAATCCAGAAAACTTTGCTAGTTCTCTTACAGATCTAGTGAAGTTAATTCATCAGCACTCTATTTCACCAGAGACAGTCCGAAGTGCCTATCTAGAGCGATATGAACCTACACAAATTGGCGATCGCTATAGAAACTTACTCATTTCTCTGTGCAATTAAATTTTAGCTATTTTGGATGGAAGCTAATGACATTCAGTCGATTCATTAAACTTAAAGGATATGCATCAACCGAGGGATTGGTTGAGGCAAGCAAAGATTTGAAGTACCTACTTCGCCGCAGTTTTTTAGGATTGCCTCGCATTGAAGTTTTAGAACTTTTCGATCTAGAATCCGATGACTTCAATCTCAACATTCCTAATTATTCTCACGGTTCTACTCGAAATGCTTCTCTGACCCTGAGTGAAAAGGTAGTGATAGCGGTTCTCTGCAACCTATTGAAGCCAAAAACTGTCATTGAAATTGGAACGTTTCGAGGAGAAACTAGCGATCTAATGGCTCGGAATCTGGTTGATGCCGATATCTACACGCTCGACCTACCACCAGAGTTTACCAATCACCTTTACCGACCTGATGATGACGATCTAGACGTTCTTAAACTTCG
Source organism: Symplocastrum torsivum CPER-KK1 (assembly GCA_019358875.1). Lineage (GTDB taxonomy): Bacteria > Cyanobacteriota > Cyanobacteriia > Cyanobacteriales > Coleofasciculaceae > Symplocastrum > Symplocastrum torsivum. Next base: position 96,728 of record JAHHIF010000012.1, read on the forward strand.
TAATCCCAATTCCTACATTCAGCCTTCATATGCTACGAATAGCCGCATTCATCAAATTTATGGAGATAGTGCCAGCTTTGACTTTACCAATCTTAATAGAACGTTTGATTTAGCATTTGTTGATGGCGCTCACTCCTATGATTACGTCAAAAATGATACTGAAAAACTGTTGCCACTCATGAATAAGGGGGGATGGATAATCTGGGATGACTACTGTTTCAGTTTTCCAGAAATTATTCAATACGCCAACAGGTTACGAAATAAAGGGGCATTTCACATCTACGCGACTCGGTTTGCTGCTCTCAAAGTTTAACTTTCATTAATTGTCTAAAAATGAAGCGTTTCATTGCTATTCAAACTGGTGCGAGGCGCAATTATGCAGTGCCGAGTATTTTAGAGAAAGCTGGGATGTTAGAAGCTTTCTATACAGACCTTTGTGCCAATACTGGATTAGGAGCGCTTCTCGATCACTTTTGCCCTCACCCTCTAAAGCGTGGTGCTTTAAGCCGACTATTAAATCGTCGCGTTCCTTCCCATATCCAGCGAAACGTCCATACATTCGACTGGGTTGCACTTGGCTATTTAATTAGGCAGCAAATAGCTGGAGACGACGCGCTCGCTCAGCACCAGGCTCTTGCAATTTTCAACGAAGAGTTTGCTCGGGCAATGCGTTCTACAGGCTTAGGTCAGGCAACTCACATTTTTTCTATGTTTGGAGAAGGAACTAACTTTTTGGCGTTTGCTAAAAAACAAAATTTGCAAGTTATTACAGAAATTTATATTTCTCCTTTAACGCATAAAATTGTTCAAGCAGAAAGAAAGAGTTTCCCGGATATCGAGCCTATTCTATCTCAAGAGATTATCCAAGCCGATTATGCGTCATTTGATCGGGTCTGTGAGTCAACTGATGTATTTATCGTACCATCAGAGTTTGTGGCGAGGGGGCTAGAAGAGTTTGGTATCGAGCGGAGTAAGTGTTATACAGTACCTTATGTCGTAGGGGATTCTTGGTTGAAACTCAATAATCAACCCACGAAAGGACGCATTTTATTTGTAGGAACGGCAGAACTTAGAAAGGGAATTCATAGTTTGGGAATGGCAGCCGGGAAACTCAGCCACCGCAATTATGAATTCAGGGTAGCTGGCGGCGTTTCTAGTACCATTGGTCACCATCGACTGACTCAAAACTTAAACTTTTTAGGTCGAGTTCCTAGAGCTGATATTCAACACGAGTATGCCGGATCAGACATTTTTGTACTGCCCAGTTTAGCAGAAGGGTCAGCAGAGGTAACCTATGAGGCTCTAGCAGCAGGATTACCCGTCATTACTACTCAGGCAGCAGGATCAGTGGTTCGGGATGGCATTGAAGGATTCATTATCCCAGAGAGAGACTCAGAGGCACTAGCGAATCGAATTGAAGAACTCGTGGAAAATCGAGAATTGCGTGATCGCATGGCTGCTGCTGCTAGAGAACGCGCCAAAGATTATACCTGGGACAAGTATGCAGAGCGATTATTAGGGGTGCTGCAAGCTGTTTAGGTTGACAACTTGAGGAAATCAATGAAAACCGATCCATTTGTTATCAAAAAATATCCAAAGTGGCATCCAATAAGGCTAGCTTTTACAGCAAGAGCAAGACTCATCGAACAGGAAGCTAGATGGAACTTTCCGAAATACGCATTAGCGGAAAAAATTATTCCCAATCTTCCACCTGCTCCTGATGCTGATTACTCGAACACAGCCGTTACACCCGTTCAGATGCAGCATCTTTTATATGCTCTATCGGCAACTGAGCATTTGACAGATACGGTAGTTGTTGAAGTAGGTTCCTATCGCGGTGTGACAACTCAAGTTCTGGCGAGAGCCACCGCCCGTAAGGTGATTGCCGTTGATCCTTATATTGGTTATGGCGGTAGCGATGAAGACTACCGGCTGTTTCAAAGCAACACGGCTGGTTTACTCAATCTCATTCACGAGCGGGTGAGTTCAGGGGAAGCCGTAAGAACGTGGAAGCATGAGCCTGTGAGTCTCGTTTTCATTGATGCTCTACATGATTATGTGAATACCGGGTTTGACATTGAAGCGTGGTCATCACTAATGGTAGATGGCGGTATTTTAGCGATGCATGACACCGATCAAAAAAGCTTCGCAGGAACCAGAAAAGCAGTTTTTGATGCTTGCCATAATGCTAAACAGTTTGCTCATCCAAATAATCTAACGTTAATTTATTTGGAGAAGAGCAATTAATGTATCCCGAACAACTTTTAACTCCCCTCTATCAAAACCTTTTGCGTCTCTTTGCAGGTAGAGGAGAACACACTCTTGCTAAACTCGATGCATTGCTTTTCAGGTTCCAGCGGCAAGTTACCATTTGCCGGAATGAGAATATTTCCGTTGTTCTACCTCCAGATCCGCACTTTTTCAGATACTTAATTAAATCCCACGAGCCACATATTAGTAATGCGATTACAAAGCTACTCAAAAAGGGTGATGTAGTTATTGATGTTGGGGCTAATATTGGTTACATCTCTGCCTATGCAGCAGCAGCAGTAGGAAAGCAGGGACAGGTTTTCTGTTTTGAGCCAGAAACTAAAAATTTTGAGTACCTCAAATTCAATTGTCACCTTATCCAGGAACAGGGATTCAACTGTTCAGCTTATAAGTTAGCGGCTAGTTCAGCGAATGGAAAAGCCATCTTAAATGTGCATCGGTACAGTACCTACCATGCTATAGAAGATGAATTTCATCATCTCGACAAGGTTGAAGGCAATGAAGAAATCGATACAGTAACTCTTGATGAGTGGACAGAATCACAGGGAATAAAGAAAATTTCCTTGCTCAAACTAGATACAGAAGGACACGAAGCCAAGGTTTTAGAAGGAGCAAGAAACTTATTTGAAGCAAAAGCCATTGACTTTGTAATTTTAGAGTGCCGCTCCGAGCAATTAACAAGCTTTATCGATAACTTTTGCCAAGAGTTTAACTTGCATCAGTTAGTGTGGGACGGGCATCGATGGCATAAGGCTACCCTAAAATCCCTCAGCTATAAAACTGAATGCTTGCTCTCCATACAACCGCTTTCACCGACATCACTATGCTGAACACTTCTAAGGAGAATCAACTCCTGTACTCGGCAGCAGAACAAGCACCTGATTTCGATAGTGATCGCGCTGCTTTACTGGGCAAATGGCTACAAAACCTTGCTTCAGTTTCGCGATCGCTAGATATCGGCTGTGCCAGTGGGGGTTTTTCAGCCCTACTGCCTGAACATGTTGAAAAATGGGGGCTTGATTTTGAGCGCCACCCAACCTTACCGAATAATTTTAACTTTCATGCCTGTGATTTTTCTCAGTCGTGGCCTGTCCCGCCAAATTACTTTGATGTTGTCTTAGCGGGAGAAGTAATCGAACATGTCCTAGATACAGACTTATTTTTGCATCGATCTTTTGATGCACTGCGTCATGGAGGTTACCTCCTCTTGACCACACCTAACTTATCCTCTTTCGCCAATTTACGTTACTGGTTGCAAACCGATCAGTTTATGTGGGTTGATTCAGGAGCTAATCAGTTAGGACATGTTCGTTACCTCGCTCCTAAACGGATGGAGAGCGCTCTAAAAAATGCTGGTTTTGACAACATTGTGATGAAATCTGTCTCCGGCTTAGAGAGTCTGGAATTCTTTCCACCGTTACGCCGTCTGACACAACAGCTTTTTCCTCTGAGAGGGAATCGCCTTTGTGTGATGGCTCGTAAACCTTAGTCTTTCAATAAATTGTCTTGATGAAAACGACTAATGCTACATCAGGACGTTGCAAATTAGTTGTTCTAGATGCCAATTTCTACTGGACAGAACAACTCTTTTCTGCTTGTCATGATTTTGCCGATATTCTCCTGTTGTACCCCCTAGATTTCCGTGCCTTCCGCAAACAGTACGGTCGTTACTATATTGAGCTTCAACCCCAGCTTGTATCTGAAGGGATTTGGAACCAGCGAATTTGTTGTCCTCCGGGTTGGCTCTTTCATTACTGGCCTTTAACTCGACGCTTCTTTACTCACCTGATTCGCCAATTTCAGGGTACTAATCCTTTGATTTTTGCATTTAGCTACCCTTACTACTACAGCTTAGTGCGAGAACTAAAAGCGCACTCAATTTATTACAACATTGATGATTATCGCCAGTATTGGCCAGGTCGTGAGTCTCAGACGCCAGCAGTGGAGCAGCAGGCAGTTATCCATGCAGATCTTACTTTGTGTGTGGCTCACCATCGAACTAATTACTTAAGACAGGAATGTTCATCGCAGGCTCATAAAATTGTCCACATTCCTCATGGTTGTTCGCCAGAATTTATGGTTGAGCGTCCACTGACACAATCTAAGTCGCTACCAGCACAACTGCAAACCTACTCTCGTCCAATTGCAGGATATGTTGGTGCCTTAAATTATCGCTTTGACTTTCATTACTTAGCGAGGGTAGCTGAACAAATACCCGATATCACAATCATTCTGGGAGGTTCTATTCCTCAGCCAAGTGAAGATTCTCCGGAATGGTGGCAGGGAGTAGAACAGGTTCGTCGTTTGCCGAACGTTCACTTTATTGGTCGGGTTCCCCATAATCGGCTGGGTGAATACTTGCAATCCTTTGATGTCCTTTTAATGCTGTATTCTTCATGCAATTTTAATCTGAATGCCTGTCCGACAAAACTTTGGGACTACATGGGAACTTCACTGCCCATTGTGGCAAACAATGTAGTGCCAGAGGTGAACTTGTGGCATCATCTGATACTCGTTTCAGAAAATCCAGAAGAGTTTGCCAAAAATATTAGATTCGGGTTGGCAAATTCAAATTGGCGATCGCAAGAGCGATTGGAGGTGGCACAAGCTCATACTTGGAAAATGCAAGCTCACAAACTCTATCATCTGCTGGAGGAAAAAGGATGGATATCCCAACAAAGCAGTTGAGAGTATTACACATTTGCCAAAGAGATGACCCGGCTACAGGCGGTGCTGTCCGTGTAGCTGCTGAGTATGTGAAACACTTACCCAACTATGAGGTAGATGCTCACTGTCTCTTCCTTTATGGTTCTCCAGGTTGTTTCCAAACCGAACTGGGCGAACATCGCACTCATTACTTAAGGATTCAGAATTCACGGGAATTTCTCAAATTTAGGCGCTTACTCCACTTTCTCCACAAGTTTCAGCCCCAGATTATCCATCATCACGATGGCTTACTCTGGTCGCATCTGCTGACCTTCTCTCATCGAGGTGTCGTTAAGATCGCTCATGCTCATCTAGGTGCAGAGAGTGGAGGATTGCTTTCACGCAGCGCTTTAGCAGCTTGGTTACAACGTCAATCCACAGACCTCTTAATTGGCATCACTGAAGATACCCGCAAAAGCCATATTGAGCAGGGAAGATATATCGCCAATCGCACTCAAGTTCTCTACAACGGTGTTGATCGCGATCGCTTCTACCCGCCTACTGATACTGAACGTGCGATCGCACGTCGTCAGTTTGGATTGCCTACTGATATTCCTGTGATTGGATTTGTCGGTCGCCTGCACTGTCAAATGAAAGGAACCGATGATTTTTTAAAAGCGATCGCGCTTTTACCCTCTCATTTCTGGGCTTTAGTCGTTGGTGCTGGTCCGGATGCTGATAATCTCAAGCAGTTAGCGACGACGTTGGGGATTGCTGAACGAGTTGTCTTTACTGGAATAGTAGAAAACCCCACACCTGCGTATCACTCAATGGATGTCTTCTGTCTCACCTCTCATTGGGAACCGTTTGGTCTGGTAGTCGCTGAAGCTATGGCTTGTCGAGTTCCTGTCGTTGGGCTTCCTTGTCAAGGGGGAGTTAATGAGTTGCTTACTCCGGAGACAGGTTGTGTTCTCCCGTATAGAGATTTAGAAGCAATGGCTCAGGCTGTTATTGAGGCGATTAAGTATCCAGAACGCTGGTATCAGCGTCACACCAAAGCTGCCTCAGTGCTGGAACACAACCACAACTGGGAAAAAAACACCTCGCGCTTGGCTCAGCTCTACAAAGAGGTACTCAACAAAGCGACCGATATTTAACGTAAATGGTTGACCTATACCTTTACTTACTAATAGTGATCTGTCTTGGTCTATTAGGTTGGGGTCTGATTCGACCTGAGAGAGTTTACCAATATCCCTTCTTTATGGGTGGTATTTTCGTCTCCTTTATCTTGCCGCAGGCGATCGCGCTAATCAATAAACCTGGCCCAGTCAGTCAAGAGGCACTAGAAAGGGTTTTCTTGATGTCATGCCTTTGTGCTGCCATGTGCTGGTTTGGCTATCAGTTACCGCCAAGTCGGAATTTGATCAAAAAACTCGACCTAGCAATTGACACCAAGAAGCTTTTTCAGGGGGGTATCGTCTTTGTTTTAATTGGCTATGTGTCCTACTTTTTAATAATGCGGCAACCTGAAGCTGCCAGAGAAAATACTCAGTGGACTGGCATTATCACAATTTATGCATTCTTTAGTACGCTTATTTATCCAGGTCTTACGATTCTTCTGTCATCTACTTTGCGGCATCCAACTATCAGCAAATTAATCTTAACCGCTTTTGCAGCCGCACTTCCTCTTCACACTATTATTTTATATGGGCGTCGTGAACCTACTGCTACCTTTATTCTGACCATAGGACTTTCCCTTTATTTCATTCGTAAATTAGTTCCTCCTAGATGGTTAGTTATAAGTTTTGTAGTCATTGCTTTATTTGCAATTCCTTTGACAGGTACTTATCGTGCGATAGCAAAAACGGGAGATTGGAGTCAACTTCAAGAAATCCAACCCTTAGAAACACTTGAGAATTTTGTCAAAAATCAGGAAATATTAGAATTAAAAAATGCCGCGCTCCTCATGGATGCCGCTGTTAGAACAAATCAATATGGTTATGGAATAGAGTATTGGAATTCATTAATATTCCGTTTTGTTCCAGCTCAGTTAGTTGGAGCAAATTTTAAAAAACTCCTGCAAATCGAGTTAGCTAATTATGATTTAGAAACTCTGTATAGATACAAAATGACGACTGGAATAACTATAACGGGAATTGGCGATGCATTTACTCAATTCGACTACATGGGGTGTCTCTTCTTTTTCTGTTTAGCATGGTTTTTTAAAACCTTGTGGTTTTCAGCAAATTACAAAAATAGTATTACGAGCCAAATCTTTTATGTCAGCTTATTCAGTCCATCTATGCTATCTGTTACTCATGGGACTGTAGGATTTATTCCTGACTTTGTATTTAATTTAATTTTTCTATCTTTGGTAATTATATATGCTTCCCGTAAGCCTATGTACAAAGGTTTGAATGTCAGCGTCGATAATATGCTCGAAAAGCAAATCAAGTATTAAAGTGATCCATGTTTTGGATATTAGATTTATACATTGAGTCATGAAAATAGTTATATGTTGGCCAAGTTTTGGACCATATCACCTCGCAAGGCTCCAGGCTTCATTTGATTTTTTGAGTAGTAAAGGTATAGAACTTATTGGTCTAGCAACGGCTAGTAGTAGTGAAACTTATAAGTGGAAAACAGTAAATAAAGATACAGAAATTGAGCTGCGAGTGGCTTTCCCAAATTGTTCTTACTTCAAAATCTTGCCGGGTGAAATGAAACGGGCTATCCATTCTATTCTGGATGAGATTAATCCCAACGCAGTAGTAATCTCAGGCTATAGCCTTAAGGATTCGCAAGCTGCGATGGCTTGGTGCTTGTCGCGCAGACGATTGGCAATCCTGATGTCCGAAAGCAAGGCTGATGATTCTCCACGTCATCCAATCAAGGAGTTGTTTAAGCGATATCTGATCTCGAAGTTTGATGCTGCCATTTGCGGTGGTACACCTCATCTGGGCTATTTGGAGCAGTTGGGGATGCCGTCAGAGCGCATTTTCCAGAAATATGATGTAGTGGACAATAAGTACTTTGAACTAGAGTCAGCTCTACATAGGGCAGATAAAAGCTTATCTATAGGGTTGCCTGGACTCGATGATAGGCGGACTTATTTCTTGGCATCGAGTCGCTTTATTAAAAGAAAGAATCTTCCGCGATTGTTTCAGGCTTATAAGATTTATCGAAATCGCCAACCAGATGGATGGCGTCTAATTGTGATGGGTAGTGGAGAGGAAGAAACCAAGTTGAAGCGAATGATTTCAGAAGAGGCGATTCCTGATGTTGTCTTTCCAGGTTTCCGACAGATTAATGAGCTGCCTGCTTACTATGCCCATGCTGGTGCGTTCGTCCATCCAGCGCTCAATGAGCAGTGGGGATTAGTTGTGAACGAAGCGATGGCCTGTGGTCTCCCTATCTTGAGTGCCGCTTCGGTGGGGTGTGCTTACGACCTTATAAAAGAAGGAGAGAACGGCTTTAAGTTCAACCCAGAAAATGTAACTGAGATGGCACAGGCAATGGAACGGACAGCTTCTAATTCAACAGCTCGTGATGTCATGGGACATCGGTCGAGAGAGATTATTTCTGATTGGACTCCCCAACACTTTGCTAAGAATCTTTGGAAAGCCATTCTAGCGGGACAGAACAGGGGTAACCCTCAAAAGGAAATTTTCACATGAGTACATCTGTGTCATCTCATTACCCTAGTGGCACTGCACTATCAAACGGCTATCGTCTGGTTCGCCTTGCCGAGTGTCCTATTATTGCACTGCCAGCCAATGCTAGACAGATGAAGCTTGCAGGCTTACGATGCTACCAAGCCAGCACCATCAGACGAATAATTTTCAGTTGGGGCATGCGTCTAGCTATAGTAACAGGAGCCGATATGCTGCTGTCTAAGTATGTCGATTCCTCCTTAGAGCGATTACTGCCATTCGACTTTGCCAGTTGGCTCGATTCGATCTGTGAATTCCTCGGCGAACCATTGGCTAAGGCGGTCGTCGTGTGGCCACCACAACGCAATCGCGGGCGGGTATACGTTCACCTACTCGGCCCTGACACCAAGCCCCTTGCGTTTATCAAGCTCTCGCTGAACGCTTATAATGACCAGCTTCTGCTCGCCGAAGCCAATGCGCTGGTCGAGCTTGAAGCGATTGGGTTACACAAGTTCCGCATACCATCCGTCCTACAAGTAGGGAGCTTTGAGAATCATTCATATCTGATTTTCCAACCTCTACCAGTTGATGCAAAACCCGTCAATGCCTCATGGGACACCTTCCCATACCAGTGCATAAGAGAATATGCCGGACCCGATCAGCTTTTGTATGGTGAGCAATTGAGGGAACTCGTCTGGTGGCAAAGATTCTGGGAAGTTACACAAGCAGAGTCGGCGTTCGCTCAGGAGGTTCGACATCTTCAGGAGCTTCCACTGCGGGTTTGTCGCGTTCATGGGGATCTTACAGGCGCAAACATAGCCTGGGTAGACGGTCAACTCTGGATATTCGATTGGGAGGAGAGCTGTACTCAGGCACCGCACATGACAGATGAGATTGCTTTTTTCTTCGGACTTAATCAGCGCCAGTTCCTTTCCAATCCGCTTTTGGGGCTGCGTGCATTGACCGCACGATATCTGTCTCAATCAAGCCAGGAGCATCGCTGGAATGTTGTGATGGCGTTGGCATTTCTTCATGGTGCCAAGATGAGCGTGGCTACCGCTTTGGTAAGCCACTGGGATAAGTTGGAATAATTTTTAGGAGAAAAACCAATGGATAAAACGTATCGCGAACAATTCGTGTGCCAATCAGATGCTCTCACCTATGAGACGCAATACGCGCCGATGTCTGCCTGGGAATTGTTGTGGCAGGTCGAGAAAATGTATCTAACACAAATCGTCGAAAACCTTCGGCAATCCTCTGCAAAAATCGACTATCTCGACTTTGCTTGTGGTACTGGCCGCATCATCACCTTTCTAGAAGATAAGGTCGATACTGCTACAGGCATCGAGATTTCACCGGAAATGATGGCTTTAGCAAAGCAGAAGTTGAGGCGGGGAACGCTGCTGTGCAAAGACATCACCGCGCCTAGTGCTGAGGTTGAGGGTGCATACGACCTGATAACAACCTTCCGCTTCATTCTCAATGCTGAACCAAGCCTGCGCGTGACCGCGTTTAAAGCACTTGCGGTCCGCCTGAAAGACGAGTCCAGCCTGCTGGTGTTCAACAATCATGGAAACCCTTGGAGCTACAAGGGCTTGCTCTGGCCATACCATCAAGTTTGTCAGGCAATCTTCGGCGATAGGCGAGAAGGCAACTACATGACTAATCAGCAAGTTCGGGCATTGCTCGACGAGGCTGGTATGGAGGTTGTACAGGTTATTGGAATGGGGTTTATTAGCCCAAAAATTATGCAGTTACTACCCTATGCGCTATGCGAAAAAATTGAACGACTACTCGCAGGTAAGCCAGTTATTCAGGCTTTCGGAGTTAATCAGTTATTCGTCGCTCGGCTGAAGCGTTCCAAAAGCTTCTAGGGATGACCGAAGGGTTGAATATGGTTTTTGTGAAAACACTCTATGAAGATTCTGGTAGTTGTCCCCTATTTGGGGTCTATTTACGGTGGAACTTCCAAAGTCGTCATAGATCTAGCCAAAAGTTTAGCTAATCTTGGCGTTACGGTGGATCTAATCACAACAATGCTAATGGGTCTGATAATTTAGACGTTCCTCTCAATGTCTGGATTACTGACAAAATTTACTAGGTGCATTATTTTCTTGCGCTCATCGAAATGACTTCATTTTGAAAAGGACAATATTGGAGCATAAATGATATTCTTATAAACTTTTTAACTTTTAGACTTACTTTTAAAACTAACACTATGTAAATCATACTTTAATACTCCAAATCATGGCTTTATTACTTTAATTATTCTCTTTTTAAATTAAATTATTAAGACGTTAATTACTTGTACCTTTAAAAGCAAAGTAAGAGATAGTCCGGATAAACTCAACTTCAGTGGTAGGGAGTAATATCTCTATACAAAAGTGAGGTTAACCCTGAATATTTTAATGGTCACCCCTTATATGGGGTCAATTTACGGCGGAACTTCTAAGGTTGTTAGAGAATTATCTCAAGGTTTTAATAATCTTGGTATTACCGTTGATATCATCACCACAAATGCTAATGGCTCAGGAAAGTTAGACGTTCCTCTTAATTTTTGGATTCAAGAAAAATATTACCGAGTGCAGTACTTCCCTTGCTGGCATCGGTATGATTTCATTTTCAGTCCATCTCTAATTAGCTGGCTGTTTAAGCATGTATCTGATTACGACTTGATTCATACCAATACAGTTTTCGCACCGCTTGTTTTCCTCACTCACTGGATATGCAACTTACACAAAGTGCCTTATATAATAACTCCACACGGCATGTTAGAGCCTTGGGCACTATCCTATAAGTCTTGGAAGAAACAATTCTACTATGCTCTGTTCGAGAAATCGGCTCTCCAACAGTCTAGTGCTATCCATGTTTTGGCGAATTCTGAAGCCGATAATTTAAAGTCTCTAGGCTTTCAGCATACGATTGTTATTCCTAATGGTATTCACCGCCAAGAATTTGATAATTTACCCGAACCAGAGCTTTTCTACCAACAATTTCCAGCTACTAGAAACAAAACTATAATTCTGTTTCTCGGTCGTATTGACCCTAAAAAAGGGCTGGATTTACTCGCTCCTGCCTTTGCCAAAGTTCATCAGAAATTTCCTCACACCCATTTAGTTGTCGCAGGACCAGATAGTATCGGCTTTCTTCCTACGGCTCAGCATTACTTTGCACAAGAAGGTGTCCTAGAGTCTGTGACCTTCACCGGTATGCTCAAAGGGGCTTTTAAACATGCTGCTCTTGCCGCTGCAAGTTTATACGTTTCCCCTTCCTATTCGGAAGGCTTTAGTATGTCTGTACTAGAAGGTTTGGCTTCTGGAGTACCCTGTGTGATTACCACGGGTTGCAATTTTCCTGAAGCAGCAGCAGCTAAAGCCGCACATGTTGTCAAGATCGATGCTGATGCGATCGCCGATGCCTTAATCGAATGTTTGAGTAATCCCCAACAAGCCAAAACAATGGGCGATCGCGCCAGACAGTTCATTTTCGAGAACTACACTTGGGAACAATCCGCCAAACGGCTGATGCAAGTTTATAAAGCTATTATTGGTGGGCAATCTATTCCTGAAGCACTTATGAGTTCTGTCAGTTAGCCCAGCAAGCAGATAACTCCTGCGAAAAGGAATAAAGCTGTTGTCCTCTAAGAAACTCAGTCGTTAAACACAATCCATCTGCGGTAAGTTCTGCTATATCCAGTTCTTGAGTTATTGCGGGATCGCAAGCGCTGAAGTTCAGCTAACACGTCAGCTAACATAGCAGTAAAAAACTATGCTGATGAAGACTTTCCGTCGCAACCGCTGGGGATACCGTTTTTTCGGTATAGCAAGCTGTACCCTAATCCTGCTGCTGTTGAGCATCATTCCTCTTCAACTGGCGATCGCATCCTACCAAGCTCCCCACCCTGAAGCCATCCTCACGCTCGGTGGCGGCATTGATCGAGAAAAGTTTACCGCCCAATTTGCTCAAACTCATCCATCTCTAGAAATCTGGGTTTCTACTGGCACAAAACCTGTAAAAGCGCGTACCATTTTTCGCAATGCTGGCATTCCAGACACACGAGTACATCTCGATCGCCGTGCCATTGATACCGTAACTAACTTTACTTCACTAGTCGCTGACTTCAAAAGTCAGGATATTCAGCACATCTACCTAATTACCTCAGACTTTCATATGCCAAGAGCAAAAGCGATCGCAACTGTTGTTTTAGGCAGTTGGGGCATCGCCTTCACTCCTATTTCCATCCCCTCCAATTACCCACCTGAATCCTGGCTGCGTATCCTCCGTGATACTGGTCGCGCCCTCTTCTGGGTCATTACAGGACACACTGGAGCTAGTCTTAAGCCTGAACGCTAATCTGTGCATTACATAGCTTCTCTATTTCAACAGGAACGCAACTTAAAAACACGCTAATACTTCATATACAACCAAATTAATTCATAAAAACTTTATGTAGTTGTGAAATAAGTGTCCTATTACTAGATAATTTAAAAGTATTAAATTATGGCTTGACAAAAATAAACTTTTAAGTTTCTAACCTATTCCTGATTCTTAGCAGAACCTCTGTAAAGCTGTATAGGAAAACACAGAAAAGTTACTAACAGAGGTAAGAAATGTTCTGGCTGTTCAAAATTCAACTCCCAAACTTCAGCCAAAAAAGTTTTAGATTCATAGGAGAAAAGAGTAGCAGTCAGGCAACAACAAACCTCCCCAAAAAACTATCCATCATTACTCAGTTTTATCCCCCTGACTATGCTGCAACAGGTCAATTAATTGAGGAACTAGCCACTCAACTTGCAGCCTTAGGAATGCAGATTCATATCTTTACAGGGCAACCTGGATATGCGTTTCAAGAAACGGCTGCCCCAGCAAAGGAGACTTCAGAAGGAATTTCAATTCAGCGATCGCGTACTTCCCGAATTTGGTCTCGACGGATACGTGGCAGAGCTTTAAATGGCTTATTTTTTTGCCTACGGGCGGCACTGCATTTACTCAAAAGCGCCAGTCGCGGTGAGGTTCTGCTGCTCACAACCGAGCCTCCCTACTTACTGATTGTGGGATACCTCGCCCACTTATGCTTCCGCGTTCCCTATGTTTGTCTCCTCTACGATCTCTACCCCGATATCGCCGTACAGTTAAATGTCGTCCCCGCGCATCACTGGATTGTGCGTTTCTGGAATTGGCTCAATCTCTTGATTTGGAAAAACGCTTCTAAGGTGATTGTCCTCAGCTCAACGATGAAAGAGAACCTCACCAGCAAATGCCCAGAGCTTGAAGAAAAAATTGTCGTAATCCACAGTTGGGCTGACCCCAATTGGGTCAAACCCATGGATAAGCAGGATAATTGGTTTGCCCATAAATTTAACCTGGTAGACAAATTCACCGTCCTCTATTCAGGCAACATGGGTCGCTGTCATGATATGGACACAATCCTAGCCGCCGCTGAACAACTAAAAGATGAACCCATTCAGTTTGTTTTCATTGGTAATGGTGCAAAGCGTCAAGCTTGTATCGACAAAGTTAATAGCTTGAAGCTAGAGAACTGCCATTTTTTACCCTATCAAAAGAAGTCACTCCTTCCCTACTCTCTCACCGCTTGTGACTTATCCTTAGTCAGCGTTAGTAATGGAATGGAAGGATTGGTCGCTCCTAGCAAACTCTACGGCATTTTGGCATCTGGGCGCCCAGTTGCAGTAATCTGTAACACAAATTCCTATTTACGTCAGTTAGTGACTGAAGCCAAGTGTGGTGAAGCCTTTGATAATGGCGACGGAGTAGGTTTAGCCGCATTTATTCGTCGCTTGGCTACCAACTCTCAAGTAGCCCAGACTCTAGGTAATGCCGGACGTCACTACCTTTCAGCAAACTTCACCCCTAAAATTATTGCTAAGCAATATCTAGAAACTTTGTATTCTACAAGAGTTGATAACTCTTCCACTATGCCTTCTCCATCTAATTTGTGAGAAGTCACACTAGGGCGTGTTTTCTTACCTTCCCTGTTAAATCAGATCCCCCCCAGCCCCCCTTAACAAGGGGGGAGAATTCACTCAAAGTCCCCCTTGTTAAGGGGGATTTAGGGGGATCTTCCATTTGTAGTATTCTTTTTTCTATTTGGTATTGTTTGTGCCAAGCTGGTCTAGGGGGATCGAATATCTGTAGCAAACATTGAGGTAATTGATATAACCCACCAGCAAAAACTCTCCCCTACTTCCCTTGTCAGAACTGCTAGGAAACTTTCACTGCGAACGTCTACTTTCTGTTTGACGCCAGCTTGTCTGCCCAACGGGTTGTTTCTGGTAAGCGATACTTAGTAGTGCATCGCAGCACATAATCAATCGCTGTCGGTAAACTGATGCGATGACCTGGGGAGACATAAAGAGGCTTGACACCAGTACGCGATCGCAAAACTGCCCCAACAACTTCTCCTCGATAGCGCAGTGGTTGCCAACTCCCTTTCTCCACTGGCACCTCGTCATGCTTACCCACAAGTAGAGACTTCGCCGCACCAATCGTTGGAATGTCTATCAATACTCCCAGATGGCAAGCAATCCCTAAGCGGCGAGGATGAGCAATACCCTGACCATCACAGACGATTAGGTCAGGTGTTATGCTGACCATTTCCAGAGCATCGAGTATAGCCGGAATTTCTCGAAACGAGAGGAATCCGGGAATGTAAGGAAAAGTAGTTGGGCGTTTGGCGATCGCTTTTTCCTGTAGCTGCAAGTCAGGAAAACTTAACACAGCCACCGCTGCCCGTGAAATCGCACCATCTTCCTCAAAACCCAGATCAACACCCGCAACATACTGCACATCTCCCAACTGGTCTTCAGTAATCACCTGAGAACGCAGTTGGTTTTGGATTGCGATCGCTTCCTCAACGTTTAAGGGCCATTCGTGACGTTGGTGAATTTTCATCTGTTTGTTAGTAGTCAGTTGCTGAGGCGAGGAATCATGCATCTCAAAGTAGTTCACGGAGATGGAAGCACCGTTTTGAGAGCAGCAAACCAACGATTGGCAATCTTCTTCTCACCAGATTCATTGGGATGACAACCATCGTGAGTGTCCTTACCCATCGCTGGATTGAAACCGCTGAACTGATTCACCGCAATGACAGGTGACTCCTGGGTGTTAGTTTCCTGTGCCAGATTCACGATCAGCCTGTTAAGCTGCCGAACTTGCGCTTCTTCCCCACAAGGGATAGTTTCGGCGATTAGCATCTTTAAGCGTGGATTAACCTTACGCAGTGTTTGAATCAGTTGTCGAAGCTCCTCGATTGTACTCTCCAGGCTTTGCCCTTGAACAATATCGTTAGACCCAAGATGAATCAGTACAATGTCTGGTTGGCTGGTGCGAACCCAGGCATCAATTTGCTTTAATATCTCATCTACCCGCCAACCCCAGTGTCCCTCGTGATCTTGGTCAAAGTCTGACAGAGGAGCAGAACCCTGAAAATGCTCTCGGTTTGACCCAACAAAATCAACGTTGTAACCAGCTTGACGCAACTGTATCCAGAGCGGACGGCGATAGCTGTTATGATTGCTGTCCGCTTGCGTAATTGAATCACCAATTGGCATGATGCGGGTTAGATTTTGAGATTGCGCGGCTTGTGGTGTCCGAGTGGGAGCACACCCGATACTCAAGAGCATTCCGGCAAAACAAGTTGGCAGGATGAATCTGCGAATGAAGAGGTTCAAGTTCGACTTGAGCCATATCATAGTGAGATCACGACGAGTCTGTAGCTTAATCGTACTCTGGACAGGATTTAGTACCATTTGCGACGGGTTGACAGGGTAGATTTTCAAAGTAGTTACAAGCCGAGGCGTTGGCGGAGGATGAATTCTGCGATCGCTAAATCCACGGGTGTCGTTACCTTGAGATTCGTCTCCTCTCCCTCCACAATTCGCACAGGTAGCCCACATCGTTCAAACAACGCGGCATCATCCGTAACTTCCCAACCCCCGTTACGTCCTTGCTCATGACACTGCTTTAATTGTTTCACCTCAAACCCCTGCGGAGTTTGGGCTGCCCATAACTGCCTTCGGTCAGGTGTATCTTGTATAATTCCTGCCTCATTCACCACTTTAATTGTGTCCTTTACAGGCACAGCAGCAATTAAACCCGGACAATCTAAAAGGACAGTGGCACATCGGTCAAATAGCTGAGGTGTCGCTAAACATCTTGCCCCATCGTGAATTAACACTCGTTCGGCTGTGGCTGGCAAGGCTTGCAAGCCGTTATAGACTGATTCTTGGCGTGTTTCCCCACCCACAATTAGCTCCACTGGCTTGGTTAGCGATACGTCAGCAAGAATCTTTTTAAAATCTGGATAGTCTGTAGGTTGTCCGATAATGCCAATCCAGTTAATAGTTTTGGCTGTCTCAGCGGCTTGAAGAGTCCACGTAAGTAGGGGTTTACCTAATAGTGTAAGGAGAAGCTTATTGCGATCGCTTCCCATTCGTCGCCCCATTCCTGCCGCTGGAATTAATAAATGCACAATATTCCTCTGTTTAGCTAGTATATGTTCCCTTAAAATTAAGCTGATAAATACGCTCAATCAATTGAGATGCGAATACTAGCCCTTGTCCCCGGTGGAATTGGCGACCAAATTCTGTTCTTTCCTACCCTCGATGACCTAAAACGGTACTACCCCGAATCCGACATCGATGTCATTGTGGAACCGCGAGCTAAAGGGGCGTATCGGGTTTCAGGCTCTGTTAATGAAGTTCTGACGTTTGATTTTAAAGACCGCAACGGCCCTGCGGACTTTGGTAACTTGCTGGGGATCATCCGCGATCGCGAATACGATGCGGCACTAACCCTAGGACGCCGCAGGTCAACCGGACTGTTGCTCTGGATGAGTGGCATTCCTACCCGTATTGGCTACAGTGCCAATGCTGGGAAGTGGTTTTTTACCAGCACGGTGCCGCTAAAAACTCAGCAATATGCCGCCTGTATGTACCATGACCTCATCCGAGGTTTTGGACTCGACTCCCCCTGCCCAGAACTATCCCTCTCGCTTCCTAAGTCAGACATTGACTGGGCAGAGGGGGAACAGAAACGTTTAGGTTTTACAGAAACGGGTTACATTCTCATTCATGGCGGTTCGAGCCAACTCGCTCAGTCGAAAGGCATCGACAAGATTTACCCAGTGCAGCAATGGCAACGAATCATTGACGACATTCAACAAAAACAACCAGAACTACCCATCGTGCTGCTTAAAGGTCCCGAAGATGCCAAATTGATTGCCGCCATGATGCAATCCCGCTCCGATTTGAAAGTTACCTCACCAGCAGATATTGGTAAATTGGCAGCAATGATTGCTGGGGCGAATTTGATGCTGTGTACAGATAGTGCGCCTATGCATCTAGCCGTTGCTGTTGGAACTTACACAATTGCCCTATTTGGTCCAACAGATGCGAAAAAACTCCTCCCAGAAAGTGATAAATGTGTTGCCGTGCAATCCCCAACCGGAGCGATCAAAGATATCAAACCCGAAGCTGTCTTAGAGCAAATTTGGCGTGGCTAAACCAGCAGTATTCCTTGATCGAGATGGTGTCCTGAACATTGAAGCAGGTTATCTGTACCGAGTTGAGGACTTACAGTTAATTCCCGGTGCTGCCCAGGCTGTGCGGCAACTGAATGAGCGGCAGGTGTTTTGTACGCTGGTCTCCAATCAATCGGGACCAGCGAGAGGGTATTATGCCGTTGAGCATGTCGATGCCCTCCACCACCGCCTTTGCCAACTCCTAAAAGTGGAAGCGGACGCTCACTTAGACGCGCTCTACTACTGTCCCTACCTGAGTCCCCAGGCAGGAGGTACTAACCCAGACTTTACGCGCTGGAGTACCTGGCGCAAGCCCAACACTGGGATGCTCGTTGCTGCGGCTTGGGAGCATGATTTGGACTTAAGCCGGAGTTTTATGGTTGGGGATAAGGCGACTGATGTCGATATGGCGCACAATGCTGGTTGTACCGGAATCCTAGTGCAAACTGGTTTTGGTGAAGATGTACTCAGTGGCAAGTACCAGCACCATACTCGTCCGGATTATATTGCCGCTGACTTACCAGCCGCTGTGGAATGGATTTGTCAACAAATGGAAACACAACAAGCTTTCGCCTAGAGCTGCAAAGGAGGAGTATTGAGGATTATTAGTGTTAGTTGTTGAAACACAAGTGATACAACCCAGTTGGATTTTGAGGGAGGGGAATAGCCCTCTTGTTGCTGTAGCACTTCATGATGGTCATGATATCCGAGCGGAAGTGGCTCCACTCCTAGCTGTGAGTGAAAGCGATCGCACTCGTGAAGAAGACCCCTTTACGGCAATGTGGACAACGGTTGTTGATACGCAGATTGTTGTTAAGCGATCGCGTTTTGAGTTTGACCTCAATCGACCGAGAGAGCAAGCTGTCTACCTGAGTCTCGAAGATTCTTGGGGTCTATCCGTTTGGCGCGACTTCTTGCACTAGTTACTCATTGGAGTAAACTTTTGGATCGAAGCAGCAGTCTCTTCGGGTTTTCCCGATGTGGGAAACACTAAAATACTCTTGATTTTGGGATTATTAACCAGTTCTTTTAAGCGATACAATTGCTGTTCTGAAATGGCTACTCCTGCATAGTTTTCGGCATAACCTAGCTCTTGGTTAAAGTTAGCATCGTTATAAATTTGGATGAAAACTCGATCAGCATCCCAATTTTGCCAATCCGCCGCAAAATAACGTTTACCCCAATAAGGATTATGATGGCAAAGGTCGAAACTTACCCTTGGATTAGCTTTCTTTATATCAGCTCTCATTTGCCGCACAAAATTAGTCAAATGGGTCGTGCGAGCAACTTTGCCGGGTAAATCAGCATGATAACCTAAGTAATCATCCCACTGAACCGCATCGATAGTTGGATACTTTTTGACGAACTCTACTGAGATTTTTTTGAATAAATTAGCAACCTCTGGGTTCTCCACATCCAGTACATAATGCTCAATGCCAGCGTAGGTTTTATCGACCCCAGGCACAAGCCATCGTTTAGAAATTGCTTCGTCAAAGATTGGGCTATTTTTATCGATTTTAATCCCCTTCTCGAAATAGGCGTGAACTTGCATTCCCTGCTTGTGCGCCTCATCAATCAACCAATCTAACCATTGTTCTTGGAATTGGTTGGGACAGCTTTTGTATCCAAATGTTTGCTGCATAACATCACTGTTATACATCGTGCAACCATTGCCCCACACTCCATGAATAATTGTATTTATTCCTTGACGGCGATAATAACGAACTCGTTCGCGAATCATTTGTTGGCTAGCATTATTAGTTGCTTGATACCGACTTAAATAAATTCCCCTGATTTCCTTTTTCTCCCAAGGAGTTTGAGGTGATGGTGATTTCTTCGGGGTTACGGCTAATGATGGAACTTGTGGTTTGGTTGTTGGTGTCCCAGTTGGAATAACTGGTGACAGGGGAGAATTGGCAACAGGTACACGCGGTGTCGGCACCGGAGTCAAATTGGGAGTGGTTGGTTGTTGATTATTTGGTAAAAATTGGCTGATACCTAAATTACCTAGATTACCTAGATTATCTAGATGCCTAAAGCCCCAATAACCAACACCTAACAAAACTAGGACTAATGAAAGTGGAATACTCGCACATCCACATCCCTTGTTTTCTTTTTTAGGTGGCATGGCAACTCTCGCGTGATTGTTCAACTCGGACAGCAACCACTCCTCGCAGGAGTAGAAAGCTTCTCTTTGAACTTCAACGGGAAAATCATTGTTTCCGCTTCTTGCGGCTGCACTGTCGATTGCAAAGGGGTGAGGGTTAGAGTAATTGGTGCGATCGCATTTTCTGAAACAGGCAACCCCCATTGTCGTGCTACGAGTTGGGCGAAGCGGGGTAATCTAGCGTTTGAGGTGGTGGATGAGCGGCAAGTTCCCTATCGTTACGGCAAGGGGTGATCTGACTCAATTATCAGCCGTCTCAGTTGTCATCGAACATGATCTCGAACTCTGCCGCTGGCATCCACTTTGCCAGAAAGCGCTTATGATTTTCAGCCTCGGCGCGGCTATAGAAGCGAGCTACTGTATAGTGTTGAGCGTTTGGCAAGAGCCTCACGAGTGTCCAAGGGTAATTCTGCTGATTCCAAATGCGATTGCCTTCGGCACAGCAAAGCTGAACGCCTTTAGCCGGAAAATCTTCTAGAGGTGTGCCAGGGTGCGTCTCTACACTCCGACCACAGCCCCGATGCTCCAATATAGAGTGAATCTGTGATAGAAGTTGCGATCGCTCTGGTGTGCCATCGCTGGGTAATAAACTCCATTCACCCACTGGCGCTGGTAGCCAAGCCAGGGTATAGGAAACTGTATCTTTGCGAAAATGCCAAGACAAGCCGTGTGTGTGCTTACGGCACTGGAAACCGTCAGCTCTTAAAGCCGCAACAATCCTGTCCGCATCAGCTTTGAGGCGAAGCCATTGTGAATGTTTCATTGCTATGATTCTTGTAATTACTAATTACAGAGGGGCGATAAGCCTAAGGGCATGGCTTTGCTTACCGCCTACACTTTGCCAAAGGCGCGATAGCGAAGCGCTGCTGCGAAAGCGCAGATCGCCCTTTATTCATGGAAGACTTGAAACAGTACGAGCTAGTAATTTCCTGATAATCGTCTAGGCATCACCTCCTTACTCCACACATCCACCAGAATTTCAGCCCACTTGAGTGGACTTGAGCTATGAGCCAAGAGTTAAAACTCTTGGCGGACTTGCCTGGTATGAGAAACTACCGATAGAGAAACAGGGAAACTTCCTCTAGGCGTTTCCCCATTATTTTTATGTTCCAATGGGTAAACTTTACCCATCGCTAGGTAAGATGGTAGACGATAGAAACTCAAATAGCAACCCCAATTTACCCAGTCTCAAGCAAGTGCGTGAGCGTTTAGGGATGACTCAAGAAGAATTCGCTAGCGACTTGGGAATAACCCGCAAGACGCTTGGCAATCATGAAAGAGGCGCACACCAACTGAAGCTTTCTCTAGGGCAAATCAAACGATTGAAAGAACTTCTCGAACAAGCTGGAATGTCGATTGACGACTTACCTGATGACATCGACTGAAAAGTCATTAAGCGTCAAACTTTGCCATAGTTGTAAAGCCTTTAGCACAGCTAATTAGAGGAGATTTGGGAAAAGGTTGTGCGATCGCACTTGATGATAGCTCAACGAGTTACGATCAGACCAAGATTCAGCAAGCAGATTATGCAAACCCTGACTGACATTGGTACGCTGATTCTTCGTACACCGGGAACCTGTGGGGGGCGTCCCCGGATTGCTGGTACTCGTATCACGATTCAGTACATAGTAAATGAGATTAGGGCAGGTGTGACTCCCGAAGAAATTCTGGAAAATAAACCACACCTAACTCTTGGTGGAATCTATGCAGCTATAGCTTACTACTACGCCAATAAAGAATTGCTAGATGCGGAATTTGCCGCTTATGAAGAGGAATGCGATCGCCTCGAAGCAGAATATCTTGCTGAAATTAGCTGCCGATAATTCATCCGAAGAGATGGTTAATCAACTAATGATGTCTCGCATACCCGCAACATCATCCCAAGGCACTTCTAGATGTTGCTCTCGAAACTCGCGAGATAACCGTTTCGTTGCCTCTCCCATAATCGAGATTTGGTAGAGAATTGCTGATTGCCTCAGTACATCTGATGCTAACTGTTCTCGATTGAGTCCTTGAGCAAACTGCAATACTAATTGCCCAGCTCTGACAATATCAAGTAGGGATGCACTATCGCGAGACATAGACAACCTGAGCTGTGCCTAAAATTTCTTGGCGACGAATCCAATTGTGGCTTTGCTCAATCGACTTCTTTGTAACTAAGTCAACCTCACGCCGTAAAAGGGTTTCTAGTTCGCGTTTCATCCGAACGAACTCTAGCAAACCCCAAGGAGCATCTGCCTCAAAATTCACCATGATATCAATGTCGCTGTTAGGGCGAAAATCTTCTCGTAATACCGAACCAAATAAGTAAAATTCCTTGATTTGCCACCGTTGGCAAAACTCTGCGATCGCGAAGCGGGACACTATCGCGTCCATCGCTTGCTGAGGTAGTTGGCTCTGTAGTTGTTGTTCCAATTTTATCCGTCCTCGCTAGCTTTCAATGGGGTGAGGCTTCGTTCAATAACCCCATACCATCAACATTGGGATGCTAATCTCTAATTCGATAGTATCGTCTGTCGTAGACGAGAAGCGATCGCTCTGACTGTTCATTCTCTACATCCAGAGTGTGCGATCGCCCCTACGTTAAGATGTCAGTGAGCGGTAGCCAATCATGGTTGTTATGAGCCAACTACAAGCGAAACTACCAACCGATACCTGGGTGAATGCTACCTGGGACGAGTACATAAAGGCGATTGGCGATCCAGCCTTTGAAAAAGCCAGAGGCTACTACTATAACGGACGCATGAGGTTGGAGATGTCGGCGCTTGGTAACCCCCATTCTCGCGACCATTTTATTGTTATTGCTGCGATCGCACTCTTTGCAAGTACTCGAAACATTGATTTGGACGGTCACGACAACTGCACTTACCGCAAGACAGGCTATGAGGAAGCGCAACCGGATGTCTCGTTTTATCTAGGTGCTAACGCGGAAACGGTGCCTTGGGATGCAACCATCATCGATCTCGATACCTACCCACCCCCTGACCTCGTAATTGAAGTTGCCTATTCTTCCCTGGCAGATGATAAAGGTGAGAAACGTCTACTCTACGAATCACTCGGAGTCCGTGAGTATTGGATTATTGATGTTCAAAATGTTCAGGTACTTGCATTTGAGATCCATAATCGAGGCAGTCGCAGAATTGACCAGTCCCAGGTGCTTCCAGGTTTGGATATTGCGCTATTGGAAGAAGCCTTCCGGCGTAGTCGGCAAATGAATCATGGCAAAGTGAGTGCTTGGTTGTTGTCGCAGTTTCAATCTTGAGCGTTCCTATCGTTAATACGAATAGGCAGGGAACTTAGAAGTTTTCGTTTTGGCGGGAGGGTTAGACCATGAGTGAGTTACAAACCAGACCACGCACAGATACATGGGTAGCAGCCTCATGGGAGGAGTATGCCCGCACCATTGAAGACCCGATTTACGAGAAGGCGAAGGGCTACTACTACAAGGGTCACATGAGGATTGAGATGTCAGCAGTCAGTTTTGATCATGGACAGGATCATGTTGTAATTATCCTGGCAGTTAATCTGTTTGCAACAATTAAAGGTATTCCGTTAAGAGGTTTAGACACCACTACTTTTCGTAAACCAGGTGTCCGGGAATGTCAGCCGGATGTGTCTTATTACATTGGTAATAGCGCTCAGGCTATTCCATCAGGTACGGGGATTGTTAATCTTGATGAGTATCCGGCACCAAATTTAGTGATTGAGGTTGCCAAAACTTCATTGTTAGATGATGTGGGAACGAAACGGGCACTGTATGAAGAGTTAGGTGTGGCTGAATATTGGGTGGTAGATGTGCAAAATACCCAAATTCTCGCCTATGCGGTTGCCGATCAGGGAAGTAAACGCATTCAGGTATCTCAGGAATTACCAGGACTAACAATCGCCATTTTAGAAGAAGCCCTCCGCCGTAGTCGAGAAACGGATCAATCTCAGGTGGGAGCCTGGTTACTGACTCAATTTCGCGTTTGAGATCCAGAATCGAGACCGTCGCAGAATTATCCAGCCCTAGGGCGTGTTTTCAAACTTCCCCGTCAGATTTCACCAATCGGTTCGCTGAAAATCCCGTCAAAGGTTGTGTCTGCAACAGGCATGACTTAGTGGGTCATAAGCCGAATAACTAGCTTATGGTACGCTATTCGATCGCCTCCAGTACCAGTAAAGTTGATCGCAAGCAAAAATGAACAGAGCGATCGCGCTTTCCTCACGGTGCATCAATTTCATGCCACCATACCAGATAGATTCGAGTGGTTGAGCCGCATGAAGTACAAATGGATGAAAATTCTTCGATGGGTTCTGATTGGGGTTCTCATTGCTTTAGCGATTTGGCTGCTCAACAAATATGGCATTGAGCAAGTTCGAGAACAGGTTGAGCGCTTTGGCATCTGGGCACCTGTGATCGTGTTCGGACTGCGGTTTACCAGCATCATTTTGCCAGTCCTTCCAGGAACAGCTTATGCAATTTTAGCAGGCGGTTTGTTTGGGTTTGTTCAGGGATTACTGGTGGTTGCTCTAGCCGATTTATTGTCCTGTACATTCAACTTCTACATTGCTCGTCGCTACGGACGTAGTTTAGTTGAACGGTTTGTCGGTCAGCAATTTATGGAAAAAGTCGATCGCCTCGCTCAACGACATTTGGAAGGCAACTTTTTCCTAATGACGGGCTTTTTAATGACAGGACTATTTGATTTTGCAGCTTATGCCGTAGGACTCACCCAAACCCGTTGGCAAAGCTATTTGATAGCCCTAATTGCCAGCATTCTTATTGCCAAGCCACTTTGGGTCGCAGCAGGAGCAGGAATATTTGAAGGCAGCCAGTTATTCTTAGGCTTTGCCCTACTCGGAGCCTTCGGCATCGGCATAGTGACAGCCGTTGTCCAACGCAAGCCAAATCAATGACCAGCAATCAGGATTCAAGAGTAACAAACTTAAAACCAGTGTTGAGGATAACTGCGATCTTCCGCCAAATTATTGAACACCACAGCACACGAAACCAAGATAATTGAACCTTCAAGTGCCGGAGTTAGCAAGAACTCCAGCGAGTTGAATGAAACAAAGCAGCACAAAGATGGTGAACCATCAGAAGAACAACTCAGGGCTTAATTGCAGTGATACGATGAAGGCGATTGTCTGCGGTACGTTACGCGATCGCACTAAGAGTGGATATGCATAGAACCTTCATCCCTGGCATTACTCACCCGGCACTACAGTCTGAACCTGCTTGGTGGTTCGCGTTTGTCGGCAATAAGTTGCTAGTTCGCCCTGAAGGAACACTCAGCACGATTCCCAACCTAATCAGCTTGTCAGAGATTGGCTTGGTGCCCGTGCGGACTCAATTTCTCGGTACCCTGGATAATCAGCCTTGTTATTCGGCGGAATTACCCAAGGATGCGATCGCACCTGATGGCTTGACCTTCCGGGGACTGCGAGAATTGTATGGAATGTTAGACGAAGACTTGTTTGTGCTGAGTGGTCGGGCTATTCAGATTGTGGAATGGGATCGTACTCATCAGTACTGCGGACACTGTGCAACTCCAACAACGCAATTACCCCATGAACGTACCAAGCGTTGTCCTAAATGCGGATTAGTTAATTATCCTCGTCTCTCGCCTGCGGTCATTATGCTCATCTCTCGTGGTGAAGAACTATTATTAGCTCGTGCCCCTCGATTTCCAGCCGGAATGTACAGTGTACTCGCTGGATTCGTGGAACCGGGAGAATCCTTGGAAGAGACAGTGGTGCGGGAAGTTCGCGAGGAAGTCGGGATCGAGGTCAAAGACATTCGCTATTTTGGTTCACAACCCTGGCCGTTTCCGAACTCGCTGATGATTGGATTCACAGCCACCTATGCCAGTGGTGATATTGTGATTGAACCAGAAGAACTGGCAGATGCCGCTTGGTTTAGCAAGCACAACTTGCCGCAGATTCCTCCTAAACTGAGCATTGCCCGAAAACTCATCGACTGGTTTGTCTCGACGCACTAAAGTGATTTGCCATAGTTTTTTACAACACTCTCTGAGGCGGCATAGCTACAGCAATCAAGTCTTCAATCTTTTTAAGATTTGAATCGCCTGCCAAATAGCCAATACCTCGATGCAGGTGGAGGCGAAATTGGGTAGCCAGGGTATCTTTATCAAGAGGCAAGCCATCATTATGACAGCGTTGTTTAAGGGCAATGAGTAGAATATCGGCGATGTCTCCTCCGAAGACACGCCAACTCATTTCTACATTGCTGTCTTGAGGAATGGGGACAGGTGAGGGGATGCTGGGTTCAGCGAGGGAACGACAGAATGCCCAACGGCAGAGGATGTTCCATTGGTCAATTTTGGTGTTGCGTTTGAGTTTGGTGAGTTGGTCTTTAGCGCTTTGAGAAAGCTTAATGCGATCGATTGGGGGTTCCACTTAAATTTTGAAGTACGAGAAATAACGAGCCACTTTGGCTGTGGCGTGAGTCGTATTTTAGGATATATCCCTGTGCGATCGCATCTTGCTTCCATAACCTTCCCACTTCGACTTTACCAATATGAATCAGTACCACAGAGTTGACCAAGTTGGTACAACGAGCGATCGTGAAACTCTGCAAACTTGCCTCCAACTGTTTTGGAGATGAACAAGCGGCAATGGAAGCACAGGAGCAAAAACAATCAAACTTTGAAAATTTGCTAAAACGAGGGCTGACTTCACAATTCTCATATAATTACCCAGGTAATTATGAAATTTCAGTAAAGATGCCTGTTTTTTGGCGTAAAAGAAAGCTTTTCCTCATTCTGTTGACGCTTCTTCAGTAAAATCTTAGGTGTCTCTCTCGTGAGAGTATGGAATTACAGGCTGGCAAATCTAGATTGTGATTGAGTTTTCCGTGATAGTACGGAACAAACAACCTGTTAATTCAGCAAGGCTTTGCCTAGAGTGCTGCGATCGCTATCAAGACGCAGCACAATTAGGGTGCAACTGGGGTAACTACACTCAAAAAAACCAAAGCGTACCACTGTTGTCGATGAACGTATCAAAAAAGAAGAAAACTCAGGCTAGTGAAAGCACAAGCCTTGCTTTAACCACTAGTGGATTTGTAGGGGGCAGATTAACTCGCTCTCCATTCTTCCTATAGATGCCTATGTCACTTGCTGAAATCATCGGCACAGCCGGGGATAATGAGTCGAGTATTACGGCGAATGGCAGTATCCTCACAGGTGTTTATGAAATTTGCCATCAGGGTGCTGATCAAATTGTCAATAGCTATCTGCAATTACTGTAGGATAGCTCGGATATTAGTGTTCAAATTGATTCCAATGGTATTGAATGATGCTTTTGCCTTAGAACGATGGCTATTCCAGAAAAGCTAATAGCAACAGATTTAAACGTGGTTGTACAAAATGTAGTTATCAGCATAGCTGAGGTGACAAGATGACGGTTAGTACGAATAGCACTATCCTCACCCTCATAGGGTCTAATGGTCGAGATACGCTCATAGGTACTAGTGGTCACGATATTATCATCGGTGGTCTTGGCGGTGACACCTTGACAGGTGGGGCGGGTTTTGACCAGTTCGTTTACGAAAGCTTTAGTGACCGGACTGACAAAATCACTGACTTTAACCCCAACCAAGATATGGTTGTCTTGACGGATGTGTTTGCAGAGATTGGCTATCAGGGGATTGACCCCATTGCCGACGGCTATCTGCAATTTGTGCAGACTGGCTCAGATGCCAGAGTGCAAATCGATCCTGATGGAGTCGATGGTTTCCACGCATTCAGAACAATGGCTATCTTAGAAAATGTGACAATAGAGTCTTTATCTGTTGGTAGCAACGTGATTGTCTAGGCTTTAACAATTAGAGTTCGGAGCGTTCTTCAAAACCGCCTCTCCTCCTTCCTAGTTCTGTCTACCCTCTTCGCTCTATCTAAGACATGAGGAGTGGGTAGTAGGGAGTGGAGGAGAGGCGTTTTTTTGCTTCTTTATGCGCTAAGCGTATGTAGTGGATGAGGTACAAATTTCTAGGTTTTCGGGAATTGGGAATGGGGAATAGGCAAGAAACTTAGATGTACCTCACTGATACGAGAAGTGCTATGTAAAGGAATGATGAAGAGAATTGTTTGGGCTTTATAAGGATTTCATAAATAGCTTTATAAAAAACTCACAAAATATTCATGAGAACTTTATGAAATCCTTCAAAATTTTTATCACAATCTAATAGATGCAATTCCCTGAATGTTTAGGATTAAAGTCTAACAAAAATTTAGTATGTTTGCTAACAACCATGAAATGATTACCCGTACTCGAACCCCTAATTATATTGAATTGGTGAAGATTACGTAGTTTCACTAGCAGAGCAATCTCAAGTAGGTCAGTATTTACTTATAAACAAAGCACAGGATTTTTGAAAGCAGGGATGTTACGAGAGATTGGCAGCCTCTACTAGGAGAAATTTTCTTGCATTGGGATATTACGATCGCAATCGGAAATCTTCTTATTGTCAATCTCCAGCTCTAAGCATGAAAGAAATCTATGTTTTTCTCCACATCCTCCATGCATTTCTCTATAAAAGCTGGTATCGTTAGCCTCCTGAGTCTGGCAAGTCTATTTAGTGCTGGTTCATCCTCAGCTGCAGTTCTCAATGGTAGTTTTGAGACGGGCGACTTTAGCGGTTGGCAAACGTTTGGTCAAACTTCTATAGAAACGGTTGAATTTGGTACTAGCCCAACGGAAGGAACTCAGCAAGCTCTGTTAGATACCTTCTGCCCAGGTTCTGAAGAAAGCTGTCAGGACAATGCCGCTGGACTAGCAGCCTTTCTTGGTCTAGAAATGACTGACTTAGATGAGATCGGACAAGGGGAAGTATTTGAAGGTTCAGCGATAAAAACCACCTTGACGGTAGAATCTGGAGATACTTTGACATTTGATTGGAATTTCTTCACGGAGTTCAAGGAGGCAGAAGAAGAATATAACGACTTCGCCTTTGTCACACTCTCGGCGACAGTCCTTGCCGATACATACTCAACATTTCCAGAGTCTCTAATAGACCTAACCAAGTTTCGCTACCAAACGGGATATCAAACTTTCAGCTATACCTTCACGACAGCGGGAACATACACCCTAGGCATTGGCGTCGCTGAGTTGGGTGATGGGTTGGACGAAGCAGGATTATTAGTCGATGATGTGGTGATAGCTAGCACGCCTCCTGCTACCGATGTTCCTGAACCGACTTCTGTCCTGGGTGTACTAGCACTTGGTGTTTTGGGCTTTGCTTCGCGGCGATGGCAGCAATATAGCAAGGATGAGCGTAGCCATTAGGCAAACGAGATAAGTATAGCGGCTATCCACTTAAGACGGGACAGCTTGATAGGGCGATGGGGTGATGGGGGGAGTCTCTATGTACATTTTCCCTACCTCCTCATCACCCTGATTGTCCCACTTTAATTTGGTAGCTATATTGCTTAAGAACGCTTCATCTGTAGTTAAGTTTTCGCCTAAATTCTTAACAAGGCGGTGAACTTCTCGTGGAGTTGACACAATATAGCGGTTTTCCTTTCTTTCTAGATACAGCTCAGGTGTGTGAAACCTAGGCAGAGCAAGGAAAACACCAAAGCTGATAGCTGACGGCTTCCTGCTATAAAATAATGAAGTGGTACTTCCTGGGTTCCACAAACGATTCATAAAGGAAGATAATTGTTCTGGAATGACCACAGTTTTACGAGTTGGCGATCGCACAATTACAGTAGAAGAAATTATTCCCTTATTAGCTGGCTACCAGCTACTACCGCCCTTACTACGGGAAATTATTATTGATCAAGCGATCGCATCAGTAGAGTGTACACCTGAAGAAAAGACAAAAGCCTCTGGGCAGTTCTTTGAGCAAAATCAAATTACTGATGAAGCCGCTCAACAAGCGTGGGCAGCACGGCAGGGAATGACTTTAGTACAGCTTGAAGCCCTAGCGACACGCGGGCTGAGAATTGAAAAATTTAAACAAGCCACTTGGGGGCATAAATTAGAATCCTATTTTCTGAGCCGCAAAGCTCAGTTAGACCGAGTTATCTACTCCCTGCTTCGCACTCAAGACCCAGGAATTGCCCAGGAACTCTACTTCCGAATTGAGGAAGGAGAACACTCGTTTGCTGATTTGGCACGAGAGTATTCCCAAGGACCAGAAGCGCAAACTGGTGGGTTAATTGGTCCCGTTGAGCTGAGTACACCTCACCCCACACTTGCCCAAATGCTGCGGATAACCAAACCCGGTCAACTATGCCCTCCAACACGGTTAGGGGAATGGCTTGTTATTGTCCGCCTAGAAAAATTTATACCTGCTCAGCTTGATGCACCAATGTGTCAACGACTGCTGAATGAGTGCTTCAATACCTGGCTTTCTGAACAACTAAATCAACAATTAGCTGTAGGTCATTAATTGATTTAGTTGCGAGTAACCGCTACTTGTCCCATCACATTCTCCAGCAAAATCCCTTCAACAGCAGAATTTGCGATCGCTTACAGTATTAATGTTGCTACCAACAATACCGGAACCTGTGCCAGAGGCGATCACAAAAACGCTGTAGTAGTTGAAGCATTTTCTTGTGCCAGTTGGTGGTTGTCTCCAACGGGGATAATTTTTTAAGAAATAAAATTATTGACAAAGCTCCAAAAACAATACAACTTTAATACCCTTGTGGCAAAAAAGCCTTCATTGAAATTCATGCCTTTTGACTAATCTTTTCTTCAAAATATTCAAGAAATGACATCAATCCTTCTGTGAAACGACTTGCCTTTAGCATTGAATGAAACCACTTCTTCCGTGAAACTACTGGCTTTTAACCTTTAAAGTTGTGGAAGCGCTCTGTATACATAACAAAATAATTAAACAGAGCTTCAACAAGCGTCACACTTGTTATCCTAGGGTTAAAGGTGACGTGCTAATCCTGCTCTGGCCCAATGACCTATACGACAACTATTTAAGAATTTTTAGCTAGCCTACATTTGATTGCTTGTCATCGGCAGCACGAACAAAACTGTTAACACAATGCCAGTTGCTTGGCTAGGGCATGGGATAAGTAATTGTGATTAGGGAGAAATACCCAATCGAGTTGCTATTCTCTAGGTAAGAGTACGCTCGTTTATTGGCTCATAAACTCCGTCGTTCTACCCCGAACACGCTGAAATTACTGCAACCTGGAGAAAATCATTGGCTAGATGAGCTTGGTGCGGGTAGTACCTTGTGAACAGCGATCGCATCTACACAAGCCTTGTGCATTACCTTCAGTGCGACTGACTTCTTTGCCCTACTGGATTCAGAACCCGAATTTGCTAATGCCTTGTGATCGCAAAGCAGGAGACAGAATCTCCAGTAGCGATTCCCTTCCGAGGAAAACAATAGATCGTCTTGAACGTGGGAACTGGCGACGGGTAATTGGGGAAAAGAGACTTTCATATTGACAGTTCTGTATGACAGTTCATGAAGTCTCTTGCATAAATAGCAAAGAAAAGAGTGATAAATATTACAGCTACATCCCAAAAGTTGACGTTTGCAAGAACTGTAATACCTATCATCTGCTTACCAGTAGATAGTTAGCAGACGAAGGATTTTTCCCAATCCTCGATTTAAACTTTTTGTTAAGAAGTACACGGAGGAAAGCTTTATTTAAAGTTAATAGAGATCGAAGAACGTCTGAATCCTATATATCCTAATCTTAAAGCTAAGGGCTAAATGCTATCTGACCAATGACCTATACGACAACCATTCAAGAATTTTTAGCTAGCCTGCCTCCGTTTGATTGCTTGTCATCGGCAGCACGAGCAAAACTGTCAACACAATGCCAGTTGCTTCGCTACCGCATGGGTCAGGCGATTGTGATGAAGGAAAAAATGCCCAATCAGGTCGCCATTCTCTATGAAGGGCAAGCTCGTTTGTTGGCTTACGAACCCCGTCGTCCTGCCCCAATCACGCTGAAGTTGCTGCAACCTGGAGAAATCCTTGGCTGGGTGAGTTTGCTTCGGGGAGTCCCTTGCGAAACAGCGATCGCTTCTACAGAAGTCATATGTCTCACCATCAATGCGACTGACTTCTTTGCCCTACTGGACTCAGAAGCCGAATTTGCCAACGCCTTCCGATCACATTGCGCCCTAATAGAACTATTCGACCTCTTAAGTGCAGAACTAGAGCGACGAGCCACTGGTGATGCCAATCTCAAAGAATTAACCCTCGAAGCTTGGTCAGAGGCAGTAATCTGCAATTTGTCACGCGGTAGGAGGTATGACCAACTCGATCGCAATCGGCTATGGTTCGTTAGTGGTGGGGGGTCAACCAATTTACCCGTTGGTTCCTGTCTCAATGCTGAAGCCGTTGCTGCGCTAGAAGTGAAAGGGTCAGGAAACACTCGTCTAGTCGGCATTCCAGCTAACCTGCTTTCCCCAAACACCGAAACATCCTTACCTGAATCGCTGGCAACTAGCCTCACTCTCGAAGAAATCCCTTACGCCGAGGCATCCACTGGTCAGAACTTTGTTGATGATGAGCCGCAAGGGAAGCGAAACTATCCTGTTTTTCGCGGTAGAGGCCCAGTTGATTCAACCTTAGCTTGCTTCCAAATGCTCTGTCAGCATTTTGGGATGCCCTTCCGGCGCGATACAATCCGCCGCGTCATTGCCAACCAGCAGTCACGCCACGGCAAACTTTCCCTCCAGCACTGTGGTGCGATCTCTGACATGATGGGATTGAGTGCCCAACTGGTAAACGTACCTGGGGTTGCAGTCAGTCGCCTACCTACGCCAGCCTTGATCTACTGGCAAGATAGCTTTGCTGTTCTTTATGAAAGTAGCGAACGGGAAATAGTGTTAGCTGATCCCACCAGTGGGATTAAGCGCATCAAACCCGGCAAGTTCATCAGCAATTGGGGTGATGAAGGGCAAGTTCTACTACTCAAACCCACTAAAGACACACCGAAGCAGCGGTTTGGACTGAACTGGTTTATCCCTTCCCTGATTCGTTACCGCAAAGTCTTAGGGGAAGTGTTGATTGCTTCCATTTTTGTGCAACTGTTTGGTCTAGCGAATCCGTTGATGATTCAGGTCATCATCGATAAGGTTATTGTTCAAAACAGCATCGATACCCTGCATGTCTTGGGAGTTTTCCTGGTTGTCGTCGCGATTTTTGAGGCAGTTTTAACGAGTCTACGCACCTACTTGTTTGTTGATACGACAAACCGGATTGACCTCGCGTTGGGTTCAGAAATTATAGATCACTTGTTGCGCTTGCCTTTGCGGTATTTTGAAAGCCGTCCGGTTGGAGAATTAGCAACTCGTATTAATGAGTTAGAAAATATCCGCCAGTTTCTCACCGGGACAGCCTTAACCGTTGTGTTAGATGCTGTCTTTTCGATTGTCTACATCGTCGTCATGTTCATCTACAGTTGGGTGCTGACGTTGGTGACATTGGCAGTGATTCCCTTATTTGTGTTTCTTACCTTTGTTGTTTCGCCAATTGTGCGGCAACAGCTACGCACCAAAGCGGAACGTCAGGCAGAAACGCAATCCTATTTAGTAGAGGTTTTATCGGGGATTTCCACGGTTAAGGCACAAAATATTGAATTGCGATCGCGTTGGAAGTGGCAAGAGCGCTATGCTCGTTATGTCAGCGAAGGCTTCCAAAATGTTTTAACCTCTACAGCCGCAAGTTCAGCCAGCAACTTTCTGAATAAACTCTCTGGCTTGCTGGTTCTGTGGGTCGGAGCCTATCTGGTACTTGCAGGGGAATTAACCTTAGGACAGTTGATTGCTTTTCGTATCATTGCAGGCTATGTAACGGGACCCTTGCTACGCTTAGCTCAAATCTGGCAAAACTTCCAGAGTACAGCCCTATCCTTAGAACGCCTCAGTGATATCGTTGATTCGCAGCAAGAAGCAGATGAAGAAGACCGTAACAATATTCCCTTACCCGCTGTTCAGGGTGCAGTGAAGTACGAAAATGTCTCATTTCGTTTCGCGACTACTGGCCCTTTACAGTTGAACAATATCAACCTAGAAATCCCAGCCGGTAAATTTGTGGGTATTGTTGGTCAGAGTGGATCTGGTAAGAGTACTCTCACAAAGCTGTTACCCCGGCTTTATGACGCGGATTCAGGGCGAATCCTCGTTGATGGTTATGACATTGGTAAGGTAGAACTGTATTCACTGCGGCGTCAGATTGGGATTGTTCCTCAAGAAACACTCCTATTTGATGGCACAGTGCAGGAGAATATTGCCCTGACAAATCCCGATGCGAGTTCCGAGGAAATCATCGAAGCGGCTAGGATAGCGGTGGCGCATGAATTTATTATGAGCTTGCCTAACGGTTACAACACTCGTGTTGGGGAGCGGGGTTCCTCACTATCTGGGGGACAACGACAACGAATTGCGATCGCTCGAACCGTTCTGCACTCACCCCAGCTCTTGATTTTAGACGAAGCCACCAGTGCGCTGGATTACGACTCGGAACGACAAGTGTGTCTCAATCTGGCTCAAGCCTATCAAGGACGCACCGTCTTTTTCATCACCCATCGCCTCAGCACCATTCGCAACTCTGACCTGATTTTACTGATGGATAAAGGAGCAATCGTTGAGCAAGGTACTCATGAAGACTTAATGGCTCAAAAAGGTCGCTACTATTGCCTCTATCGGCAACAAGAAGCTGCCGTTTAAGGGAAGAAACTTTGCCTATTATCCTCCCCCCTGCCTCCCCTACTCCACACTCCCCTACTACCTCACACTATCTTGACCGCTATGAACCAGCAAAATGGGTTAAAACTCAACCAAAAACTTGCTTTAGGAACACCATCTGTTTCTAATCCCAGTGTTCAAGTCAGTACAGCAGAACAAAATGTTCGTCCCCAAAGCCACACCAATGGGAACGGCAAATTTGACCAATCTGTAATTTTACGACAGTCCAAAAACTGGTCACGGGCAATTCTTTGGACAATTGTTGGTGTCACAACCTTCGGGATTATTTGGGCAAGCATTGCCAAAATTGAGCAAGCCGTTCCTGCCCAAGGTAAGCTAGAGCCACAAGGTACGGTGAAGGAAATTCAAGCCCCAGTTGGTGGAGTCGTTACAGAAATTCATGTCGAGGAGGGACAGCACGTTGAGAAAGGCGATTTGCTCCTCAGCCTTGACCCTACAGCTACTCAAGCTCAAGTCACGTCTCTGAGCAAAATTCGGGCATCTTTAATTAAAGAAAATCAGTTCTATCGCAGTCAACTGAATGATTCCGCTGCTCCCACAATTACAGAGCAAGAGCTATCAGAACTACAAATTCCACCAGAACTCGCTTCTCTTACGAAGAGTCGCAAAGCAATAATTGCTGAGAACGAACTGTATCGCATCGAACTTAATGGTGATACTAGGGGGGCTAATCTCACTCCAGGACAACGGGAGCGTTTGCGATTTTCTTCAGCAGAACTCAATTCCCGTGTCGCTGCCAGTCGATTAGAAATTGGACAACTAGAAAGACAACTCAACCAGAATCAAGTTCAGCTAGCCAATTCAAGAAGTCGCTATGAGGTTGAGCGGGGCATCCTGAATGAGATTACGCCCTTAGCAGAGCAAGGGGCCGTTCCCCGAATCCAGTTTCTCAAGCAGGAACAAGAGGTAAAAACCCGTCAAGCCGAGGTAGATCAGCTTCTTCAGGAACAAGCACGGCTGGACTTAGATATTTCCCAAGCTAAGCAACAGCTAGAAAATACCGTTGCTCTTTCTCAGAAAGACTTAACAACTCAAATTGCCACAAATGAAAAACAACTTGCTGAAATTGACAGCCAGATCAATAAATTCATTGTTGGCAATCAGCAGAAGATTACGGAAATTGATAGCCAGTTGAGTCAAGCTAAGGTGAATTTGGGCTATCAGGAGCTACGTTCTCCAGTCTCCGGAAAAGTCTTTGATATGAAACCTTCCGCTCCTGGTTTTGTTACGAATACAACTGAGCCGATTCTCAAAATTGTTCCTGAAGATGCTCTAGTTGCTAAAGTTTATCTTACTAATAAAGATATTGGTTTTGTGAGAGAAGGTATGCCAACCGATATCAGGATTGATTCATTTCCTTTTAGTGAATTTGGGGATGTAAAAGGAGAATTAGTTTGGATTGGTTCTGATGCGTTACCACCTGATCAAATTCGTCCGTACTATACTTTTCCTGCCAAAGTTCGGTTAAACCAGCAGTCACTACTCATTAATAACCGTAAGATTGCCCTACAATCGGGGATGTCTGTTAGCACGAATATTCGAGTACGCGATCGCACTGTGTTGAGTATTTTTACCGACCTATTTGCTGATAAAACTGATAGTTTGAAAAATGTGCGGTAAATCATTTCGCTTTAAGCTGTTGCGTCTGTGGCATTGTCTAAGCAGTTAGCTGAGTTTAGGGGAAGAGGAATCAATTATCTTTCCCCTTGATTTTTTTTATTAAACCCGCCGAGAAGACTGCGTACCCTTGTGGTCGCAGATGAAAGGCGGGGCAATCGGAGCTACGGAGATTTGGAAATGCTGTCGATTATATTCAGATCGTTCAAGAACATTGGTTGTCTCTCAAACAAAGCGGATGGAGTGACGATGAATGCGTCATTCTTATGCTTGGAGGAACTTCATCAGAAAGCCTATTACGGACTTCCTGATGAAGCGAACTGTTAGCATCCCAGTCAATCTCCCAAGTGAACGTTTCCTGCCACTCATGAACGAGTGTTCAGAAATATTCAATGCACACATTGACTGGGCATTAGCTAACAGGACATACAACAAAAACAAGGCACACAAGGAGTTGTATCACCTATTAAGGTTGCAGCATCCTTGTGTGCCTTCTGCTTTGGTACAGACCATCCGGGATAATGCACTTGAGGCTATCAAAGCTACCAAGTTCAAGCGCATTCCTAGAAAGAAGCCAACCTCAGCCCTGAGATACGACAAGCGAACAATGACGCTCAGGGGACAGCAGCTAACGCTTAGTTGCATCGGTAAGCGAGTTGCAATTATTCTCAATGTTCCTGATTATTTCAAGGAAATATTTGAGACTTGGGATTTCTGTGCAGCAACTCTTACTTATTCCAAGCCCTCAAAACAATTTTGGGTGAGGTTGGTATTTGAAACCGACGACCCACCCAAACAAGAGGAAGGGAAAGTTTTAGGAATTGACCGAGGCTTATATCACATCGTCTCAACCTCAAATGGTCAATTCTTCTCTGGCTCAAATGTGAGAGCTAACCAACGACGCTACTTATACAATCGCAAAAAACTCCAGCAAAAAGGCACTCGAAGCGCTAAACGTCGATTAAAAGCGATGTCGGGACGCGAGAAGCGGTTCATGCGGGATTGCAACCACTGTATAAGTAAAAAACTGGCTGCACTTAATGACGTAAAAACTTACGTTCTAGAAGACTTGTCAGGCATCCGTAATCAACGCAGAAACAAGAAGGTAAACAAGTGGATATCTTCTTGGAGTTTCTATCAGCTTGAGCAATTTTTGACCTATAAAGCTGAAGCTAAAGGCAAGCAAGTTGGTTACGTGGATGCTCGGTACACTTCCCAGAAGTGCAGCCGTTGCAAACAGCGTCACAGCACGAATCGGCACAAATCTCGATTCCACTGTAAAACGTGTGGATTCAAGGCTCATGCCGATATTAATGCTGCGACGAACATCAAAGATGATTACATTCTCTCTACTGCTCCGAGTGAGTCGGTAGAGCAGGCGACGGTCAATTCGCCGTATGTTTCGACCAGTTTTTCTGGTTAGTTACAAGCTGCGTGGGCTTGTCCCCGCAGCAGTTGACCTATCTGTAGCAGCAATACACTCAAGGGCGCACTGCTGTGCAATCCTATAATCAATTTGTACTTCATTGATTTGAAAAACCTATAAGTCAGAAAAGCGATCGCTTTTCACAAGAGGATAATTTGTCTCAGCCTGAATCGAGTGGCTTAACAATGAGTAAAAATACTATTGACAATATTTATTCAGCTTTGCGGAATTGAGTGATTAGCCTGTGAATCTAAGGATGAGTGAATAAATAGTAGCCATGCATCTACTCTCTTTCTAGAGAATTTCACTGAGGTAAATTTACTGAAAGCTTCGTAACTTCCGCATTATCGCGGATACCCTATATAACGGCTCGAAGTAAGGTTTACTAAAGAAGTTAAATTTTTGCTAAGCAAGGTAGATGACTAATGAGCAAAGTCAAAATATTGAATGTAGACATTGACAATCTGTCAGAGTCCGAGGTTCTGAATCGGCTAGAACATGGTGTAGTTTTTACTCCCAACGTCGATCATATTATCTTGCTGCACAACGACCCAGACTTTGCTAATATTTATGCAGATGCTGACTATAAATTATGTGACAGCAAAATTCTTTACTTTGTCTCTAGATTTTTGGGTTCACCCATAAAGGAAAAAATTTCTGGTTCTGACTTTTTCCCAGCTTTTTGTGAACATCACAAAAACAATGAGGATATTAAAATCTTCCTCTTAGGGGCAAAAGAGGGAGTGGCAGCACAAGCTCAGGAAAAGGTAAATGCGAAAATTGGTCGAGCGATTGTTGTTGGTTCGCACTCGCCTTCATTTGGGTTTGAAAAGAATGAAGCAGAATGCTTGAAAATCATTGAAATAATCAAGAACTCAGGCGCAACAGTCCTAGCCGTAGGAGTCGGTGCGCCAAAGCAAGAAAAGTGGATACAAAAGTACAAAGACCAGTTACCCAATATCAAGATATTTTTAGCGATCGGGGCAACAATTGACTTTGAAGCAGGCAATAAAAAACGCGCCCCGAAATGGATAACTGAGCTGGGGCTGGAATGGTTGCATCGTTTGATATCAGAACCTCGCAGGTTATGGAAAAGGTATCTGATTGGGGGCCCACTTTTCTGCTGGTTAATTGTCAAACAGAAGCTTAAAGTTCCAAGCTTTATCAGTGTTCGCTTGCTGAAGTCGCTCCCTGACCTCTAGAGTCTTGGGTCTTTCCTCCAGGCTTCACTCTTCTCTCTGTTTCCTTAACAGGAAAAATGATTAAACGGTAACCAACTTCGTCAAAAGTCTTCTAATGGAAAACCCTACAATTTTGGTAACAGGCGGCGCAGGCTATATCGGTTCCCATGCCGTTCTGGCGCTGCGAGATGCAGGCTATGAGGTGGTAATCTTAGACAATTTGGTCTATGGTCATCGAGATCTAGTAGAGACAGCCCTCAAAGTAGAAATTATTCAGGGAGATATAGGAGACCGGGTACTGCTAGACCAGCTCTTTAAAACACGGGAATTTGCTGCTGTCATGCACTTTGCTGCCTATGCGTATGTGGGCGAGTCGGTAAGCCACCCAGCCAAGTACTACCGCAACAATGTGGTAGGCACACTCACGCTGCTGGAGGCAATGTGTGAGGCGGGAATCAAGAACTTTGTTTTTTCTTCGACCTGTGCCACCTATGGGGTACCCCAACAGATTCCTATTTCCGAAAACCAGCCTCAGCAGCCAATCAATCCCTACGGCATGACTAAACTGATGGTGGAGCAAATACTCAGCGATTTTGACCATGCCTATGGCTTGCGCTCCGTGCGTTTTCGATACTTCAACGCTGCTGGTGCTGACCCCCAAGGTCGTTTAGGAGAAGATCATGAACCCGAAACCCATCTTATCCCTCTAGTGCTGTTGACAGCGATGGGCAAGCGGGAAAGTATTTCGGTTTTTGGCACTGATTATGACACCCCAGATGGCACCTGTATTCGGGACTACATCCATGTCACTGACTTAGCACAAGCTCACATTCTGGGCTTGGAACACTTGCTTAAAGGGGGAAGTACAGAAGTCTTCAATTTGGGAAATGGAAAGGGGTTCTCAATTCAGCAGGTGATTGAAGCCGCTCGCGTTGTTACGGGTCGTCCTATCCCCGTGACCCTAGCTGACCGTCGCCCTGGAGATCCACCGAGTCTAGTAGGCAGTGGTGAGAAGGCACAGCGTATTTTGGGTTGGCAACCTCAGTACGCAGACTTGGAAACTATCCTAAAACACGCTTGGCAATGGCATCAGAAGCGACATGAGAGTGTTTGAGGTGACTCTATGTAAGCATTTTTAGGAATTAGAAACTTGCAACTCAAAGTGTCTTTTGACACAGACATAGGTACCCTCTCAATAAGAAGCATCATGCCTTCTTGAAGTTGAGAGGGATTGCTATCAAAGGACGGTTTGGGACTTGTACAGACCGTCCCTTAAACCATAGGTGTGTTTTCCAATTAGTTAGCTTGAAGCGAGGAGAGACGAAAAAGCCTCTTCGTCGATTTTATTTTTCTTGATAAACACCCTCCTCTTGAAGATGCCGCTGCTGACCGTATTGTTCAGCGTTCTGTCTTATATTCTCGATATCGCGACTGTTCGATTCAGGTGAGCGCTGCGGATGAAACCGCCCTTGTAAACCATAGGCGACTAGCCCCAGGTATTCTCTAAATGTCAGAAAAGCTGTTGCCTTAAAGCCAAAGTTAGGGGGTAATGGGGTTGTATGAGGAATGACTGTAAAACCATGAGCGCGGAACACAAGTAGTGAGCGCAACATGTGCAGTTTATCAGTAACCAGCAGAATCCGACGAATCCCCTGTGGGTGTAGTACGGCTGCTGTGAAAACGGCATTTTGCCATGTAGTTAAAGAACAGTTTTCACCATCTAGCACTTGAATAGGAATGCCTTTTGCCTTCAGTTGCTCAATCATGCTGGCGGCATCACCCCTACCACTAGTAAAAATCCTCGACGCTTGTCTAGCTTCCAAAAGCTCACGAGCAACATCGACCCGCTGTCTCCTAAATTCTTCGCTTCGACCCAGCACTACAATAGCCTCTGCTACTGCACCAGAATCACTTGGAAGAAAAATAACCAGCCCTTTAGCTGCCAAAGCAAACACTATCGATACAGTGGCAATGATACTAAATAGCAAAAAAAGTATTCTTGGGCTACTTAACCAACCTTTGCCTCGTTTATACTGCCTAATCCAGCGAAGTCCAAGAAAAGTTAAAATAACTATTACTACTAGCAGGAGTTGCTTGCGCCATCCAAACTGCAACCCATCTGTGACGAGAGGCAATCTTGTAAATGTGTTTGGAAGCCAGCGATCGCACAGTTTTGAATCAAACATTTAGGTCATTATCTATTATTTTAGAGAAACAATAATAGATTAATTCCTGCTTGAAATTGTCATTTTATTCCATCAGCAAATAGAGGAGCCAAAGGCGCTCGATGCCTACCACCTCCACCTACACTGTTGGGACTATTATTAGTAATAATGTTTAAAGTTTGAAAGAGCTTCATAAAGTCTTCGTAAAATGGGTTATTACTATTGGCACTAGCAGAGAAATCATAACCATAGGCGGCTTTAAATTCGTCTTCAACTCCCTGTTCCACTGCTATTGCATAATTGTCTGCGCCTGTGGCATCCACTTGATAACCACCATAGTCTTGGAGCGCATGAAAAAGCTTTTTCCCGGCTGGCGTAGTCAAACCAAGGCTATCTTCAGTTACATTAGGCGGGATAGCCAGCAGTGACCCCATTACTAGTTGAGGATTTTTGCCCTTATAGATAGATGAAGCGTGGCTATCTGCTCTATCAGCAGGCCAGCGATATCCAGGTGTAGGACTGGTAGGCTTGTAGTTTAAATATTTTTCCCAAAGTTCTATTTTTAGAACGTGACGAATAGGGTCGGAACCTGTCAACTCTCCCTTGCGTATCGTTCCGCCTATAGCAGACAATCCGGAACCAAGATGACTTCCGTAAATACCTTGACCGTATATATCTATGTCTGGTTTCGGATGATGATAGCCATATACAGAACCGCCTTTGACACAGCGAGCCATAGGTTCTAACTGCATTACGGTTCGACCGTCAGGCTGAAGCAATGCGGCAGCATTATTAGGAGTATAATATTTAGTTTCAGTGTTAATAGCATCAGGAACAATCAAATCATCTGGAATTGGGATAGATTCGTAGGTTGTAGTACCGCTACATCGATTTGTCCAGCTTCCAGGATTGTACAAGGGCCGTAGAGGACTATTGGCTGGAATAATAAATAATAGATCGTTATCTACAGAAGCATAGGTTGCTTTAGGTAGATTAGCTGGAACATACTGAGCATCACTTCCGATTGGCAAGTTCCAGATTGAGTCTTGAGAAAAAGGCCAGAGCCATTTATCACGAATAGTAGGAGTGCTTGCGTTAACAGTAATTAAACTGTTTGGTTGTAAATAGTTAGCTAAACCGATACTTAGAGTTATCGTCAAGAGCAGCAGGAATACTACTAAATACGGTCTGAACTTAGAAGATTTTAAAAACATATATTCTAGCTAATTCAGCATTTTCAGAGTGACTGCATAACTTGAGCCGATAGAAAGAACTCAACTGTTTTCGGGCAGTATTTGCAATACAACCAAACTCCTGAAGGAGGTTAGCGGTTGGTTAATAGTTCTGGCTGTCTAAGTATTTGTGCCAAGCTGCACTAGTACCCATCTCTTAATGAACCACCGAATTAAGCCTTGAGTATGTTTGCTAAATAAATTCAGTGGATGCAGGTGAATTGCTTTCCATATCCTCGGAGCAGCTTGAT
The DNA here is from genome assembly GCA_019358875.1 of Symplocastrum torsivum CPER-KK1. Classification (GTDB taxonomy): domain Bacteria; phylum Cyanobacteriota; class Cyanobacteriia; order Cyanobacteriales; family Coleofasciculaceae; genus Symplocastrum; species Symplocastrum torsivum. The sequence continues at coordinate 139,581 of JAHHIF010000012.1, forward strand.
TAACTTCGCTCACATTTTTGCCATAACGCAAGTATTGCTGGGCACAATACTGGTAAAAATCTCCTAGAGTTTGACCTTTAAGGGATTGAAGTTCTGGTGGAACCAAGCTGTACACTTTCTCAATAGTAAATAAACCATCCTTTTCGATAGCCTGCACTTTAGCCGAGCTTGAATAGGGAGATAGACGATAACGAATTTGGTATTTAGGAACGACAACAAAGGGCCAGTGAAGCGCTAACCGCAAGTAGAAGTCCCAGTCTGCACAAAGCGTACAGGCAGGATCGAACTCTCCTACAGACTCAAGAGCTTTTCTATGAATCAAAGGGTTTGAACCACTATTTAAGAAGTTTCTTATCAACAATTCTGGAAGAACATTGCCTTCAAATAACACTGGGTCATAGGCGCAAGAAATCTCTTCCTGCCCATCTAGAAAATCTGAAGTCCAGCTATAAGCAACTCCTGCAGCGGGATGTTTCTGCAAGGCAGCTAATTGCAGTTCTAGCTTGTCAGGTGTCCACAGGTCATCAGAATCAAGGAGTGCAATAAACTCCCCAGTGGCATGAGAGATGCCGCGATTCCGAGCAACACACATCCCGCCATTTGGATAAGAAAATACTTTTATTCTTTCGTCTGCAATACCTTCAGCTAATTCACAAGTTCGATCAGTTGAACCGTCATCAATGACAATGATTTCAAAATCTGAAAATGTTTGCTTCTGAACTGATTCAATGGTTTCTAGGATAGTACGCTCGGCATTGTAAGCAGGGATTACAACAGATATAACAGGCATAGTAGTAAGTTTATGTTAAATAGACTAGGAAGAACTTTTTGCAAAATGTTCATTGTTTAACTAGATAACTAGGCTCAATCTTACGTTATTTGTACCATTATCCACCTCTTAATAAACCACAAAATCAATGCTTGAGCGCCTCTCCGAAATAAGATTTTTGGATACAAACGAATTGCTTTCCATATCCTCTTGCCAGCCTGATTAACTTCACTTAAATTGGTAGCATAACGTAGATATTGTTGTGCACAATAATGGAAAGCCCAGGCAAAGCTCTGAGGTTTGAGATACTGATATTCCATTGAAATTGCTTGAAATGCTCTCTCAAGGACTGTCAAAGCCGCTGTTTCCATAATCTCAACCTTCGATGACATGGAAGTTGAGGAGCGGCGATACAAAATTTGCCATTTAGGAACTACAACAAACTGCCATTTGGCTGCTAACCGTAAATAGAAGTCCCAATCTTCACATGACTTAAGTGTGGGATCAAACTCTCCTACAGACTCAATAGCTTCTTTACGAATTAAAGGATTGGAGCCGCTAGCTAAAAAATTTTTAACTAATAAGTGTGGGAGAACATTACCTTCAAAAAATATTGGTTCATAAGAATATAAAGTTTCTTTCTGTTCATCCACAAAATCCGAAGTCCAGCTATAGGCAACTCCTGCCTCTGGATGTTGCTGTAAAGCCGCTAATTGTAGTTCTAATTTATCTAGTGTCCATAGATCATCAGCATCAAGAAATGCAATAAACTCTCCGGTGGCATGAGTGATACCGCGATTACGAGCTACCGGAAGCCCTCCATTCTCATAGGAAAAAATCCTCAGCCGCTTATCTTTGATACCCTGAAGTAACTCTAATGTTCCGTCTGTCGAACCATCGTTAATGACAATCAGCTCAAAATCGGAAAAGGTTTGTTGCTGAACTGAGGCGATTGTCTCTAAAATAGTGCCTTCAGCATTGTATGCAGGAATTACAACGGATATAGCTGGCATAAGAAACCTTACTTATTTTATGTGTGCTAATGATTCCGTGAAAAATCAGAGAATATCGGCTACTGAGCTGAAAAAGACTTCAAGAGTTCTTGTGCAGCAGATGGAACTTGCAAAGGATCTTTAACAAATCTACAAAATGGAATTGAGTAAGTCCAAGTTTGATAAAAGCCCTCATTCTTATAGTAAGAATTAGGTAAAAATACATGAGGAATATTCATGAGAGTACAGAGAATATGTCCATGTAATCGATTGGTGATTATTAGACGATGTGGCTTAAATTGATAAACGCCATTATGCATATAACTCCATGATTCCCGATGTATAGAAGGGTTGTAAATTGTATTAAATTTAGTGGAATATGAATGGGAATTTTTCCAAATCTGTCGGGAGATCCATTCTCTAGGAATAACTTTCCCTTGTCTCAAGCCTTCCAAAATCCTAGCTAGACGCCACATTTTTACGGCATTTTTATAGTAATGACTTTGGTATTTAGAAGAACTCCAGTCTTCTATAACTAAATCAGACAAATTAATAGAATCACGAGAGAAGGCTTGATTTAACTCTGCGTCTTCTCTACAGTGGTAGAGGACAGACTTTCCTCTGTCCTGCTTGAATGACAATCCAGGAATATTTACTAACTGAAAAGCCATATCTGGCGCTTTGATTACTTGGCAGTTATGAAAGTGGTCTTGAGCAATTTCATAGCTGTAGTTATCGCGAACAAATATAGTCAAATTAGGATGGGAGTTAAAAATATTTGCCGTTTCCAGCAAATTAGCTTGATTAGCGAAATAAATACTCTGTGGTAAAATAATAATTGGACGATCTTTGTACTTAGAAATAATCTGTTCTCGGAAGTTTTGAAATTTAGGCCAAAGATCGCCCAAATTACCACCACCATGCAGTAAAATAGGACTTTTACCGACTTGTTTCTCCATTTCTGATGCAGAGAAATTTTCAACACTTGAAGCATAGTTGATTTGTGTTTTTAGAACATCAGTTAAGTAAAAGACTTCACCTAACCAGATAAGATGATCGCCAATATTGGGATGATCTGGATGATCCAATAGGGCACACTGTTCCAAGTTATTCAGCACTTCTAAAGATTTGTGTAAAGTTGCTTTTATTTTTTCTGGCTCTGATTGGTTCATCATTTTTATTTCTTTATCTGACATAATTTACCTTCCTTGGTTGAATACAAAAACCGTCTATTGCCCCTTTTATGCAAATGTTCTTAAAGAACATTTTTCTACTCTCTTCCCCCTATCCTCATAGGGAATCATAAGCCCCACAACTGCCAAGAGAAATCTTTTAGTCTCCCGCTCCCACTCTGTCCGTCTTCCCTGCATCCTATGAACGAAAGAGACATTATTTTTTTGCTAAGGCATATTTAATAGCCCAGATATGATAAATAGGTGTCAGTCCTTGACAAATGAGGACTGATACCGCTACCCAAAAGATTCCCCACTTCACACTAGCTAATACGAAAAGCCCGAAGATCATAGTGTAAGTTAAAATCCAGTAAAGATTGATATGGGTTTTACCCACAGCGTTCAGCAGTACGTAAGTAGCATTACCAACGGGAAGCGGCAGAGCAGAGAGACAGATCACTACAAGGATTGGAATTGCTGTCACCCACTTTTGCCCGAAAACAATTGGTACATAGAACGGTGCTAAACTTGCCTGTAGCAGAATAAGTGGGATTGCAATCAGGGAAGTCTTTTTAAGAGTACTAAAAAATCGTTCCCTAAGCTGGTTGGTATTACTACGTACTTCACAAAGATAAGGAAATAAAGCTGAAGTAAATGTATTTATAACATTCAGACTGATTCCTAATCCAGCATTAAAAGCGAAATAGTATACTCCTAGTGCATCAATTCCTAGGAACTTTCCAACTATTAAGTAATCTATGTTCGCTCTTAACTTTCCTACTAGCTCAATAGCGAGTAAATTGCCTCCAAATGTAGTAACTTCTTGCCACATATCAAGACTGAAAGTTTTAGGAGGTCGCCAAGAATGATTCATCCAACTGATTACAATCCAAACGGGAGTTGTGAAAACCATAGCAAAAACTATTGCCCAAACGCCCATGTCTAGAACTGCCAGAATTATAATGATAGTATTGCTGAAAAATGACTGTGTTGCATTGCAAATAGCCGTAACTTTTAGTCGATTTTCCCGCTCTAATAAGGCAGTGTTAACTAGGAAAAGCGGAATCATTAAGTACGTTAAAGCAGCAGTACAAAGAGGCAAAATAAGTTGTGTGTTCTTATAGAAATGAGCGATAGGAAAGGCAGCAATACACTGAATAATAAAAATTGCTACACATAGAATCCAATTCAGCCAATAAGCTGTGTTAGCAATAGCTTTGACATTCTCTTCGTCAGCCTGAACAATTTTTGCCCCAATTCCACCTCTAAGGGTGAAAACATTGGCAAATTCAAAGGTGATATAAATAACAGCCATTAGCCCGTAGTCTTCGCTGCTGAACATACGAGCAAGCGTAACCGTTGTTGCCAAGCGAAAGACACGATTGGCTAACTCCGCTCCGCCTAACCAACCAACATTACGAATAAAGGGGTTGGACAGTAATGATTTTAACTTGCTAACTAGCATTGAAATTAAAGTTATAGAGTATAGAGTACTAGATGCCAGTAGCTAGCCTTAGTTGGCGGCGTAGAGTACGAGTTAATTCCCGTAGATTGGCGTAGCCGCCAGGTCCAAACCAGCGAGTTATTGCTATTGCTAAACTGAGGCGTAAATAGATGGGTGTATAGCGTATTTGAGGATAGTGTAAAACCGCTTGATGACGGTAATCCATCGCTTCTCTATAGTTCATGTCACTCTCTAGAGAACCCCAAGCAGCAAAAAGATTCATCCAGCCGTAAGTTTGATTCCTTAGATACAAAAGTTCTAGAGGAACGGATTGAAAAGTTTTCTCGATAACCTGGCGTAACTCCTGAAGCGTCTTGTTCTGATTTTTGCTCATGCTACTAGAATGACGCCGATAGAGTGTTAGAGGTTCTTTAACTGCTGCAAAAGGATAGCGAGCAGCAATGCGAACCCACATATCTCGGTCTGCACAATAGCTTAAATTTTGATCAAATCCTCCAACTGTCTCAAAGCAACTACGGCGAACCATTGCTGAACTACAGTTGGACATCATGTCTTGCACAAGAAGCTGCTCCCAAACATTGCCTTCAGCATGGGAAGCAACTAACACCTCTGTAGGCTCACCCTTTTCAGTAACTAAGATTGTCCAAGTGTAAACTAGACCGACTTCAGGTTTTTCCTCCAGGCGGCAAACTTGCTTTTCTAGCTTGGTTGAATCCCAAAGATCGTCGGCATCTAGAAATGCCACATATTCACCTTGTGCTTGAGCAATGCCAGTATTGCGAGCTACACAAACCCCCTGATTGGGCTGTGAAATCAGTTTGACTCGTGGATCTGTTACTTGAGTTGCCCATTGCTCGATGTGATCTTTGCTGCCGTCATTAATGATGAGTACTTCAAAATCTGTGAATGTTTGCTTAAGAACACTCTCCACTGTCTCTGGCAGGTAAGCCATGGCATTGTAAGCCGGGATGATGACAGAAACTTTTGGCATACTGAAACTCCTTTAACACCAACAATCAGTTCCAAAATTTATTACACAAAAGCCATCTGTTATGGAAGGAGGATGAGCAAGGCTCATCAACTATTTTGCTGTCTTAGAAGAAAGTCACGTAGCTGAGAACCAACAGCTTCAGGAGAAAAGTATTCCTCTATTCGGCGGCGAGCGCGTTTGCTCAGTTCCTGACGCCAAGGTTCATCGTCCAGTACACGCTTCAGCGCTAATGCCAACGCAGTGCTATCTTCCCGTGGTACAACTAGTCCGCCAGAAAATTCACCATTCTCCAGAATGTCAGGTACACCAGGTGCATCTGCTGCGACAACTGGTAAACCACTAGCCATTGCCTCAATCGGCGCAATTGGAAAACCTTCCTGACGCGAAGGGAGCGTATAAACATCAGCCGCAGAGAGATGCTGTTGAATAATAGTGCGATCGCTAACAAACTGATTGCGCCACATAACTCCCCGTAGCTGCATATCTGCGATACGCTGGCTCAACGTATCTGCATCGGGACCACTTCCCAAAAGTAGAAGTCGTAAGTCAGTATCGGGGCGATCGCGGCAAATCTGATCCCAAGCATCCAGCAGAATATCTAATCCCTTGCGATGCATATCGATCCGCCCGTGATAAACCACGACTTGGGCATCTTGGGGAATGCCAAGAGCTGCTCTAGCTTGGTTTCGCTCAAAAGTAGGCCAATCTGCCACATCCAATGGGTTGAAAATGCGGGCGATTTTGTTGTCAGGCACTCCATAACAACTCTGTACCCGCCCAATCTCAGTCTGGGGTCCAATAATTAGACCAGTACAACCCCAAAATGCCAGTCGTCGAAACGGATATTCAAGCCAGCTATGGATTTCATCCCCTCCCTGAAACGTTGCAAAGACTGGCAAACCTGTAAGCCGTCCCAAAAGCACAGAAGTATCAAAGCGAGGATACTCATATTCCTGACATAGTATAGCGCTACAGCCTTCACGCTTTAGCTCTTGAGCAAGCAGTCCTAAGGGTGTAGCTTGATAAGAGCCTACACTTTGAGCCAAATTTTTCAATCCTGTGAGCAGGGAACGGCGAGTAGGACTGGCGTCGGAAATATCTTTAAATGACTGGTCTTTGCTGCCACCATACAAACTGAGTGCTCTACGCCGTAAAGCACGGTAAGCCAAATAACTTTTGGAGGCAGGTATTACACAGATTGTGGAACCAGTTGGTACATGTTTGAACCGTGAGGGTTCACTCACTCTCGCTGAAATGCAGAAGATGACTGTGCGAACACCCACTCGCTGTAGAGCTTGGGTGTAGCCATACATCCAATTGGCAGTAAATTCATTACAAAAAGTTTCTAAAGACCAATTGATGTGATCCAAAAAATCATCAATCAGGTCCATACAATGCAGGAGTGCAACTGTTGGCTCAGCCTGGGGAGGTTGGAGCTGATGTTCCTGCTTATTTGAATTGCGCTGTTCGGTAAGTTGATAGTCCAGCATGAATTGAGTTCTTACAATTGAACAATTATTAGTCGCTAAGTTGTTGAGAAGAAGTCGATGTAAGCGAATAGATCTATGAGAATTTGTAATTGACGCATCGGTACTAAATTCCTCCAACCTCTAAATAAGTTGGTTGAGCAGCCTCAAACTTATCTAGGCAGAAGATAATTTGGCAAATTTCAACATCTGGCGGCGTAGAGCGTGAATGACTGCTAGTGCTTTTCCATAACCCTCAGTTCCAAAGCATTGCACCAGAACAATCGCCGCACTCAGAGATAGATAGTCGCGGGAGAAGCGCAGTTTAGGGTAGTGAGCCATGGCTTGCTGGCAAAAATGAATCGCTTGTTGAGAGTTCCGATCTCGACTCTGTAGAGCTTTCCAGGCAAGACAAAGATAGGCATAGCCGTAGCTGCGCTGCTTTAGGTGCAGAAATTCCGGTGGTGCCGAGCAGAATGCTTTTTCAATCACTATTTGAAAAGCCTGCTCCATTACCTGACAATTCTTCGACATGCTATTAGGTAACTGCCGATAATAAGCAAGCGGTTCTCTAATGACCGCAAAGGGATAATAGACTGCGATTCTAAGCCACATATCCCAGTCTTCAATTGAGCGCAAGGTACGATCGAATTCACCGACCCGCTCGAAACAACAGCGACGCACCATTACCGAGGGACAAGCAATAACATTGCGCTCAACCAGTTGCGTCCACACCTTGCCTGCTGCATCAGAAGTCATCACTCTGCCTGTAGACTGGCTTTGCTCATCCACCAAAAGCATCCAAGTATGGACTAAGCCTACTTCCGGATTATCTTCCAGACAGCGTACTTGTTTTTCTAATTTGGTCGCCTCCCAGAGATCGTCCGCGTCCAAGAATGCTATATATTCCCCTTGAGCTTGAGCGATGCCTGTATTGCGTGCCCCAGGCAACCCCTGGTTTTCTTGCGAAATCAATTTAACACGCGGATCAACTAGCCCAGAAGCCCATTGCTTAATATGATCCGAGCTACCATCATCAACGATTAGCACTTCAAAGTCAGTAAAGGTTTGCCTTAGAGCGCTCTCCACTGTTTCTGGGAGATAGGTCATGGCATTATAGGCTGGAATAACAACAGAAACCTTCGGCATTTTTAGTCTTACCTAATACTTGGGCTAATAGCAATTTCTGACTGATAGGTACGCAATGGCTGCAACTTAGTGTTAAAGATTATCTACTTTTGATTTACTTGATACTGAAGCTAGACCCAAGATCTTTAATTCTTCCTTATAGATAGAAGATGAATCCATGCTTGCTGTACGAATGACTCGTGCTGGATTTCCAACAACTACAGCCCCTTCAGGAACATCTTTAACAACAACAGAACCAGCTCCAATAACAGCATTGTTACCAACTGTAATTGAACCAATAATCACAACGTTTGCCCCAATATCTACATTATCCCCAATTTTTGGTGAAGCGCTGTATGAACCGTCTTGTAGTCTTTTGTTGCCAATAGTTGTGGAATTTCTCAAAATGCAATTACCGCCAATTATGGTTTCATGATTAACAACCAAACCCTGACCATGTTGAAGCTTTAAATTGGGTCCAGCTTGGGTATCCCAAGGCAATTCGATACCTAATACCCACTCTACTACTATTTGATAGAAGAAACGATAAAGAATGAAAATCCAAATAAAAATACTTGGTAAAGTTTTGAGAGATTGTGCAAAACGAAACATCAATAATATCAAGCGAGACTTAAAGCTAGTATCTTTATTAATTTGCCAATCTTGCAAAATGTAATTGATAAAGTTAATCATTTTTATACTTCCTCTCTGATTTCAATACTTACTCAGCCCAATACATTCATTGGGAAAGGTTAGTTCTCAACATCGACTACTTATTCATGACCGAAGCGGCAACTCATGGAACGCTCCGTCACGGCTCTCATCGTGGGTTGTTGAGCACAGAATTTTCCACCGTTTGCGGCTCGTTCCAGTTCCAACCAGCTACCGAAAACAGAGTCCACCAGTAGAAAAAGAGAGTGGTATGACTCCAGATGTTTTCGGTAATCATCCCCACAGGAATAGCCAGAAGAATCGCCAACAGAACCAAACACAGCTCGCGCTGTCCACTGCCGGGAGGTGCCTGCCGAAATAATCGGATAAGGTGTACAGCCTGAGCACCGAGAAAGAGCAAAAAAGTTACTAGCCCCACAATTCCTCCTTCTACCAAAGCACGGACGTAATCATTATGGGCATAAAGTCCATTGGCACTTACCTGGGCGCTTATCCCCAGACCGTAACCGAGGATGGGAAAGTGTTGCCATTGTTGTAGTAGGTCAGTCCACTGAGCAATCCGCCAGTTGAAACTGTTGCCATCTCCTTTTGAAAGCAAAATGGCACGCCATATATCGATGTCCGGGTTACCAAGTGGTGTTTCAGCAATCGAGCCTAGGCGTTCCTGACCAAACTCCGTACTGCCAAACAGGAATATAACTATGGCAAACAGAAGTATTCCACCAATCAAATTGATCGGACTCAATGTTGGAGCTATTAAAACCACAATAAAGGTGGCAAGCATCATCAAACCAAATAGAGATTTGGTACTCACATATAAAAATGCAAGTAAGCCTAGCAAAATGAGCCAGAGCCAGCGTTGCTTTGACTGGTTTAGCCTCCAATAGGTCAAGCCCATAAACATCAATAGAAAAGTAACAAAGGTATTAGGGTGACCGAGTGTCCCTCTGATTCGAGATGATCCTTCAGCTCCTGAGCCGGAGAAATCTCCTGCAGCAGGGGCGAACATGGGAGGTAAGAGCGAAGGCACGACCATCTGCAACAACGCTAATGCAATTGGTAAGACGAGAGCCCAGAACAGCGTATAAACAACGTTCTTAGGTGAGATTCGACCTTTGAGCTGCATCACCAGCAAGTAGCTCATTAGCCACGAAAAAATACGAACCCATTCACGGATGCTGTCTGGCAAAACCGAACCATCCAGCCCCAAACCTCCCAGAGGCAAGAGTATTACCCATAAGCCTTGTAGTAATACCCAGCCAGCAAAGAACCACCAGAATCCATCAGTACGTACTCTATGACCTGTCAGTAACATAACAGTTACATAAAGCAAAGTCAGAGCATCCAGTCCAAGGGCGAACGCAGCTGGTAGCTGTTGAGCGGAGAAAATATCCAGAGAGCTACGCAGGATTAATAGTCCCAGTACGGCTTGTTCAAAGCTGGTAAAGAAATAGACAACCGCCGCTACCGCGACTACAGCTAAGACGGGTAACAAGGGCTTACTACCGGCGAGTAACCCGACAACTAGACCAACCCCCACACCTGCCACTCCAACCCAAAGCGACAAACGAGAGGAACGACTTTTGGGGTCATTAGTTAGCATTGTCTTAAAGCCTTCAATAAAACAGACATCTAACGTCTTGCAGAATTGTTAACAGGACTTCCCAGATGGGTAAAATACTTCAGGGGCTTGGATACGGGTTGGTAACCTTTAACGGGATCGCGGTAGTGCTTTTGGAAACGATTCGTCATCCCATTAACAACGACCCCCAGTATAGGTACGCCATTCCCTGTCAATTCTGATACTGTCTGAAGCAGCGTCTCTTTTGGCGTGAAGTTGGGACGTATAATCATCACTAAACTGTCGCTATAGTGACTTAACGTATTTGCATCTGCACAACTGCTAACTGGTGGAGTGTCTACGATGACCAGATCGTAATGATTTGCTGCTTCTTCCAGAAGAGACTTCATGGACGGTGACTCCAACAATGATGCAGGGCGATCGCACAGTTCACCACAGGTCAATATCGAAAGATTGTCGATGCCTGTCGGTTGCACGGCATGAAGAAGAGTTATTTCTTTGTCAATTACATCTGTAAGACCGGGTTCTTTGGGTAAGCCCAACAAGCTGTGCTGCCTAGGTCGATGCAAGTCTGCATCAATAATTAACGTCCGCCGAGACAACATGGCTGACACGGCAGCTAAGTGCGAAACGACCAGTGACTTACCTTCTCCAGAGACAGTACTGCTGACAACAATAAGCCGCAACTTATCTTGAGTGCGAAAATTCAGCGTCTTGAGGAGTCGGCGGTACGGTTCAACCAACCCAACATTATCCAGAAATTGTTCAGGTTGCTCAAGGTTGAGCGCAGTTGCAGGGATGTCAGGCAATACTCCCAGCTTTGGCAGTTTCAGCAGTTCCTCCACTTCGGAGTCATCACGCAACTTGTTATCCATCACCTCTAGAAGCAGGATAATACCAACGGCTAAGATGCTTCCAAATGCGATCGCAACCACCAGCACGACTTTACTATTTGGTCCAGCAGGTGACGAGGGGGGTTGAGCCTGCTCAATAACTCGGACATTACTAACCAGTTGGGCTTCAGCAATCCGCGCTTCCTCCAGTTTGCTTTGTAGCAACTTCAAAGAGGCGGCAGTTTCTTCTCGTTGACGGACTAATGCACTAAGCGGTTGTTGCTTGAGTGGTAATTGAGCAAGGCGTTGCTGGAGCTGGGTTCGATCAGCTCGCAAAACTCCTAGCTTTTCTTCAAGTGCCGAGCGTTCAGTTTCAGCAGCAATATATTGAGAGGTGAGAGTCTGGCTCAACTCATCAGACGCTATATTCGCGGGAGGGACGGTTTGATTGCTGGGCAACACACGAGAAACTTTGTCATTGTATAGAGTCCGCAGAGAATCTCGCTCGTTAAGTAGCGATATGACGGCTGGATTATTCTCTGTAAAGCGTGAACGAGTGTTGCTCAACTTTGCATCCAACTCTGAGAGCTTAGCCCGTAACTCCTTAAGTTCTTCATCTTGACCAATGCGTCCAGCAACATAAGCATTCTGCGCCGTACTATTGTCTGTTACTCGCTGAAGTTCATTGACCCGTGCTTTTGTCTCTTGAAGTTGGGCAGACAGAACACGCTCTTGGTCTTCTAGCGTGGCTAAACTCTCCACTAAGCTTACCGTTTGCTCCTCAAAAGAGATAATGCCACTGGCTTGCCTGTATCTATTTTCAGTAGCTTCAGCCGCTTCAACCTCTGTACGCTTTTTAGGTACCTCACTCTCCAAAAATTCCCGCACGGCTTTAGCCTCAGAACGGATTGCTTGAGTACTCTCGTCAACCATCACTTCTGAAACGGCATTAAGTAACTTTGTTGCCAATACAGGGTCTTTACCTTGATAGCTCAGTTCAAGAATATTCGTAGCAGGAACAATTTTTACTTTCAAACCCTCACCAAGCTCTTCCATTGCTTGTTTGCCCTGTGGACTCTCTGCGCCTTGTGGAAAAACTTTGTTAACAGCTCCCTTGAGAACACGTTGCGATCGCACGAGTTCTGCTTGATTAGCGATTGGACTGGGACCCCCTGGTGTCCCAGAAGACACTTGGCTGAGGTCACGACCCAATTCGGAAACACTCACCTTTTTATCGTCAAGCATTAGCCGTGCTGTCACTTGGTACACAGGTGGGGCGACGGACAGATAGGCAATTGATGCCCCAATTACGGAAGCAAAGGTAGCTAGGGCGGGCCAACGATGCCGCTTCAAGACTGATGGTAAGGATGAAATGCTTTTGCCCATTGGATATACTTCTCTTGCTTAGGGAGGCAACATAGAGGCTTTACTGAAACATGGAATGAATAGTTAAGGTACAGGCAAGATACCTGTCTTAGCATCTGGACTAAATCATCCCTTTATTCAACAACGCCCCTTTAATCTAGAAGGTTCCCTCCTCTACTTACTCTTGATTGAGGATAAACATGAGTGACATCCTTCAGACCGCATCGCCAAGTTTCAGTTGCTTACCAACTGCTACAGTGGTCTGCACAGTACCTGCACTTGAAGTCTATTTTCTTCCAAAAATTTCAGTAGGTCTGCTTGAAATATTGTTCGACGTACTGAGCGAAGTAGACGAGTTGGTGAGTGTTGTATAGAGTTTCAAGTTTTCAGCAGTAATATGATCCCAGTTGTAGTAAGTCTTGACATACTTTTGGGCACTCTGGGCCATTAGCGCAACCTCTTGAGGGTTATTGATCGCCCAGTCCAAGGAATGGACACAAGAGTCTACGTCTCCAGCTTTGAAGAGAATCCCCCGTTGTTCATTGAGCAATTGCTGATGCGGAGGAATATCGCTGGCAAGCACTGGGACACCTTCCTGCATCGCCTCCAGCATTGCCAGAGGTAGTCCCTCCAAATCAGAAGGGAGGGTAAATAATCCTGCCCCTCGGACAATCTCTGCCAGACGAGATCCCCGCAGTTCACCTGCAAATACCACGTCTGGATTCTTTGCAACCTTGTCTAATAGCTTTGAGACGTACACCTTGGTATCGCTAACGCCACCAGCAAAGACAAGTTTCCATCCATCTGGTTTAAGAGCTTCAAAGGCTTCGATAAGCAAGTCGGGACGCTTTTCAGGTACAAGTCTGCCCAGGAAGAGCATGTAGCGTCCCTGTTGCAAACCTAGCGAGGTGCCGTAAGAAAAAGTTGGATCTGACTCAGCATAGCTTGCTGGAGCGTTAGGAATGTACAGCGTCTCCCTGCCATAAGTGTTTGAAAAGTAGGATTGGAGGTCTTTTGATACTACAGTTATCCCGTCGGCAAATCGCACTGCAGCTTTCTCCCCCAGACGAATCATGCGAGTAGAAGTAGATCCCCATTTAGCACGTTGCCAGTCTAAACCTTGGCAGGTAACAACAACTTTTGCGGAGGAGGCAATTTTGGGCAACCAGGTAAATAGAGATGGACCCAAGGCATGGAAATGAACGATATCGTAACGTGTTCCACTAGAAGCGATCGCTCCGAATGCCGAGCTAAAAAAGGCATCCAACCCTCTTAAAGGCAAAGAGGGTAGGGAGATAACTCGGACACCTTGAAAGTCATGACGGTCAAGCCAGGAACAGTCCGTGTAAGAGGAGCGGGCGAACAGATCCACCGAGTGACCCTGTGCAACCATGCGGGGATAAACTTCTGCACAGTAATGCTCGATGCCTCCCTGTTTAGGGGGTAAACCTTTTACACCAATTACGGCTATTTTCATATTCCTAGGGGATATCTTCTAGAAGGTCAAGTACTAAGTGGTATCTCAGAATCAGGCACGTTAACCAGAACTGTTAGCTCACAGATGCTAATCAGTTCCACCCACCCCAATTGATAGGGAGTAGGAGTAAACGAGCTACTTCCACAACATCGTGATTCGTCTGCACAGCAACCTCGCGCAGTGTATTGCTCGTTTAGGAGTTTGGTCAAAGTTCAGTAACCCTTTTGTGTCCTGCTTTTTTGAGTTGCTCTGGTTATTTGATGAGAGAAGAGTGTTAAAAGAATTTTTGGCAAGCAGAAGATTTTGTCAATCTTGCTAAAACTCCTAAAATCCTACACTTGCTTGCCCCACATCAATCAAACAAGTTGTGTAGATACCCAATGACATAGATGATGCTACCCAGGTGGAGATAAAAGTGCCATTGTTGTCCCTTGGGGGTTGTTAATACGAGTTCACCGCTAAATCGAATTGGCTTCACGGCAGTCAACTAGCTAAGAGATAAAGTAAAAGTTTCTCATGACAGTTAAAAACCGTGTTTTCTTTCCTCCAAATTCAGGGTTTATATTCTGACAGATTTACAAGCGTTTGGGGACATTCCTCTACGCTCCATATTACGTGATTTCCTCTTATTATTACTAACACTCTTCTTTCTTAATGTCACTTAAAAATAACTAAGTTTACATTGTCTTCATTTTTAAGTGATATCTTTTTATTGAGAGAATTTTCACTTCATCTCTGGATTGATTGTAAAAAGTTTTATCCTCAATGATTATCAATTTAATCTCTGAACAAATAAATATATTAACTATAAATTTAGACTCTAAAAGCTGCGAAGGCAGCAGTTATTTTATTAACTGCTTACCGCAATAGTTAAACAGCAGTAAGGTTTAACTTTCAATATAAATTACTCCGTTTTAGCAATCAACCATTGGGATGCACCCAAAGCAACTAGTACAGCGCGGTGGAAATAAAGCTACTATTTACGCATCAATGAAACACTTGCAATGTAAGCATTTTGAATGCGAGAATTCCAAGGCAGCGGTACTAGCTTTATAGAGGACTGACCACTGATTGCTCATGACTGAGTACTAAGTGTTCTTTGCTCTCCAGCTACTTCCTGGAAATATGTAAGTTAAATCTGTGACAGCTTACAGCTTATACAGATGCGAGGGAGCGCTGCTCCCAACGGAGCCACATTTCGCTGTAGACATCTCTCACGACAGTGCGGGCATTATACGGCTGAGCAGCCTGTACACAGGATTCAATTGGATAATCCTCTGGATGTAGCAGTACCTTGCGTAAGGCGTCTGCGATCGCATCTGGAGTACGTTCTTCACAGACAATCCCACTGTCAGCAGAAAGCAGTTTCGGGGTTTCACCACATCGCGTAGTCACGACAGGTGTCCCGCAGGCGAGAGCCTCAAGGACAACCAAGGGTAAGCCTTCGTAGGCGCTAGTCAGAACAAAGGCATTGCAGATGCGATGCAAGTCTGCAAGTTCCGCTTGCTTGACTCCTCCGAGCATTGTTACCCGTTTAGACAACCCAAGTTGATTAATCTCAGAACGTATTTCATCAGCCAACTCTCCCTCGCCTGCTATGAGGAGGTGAATATTCGGCTCATTCAAAGCAGCAATAGAGCGGACTAGTAAAATGGGATCTTTCTGGGGATGTAGGCGACCAGCAAACAGGACGAAATGTGTATCCTTCGCTAAACCTAGCCGCTGTATAAGTTTATACCTCCCCTCCTCACGCTCCTCCAAAGCAAATGGGTAAAAAATCTCGTTGTCAACAGTGTTTTTGACGTAGGCAACACGCTCAGCAATCGTTGGATAACGCTGCCGATAAAGTTCTAGCGACTCAGTATTGCACGAGAAGACTTGAGTAAACTGATTAACTAGCATACCTTCGAGGGCAAAATAGGCGGCTGGAAATCGTCGCCAAAGGATCGCATTTTTATTACCCACAGATTTCATCTGCGTCTGAATATCATTGTGGATAAAAAGAGTTTTATCTCCCTGCCAATGAAGGGCTGCTACGGTTGGCTCTAGTCTATGAAAGTGCATGAAGTCGGAGGCAAAGGAACGCCCTAGTAGGGCAGCCGTATACTTTATTGTGGTCGGAACCAAGCTCCTGACGTTATCGTCTTGCAAGGTCAATACAGGAAGAAATTGAACGGCTCTCCCCGCTAATTCTGCTTCTTGCCACTTACCTATAGGTTGGGTTGAATCTTTTCCTGTTCCTACAAGCCGCACCTCAAACTCACTAGGAGCGTACTTGATAAAAAGGCTGATGATTGTCTGAATTCCGCCTATAGTACTGTGCCAAGGATTGAACTGGTAGAAAATAGTTAGAACAGGTTTACGCATAAACAATGATTCGGGGCAAATTTTGTGTAACTACCTATATAAAGTTCCCTAAGATGCAGCTAATAAAGAAACAATTCAGAGTAAGGCGAAGCATATCAGTCGTGTAGATAGCTTTTATGAGCTTTCCCACGTTTTTTGCTAAGAATGCTTCACGTTTACTTTCATCAATACCTACGAATATTCTCTGGTGGTATTGACACAAGAGAATTAAGCTGTCGTTCATTTAAATTGCATAAATCAAACGGGCATAGTGCCTATCCCTCAAGAAATATCTTTTCTTGAAGTATGCAATTAGATGATGGTCAGCTTATCAAAACTAACTTCGTGAGTAGCGCTAAGACGTTCAGCTTTAGGTAGACGTTTTACCCAAAGAGAAGGAGTCTCATGCGATCGCTAGCAGAACGGTAGCACCCAGTTAGTAGACGACGAAATATCTTAGATAAAGTTTCAAGGTGTTTTACGACTCAAGAGCGAAGAAAAGACCTTTGAGATTTTTTCCATCTTTGAAAGTGTCAGGCTAGGACATATGAATCAAATACATGCTGCGTCAAAAACGATACCATGCACCCTCTACCTGCACCCCTACTAGCTTGCTTCAGTAAAAAAATCCTTTACTTTCTGCAAATGTAGTTTTTCTTCATTTAACTATAACGTCCTTAGTACTGAATGATGATAAAGATTTGATAAATACCTCTAATAAAGTCTGCTCCAGAATTTATGTAACCTAGTGGATGAACCCCCACCTCTGATAAATTTTCGCTCTAGTGACTGTTGGGTTGGCTCATGGCAGATGTCAGCACGTTACCAAGTACCTTGATTAATGTTTCATTCTGCTCAGGAGTGCCAATCGTGATGCGTAACTTATCGTCTAACCGAGGTTGGTTGAAGTATCGGACTAAGATTCCACGTTGCTTAAGGGTTTCGTAGAGGTGTTGAGCGTTGCCTGATGGTGACTGCGCTAAGAGAAAGTTAGCTTGTGATGGTAAGACATAAAAGCCCAATTTCTCAAGCTCTCTAGCCATCTGGCTTCTGGAAGCCTTAATCTTCTCAGCATTAGCATTTTTGTGACTTTGATCTGCGATCGCAGCTGCTCCAACAGCAGAAGCAACAGCATCCACGTTATAGCTATCTTTAACCTTAATCAATCCTTCCAGCAGCAATGGGTTTGCCACACCGAAACCTAACCTCAACCCAGCCATTGAGTAGCCCTTAGACAAGGTTCTCAAAATGATCACATTGTCGTGCTGTTTTACCAATTCCAGTGCATCTGACTCGGCGAAATCTACATAGGCTTCGTCCACAACCAACACACCAGATAACTGTCTAGCTAGCTTATCCAGCAGTTCTACTGGCACAATAGTTCCAGATGGACTATTCGGAGAAGCGATAAACGTTACGGCTCCTTGAGCGGCAATTAATTGCTCAACTGGTAAGCTGTAGTCCTCGTGATAGGGGACTTCCACAAATTCTGCTCCTTGAATTTGTGACAAGGTGCGGTATAAGACGTAAGTGGGCATCGGATAAACCACTTGTCGCCGTGGCTCAGTGCAAGCACGAACAATCATCGTCAAAAGGTCATCACTACCATTACCGACAAGAATCCAATCAGCAGGTACTCCCAAGACTTGACTCGCAGCTTGGCAAAACGCTTTTGCCATGGGATCAGGGTAGCGCCGCAGAAGCTCTCCCGGCAATTCCTGTAGTACCTTCAATGCCTCAGGAGAGGGGGGATAGGGATTCTCATTCGTGTTTAACTTGATGACTTTTGCCTCTGGTGGTGGCTGCTCACCAGGCGCGTAACCGGACATATCATTAATATTTGGGCGAAAGTAAGTCATGAGATGACAAGCTAATGGTTGAGGTTTTTACTCAGATCTTGGTTTTACCTCAGAACTTACACCATTCTCGGTAAGCTACCAATCCCGCCCGGAACTTCCCTGGCGGATGATGCGAACGGTGCAAGCTCTCAGTTTACTGACAGGTTAGCGGACTTTACTTTACCCCATCTTGATTAGCGGGACTTAAACAAAAATAAAGATTAAAGCAAGTTATAATGTTTACGAAGCAAGCACTTCACGCTGAGGTTTCTCCCAATGAAAGAGACAACTCCTGCCGCCATGCCCCATGCTTTGACAGATGGTGTAAACGCTTTGATGATTTGTTGACGCATCAAGCGCAAAAACGGGAGTTTAGAAACTATATTGGGGGATTATTAGGGGAAAGCGAACGAAAAAACCTATCTCAAATGGCGGATAACGCGGTGGGAGTGACGTACCACCGATTGCACCCTTGGTGCGCCTGATTTCGGAGGAAACCTCCGAGGCGGCGCATCCGCTTTTTGACGGAAGCGCCCTGGAAGGCTCAAGAGGTAAATGAGCGCCGTTTAGAGGTGATGAAGAGGATATCGACCTGGCATTGTGCTGATTGATGCAGGCTATGGCAATAACACAACGTTTCTGAGCGAACTAGAAAAGAGGAGACTAAAATATTTAGGGGGATTAGCCAAAAACCGCAACGTGATAATTGAAATACAGGCAAATAAGCGAGAAGAGATCCGATTAGATGATTTAGCTGAATCATTACATATGGAAGCTTTCACTCCGATTCAACTCAATCTAGATAAACCCAAAACCGTTTGGGTGGCTCCTGTTGAAGTTGAACTCTCACAGCTAGAAGGAACGAGAACAATTGCTATCGTCATGAATGCTTGCTCCTTCCAACAAGCCAGTGATCTTGATTATTTTATTACGAATGTTGATGGCTCAACGGCGACAGCCGAATCGATAGTAACCACCTATTCTCAAAGAAACTGGGTAGACGGTTTCTATCGGGAAGCTCTCGTGCTGGTTGGGGCTATCCGAATATCAAATTAGAGACTCTCCGCAGTCTGCTAAGACATTTTATTCTTGTATTTTGTGCTTACACTTTCATTGTATGGCACACCTTAACAGGAGGATTAAGACGAAGGTGGGCATCCAAACCTTTAAACACTTTTGTTGATGCATGTTTAGGCGTTTCGCACAGCCATGTCTTTCCGTTTTGTTGAGTGGTTGAACCACAATCGTGACGTATTCGCCGCGAACATCGCTTCTTTAGGCTTTGTTTGGTCTTGAAATTTGTTTAAGTCCCGATAACAAACAACAAACAACAAACGACAAAAAGACCCATGGCTTTACACTTAATCTCTAAACAACACCGTGATGATTTTCGCCGTCGCTTCTTCCGGCTAGCGAGTGTCAATGTCCTCTCCAATCTCATGGTTCCCATCGCGGGTTTAGTGGATGTGGCGTTTCTGGGACACTTGGCAGAAATTCGTCACTTGGCTGGAGTTGCCTTAGCCACTGTTCTGTTCAACTACATCTACTGGACGTTTGGTTTCCTACGCATGGCTACCACTGGGACGACAGCGCAAGCGGTGGGACGTTCTGATGAAGATGCAGTGTTACTGGCTCTTTTGCGTAACGGTGTACTTGCGTTGGGCTTAGGGTTCATCATCCTAGTCTTGCAGTACCCGTTACGAGAACTTGGCTTTGCCTTGTTGAGTGCAACACCAGAAGTCAAGGCTTCGGGAATTGCCTACTACAATGCTTTGATTTGGGGCGCACCTGCAACATTGCTCAACTTTGTCTTGATTGGTTGGTTTTTGGGGCGTGAACAAGGTGGTAGGGTTTTGCTGTTGTCGGTAGTCGGGAATGGCACAAATATTGTGCTGGACTACCTGTTTATTGTCCGGTTGGGGTGGGAAAGTGCAGGCGCAGCTATTGGTACAGCGGCGAGTCAGTACTTGATGTTGATTGTTGGGGTAATTCTTATCTATCGGGAACACTGGTTTGGGAAGGTAAAGGCAGTAGTTGGACAAATTCTCGATCCATCTGCTCTGAAAGCTGGCTTTGCTCTCAATGGTGATATCTTAGTGCGTACTTTTGTCCTTGTTTCGACCTTTGCGTTGTTCACCAATCTCAGTTCGGGTTTCGGAACTGTTGTGCTAGCCACTAACACGTTACTTTTACAGGTAGTGACTTTAGCTGCTTACTTTATTGATGGACTAGCTTTTGCGACTGAAAGTTTTGCCGGAATCTTTCGCGGCAAAGGTGCGAGTGAGCAACTAGTTCCTTTAGTACGAATCTCTGGGGGAAGTAGTTTAATCATGGGACTCCTCTTCGCCCTTGTCTTTAACCTGTTTCCAATTTCTCTATTTGGGCTTTTGACGAACCATAAAGAGGTAATTGAGCCGATTCGCAATTATGTCGGGTGGTTAGTTCCTATTCTCGGCTTCGGATCGATCGCATATATGTTAGATGGGTACTTCTTGGGCTTAATGGAAGGGCGTATCCTCCGAACTTCAACAGTCATAGCAGCTTTAGTCGGGTTTGCTCCAGTCGCACTGCTGGCTTGGTGGTTCCACAGTAGTCAGTTGTTGTGGTTGGCTCTATCGTTGTTCATGGTAGGAAGAGTCGTTACCCTTGCGGTGAAAGTACCGAGGACGTTCAATAATTAGGTTCAGGAATTAGATCAGGAGGCATCAATGCAGCGAGTTACTGAACCGGAAGTTATGGATACTCAGGAAGAAGCGATCGCCTATGATGCGATGGACTTCACTGAGGTTAATACTGCCTTTGCTAAACGGGCGATTGAACTCGGTTCACTATCAGGCTTAATGCTTGATGCTGGGACTGGGACTGCACGCATTCCTATCCTTATTTGTCAAGAGCGTCCACAATGGCAAATTATCGGCATCGATCTTGCTGAATCTATGCTGCAAGTAGGTAGAAAGAATGTTGAGCAAGCTGGCTTACAACAACAAATTACCCTAGAATCCGTTGATGCCAAGCAGTTGCCTTATGCCGATGCTCACTTTGATATGGTGATTTCCAATAGCTTGATTCATCACCTACCCGATCCATTACCCTTCTTAAAAGAACTGAAGCGTGTTTTGAAACCCAACGGGGGAATCCTCATTCGTGATTTACTTCGACCAATGAATGAGGACATTATGAATGGCTTAGTGGATAGTATCGGGACTGAGTACGATGAGCATCAAAAAATGCTGTTTCGCGATTCTCTCCACGCCGCTTTTACCTTAGATGAAGTGAACCAGCTTGTTTCAGATGCGGGTTTGGAGGGTGCTAAGCTTTATCAATCTTCAGATCGCCACTGGACACTAGACCAGCTCGGCAGAAATAACCCACCAGCCTAGCCCGCATCTGGGAAACCCTCAAACTTCCATTGAAAGGGTTTAGCAAATGTGTGATTGTAATAAGCAATAAAGTTAATAATTTTTTGCTTGAGGTCTTGGGTTGAGGTAAAGTTACCTCGCTTAAGCAAGCGCCGCATCAAAATGCTAAACCAACATTCAATCTGATTGAGCCAAGATGTATGTTTGGGAATATAAACAAAGTGAATTCGATGCTTGGAGTCAGATAAGAAAGCTTTTCGAGTTTTCAACGAACAAGAGGATACCTGTTTTTTGCTTGACTCCCAAATCAGTCACAATACGGCAGCGTTCTGCTACCAGACGTACCAAGGATTCGGACTCTTCGGAATGCCCTGCGTCAATAATTCCAAGGCTTTTCGGTGTAGCTGACAGATATAAGTTACTTGTTGTCTAAATTCAACAGGGTCGTCAGGATTAGCATTGAGCCAATACCGATGACGATAGCGAAGCGTTAGCGAGTCTTCGAGCGTCTGGGGTTGTAGAGTAGCTTCATGCGTAAAAAACGACCGACACTTCGGGGTGAAATTTTCTCCACAATCCCTCGTTTTATTGCTTCAGCGGCTAACTCAGTTGGAGTCCAATGACTGACAGGATAGCCCGATGCTTGAGGACTTTCACTTTTCTAAGCTACAATTTGAACGACCTGCTCTGTACTGAAGTAGTTAGTAGTCCCAGTCCGGTCGCGATCGCTTAAAACTCTGCTAATTAACGCCATCAACTCTCGGTCACTGCCATTTTCTGCTTCTACAGTTGCCAGTTGAGGAGTCGCCGCTAGCCATCTTTCTCGCCATAAGCGCACTTGACCCCACACGAAAAAGCAACTCTTGAGCGAGCTGGTTGTTACTCGCTCCAGTGGCAGCCAACAAGATCAACTGCGAGCGCCTCACCAGGCGATAAGGGAACGCGAGAGCGACGCACTATCTGTTTGAGTAGGGTTTGTTGTCTTGAGGAGAGGATAATTTTTTCCGCTTGGGGGTTGGGCATGGACTCTAGTTGTCAACTTGCTTGTCTTTTGAGCATTTGGTTATTGGCAGTTTACCTCAATTTTCACCCCTGTCTAGGCTGGTGGGTTACTTCTGCCGAGCTGGTCTAGTAGTCATCTGCCCTAGTCTGACAATTTACAAGAGATTGCATAAGCGATCCGAAACAATCCACAATCGCTTCCAAGAAACTGTAGACGTTAAACATACCCGCTTCCAGCTTTCTTTCCCCAAATCTCTAAGGGCTTTTTATGAGCATGAAATTAGCTGTGAGGATTAACGTAACCTTGTTACAGTATCCAGTATTCAAATGCGAACAAAGCAGACATTAGCTATTGAGGATAGGGTTAAACCAACAGCAAGCCACAAGATAAATTTGTTTCTAATTATAAAAAATGCCCTAATCTATACGATTAAGGCTAAAGCTTACACATGTTTTTTTGAGTGATGTTTACGCTGAGGCAAGGCTGATATCAAGTTGCATTCAAACACTGCACCTGAATATATAGCATTTCTCTGTTACGCGCTTGTACAGCAGAGAAACCTAACCCCCAACCCCTTCCCTGCAAGGGAAGGGGAGTAAGAATCAAAGCCTTTCTCCTTGTAGGAGAGAGGTCAAAGTGTACCGCATCTAACCGAGAACCTCTATAATGCAATGCCTCAGCTACTAGCTGAATGCCGATGGCTGACCGCTACAACGTGACAACCCTACACTACACGAAAGATAAACGGGTAGCGATAAGACTGGTTAGGATTGCCTAAAGACTGGAGGATTGCCAGAATTGGCGGTACCCAATGGAAAAGGAAAAATATTGGTATTAAGATTATCCCCAGCAATCCTAAGGTCAGGAAAACTAACACGCCAACAATCACTTCATATACCCACACATTGAGGTGGAAATTGATAGCTTCTTTAGCGCTTTCTTTGACAACTGGGTCATCTGATGTGAACAGTATTCCTATTGGTATCGCAATAGACAAAACCAAAGAACTAAAAAAGATTGACCCATGACTTAGCGCTGATAATAGCTTTCGCTTGTCTTGGTCGTATTCCATAAAAATGACTCCCTAATCCCATCAAAGCTTACTTAGCCTCTACCCACGACTGTATCACGCACCCTTATAAAGATAGGTCGTAAATGCCGTCCAGAATTGGGGAGGCTAACGCGAAAGAGTCAGAATCTAATTTATTAGACTTTTTAAACTAAGGGAGATCGAGGCGTCTTGCTACTGAACGGGAATCTCAATCACAAATATAATGATTCTTGAGAGTTCCCTAACGATGCTTTTTGGATGTCCACTGAAATTGAAGCTGAACTGCAAACTGCTGTTGAACATCGACGCAACTTTGCAATTATTTCCCACCCGGACGCGGGTAAGACAACGCTAACAGAAAAGCTCTTACTCTATGGAGGTGCGATTCACGAAGCGGGTGCCGTCAAGGCACGTAAATCCCAGCGCAAGGCTACTTCTGACTGGATGGAAATGGAGCAACAACGGGGAATTTCAATTACCTCGACGGTGTTGCAGTTTGAATATCAGGATTGTCAGATCAATTTATTGGACACGCCTGGTCACCAAGATTTTAGTGAAGACACCTATCGGACACTTGCTGCCGCCGATAATGCGGTGATGCTGATTGATGCGGCTAAAGGTCTGGAGACACAAACGCGGAAGTTGTTTGAAGTCTGTCGGCTGCGGAGTCTCCCGATTTTCACGTTCGTGAATAAACTTGATCGTCCCGGACGCGAACCGTTGGAACTGCTAGATGAGATTGAGCAGGAACTAGGGTTGCAGACGTATGCGGTAAACTGGCCGATTGGGATAGGCGATCGCTTTAAGGGTGTTTTTGACCGACGCAGCCAACAAATTCACCTATTTGAGCGGAGTGCCCACGGTAGCCGCGAGGCAAAAGATACGGTCATCGATTTAGGTGACCCTCGGCTTGAAGAGCTTTTGGCTCAAGACCTCTATTATCAGCTAAAGGAAGATTTAGAACTGATTGAAGGTATTGGTCCGGAACTGGATTTAGAACTGGTTCATCAAGGCAAAATGACACCAGTATTCTTTGGGAGTGCGATGACAAATTTTGGTGTCCAACTGTTTTTGGATGGCTTTCTGAACTATGCGCTTAAACCAGAAGGTCGCCTTTCCTCATTAGGTGAGATTCCCCCAACTTATCCAGAGTTCACAGGGTTTGTCTTCAAGCTACAAGCCAACATGGACCCGAAGCACCGGGATAGAGTCGCTTTTGTTCGGGTTTGTACGGGTAAGTTTGAGAAAGACATGACGGTGAATCATGCCCGCACTGGTAAGATAGTGCGTCTGTCAAGACCTCAAAAACTCTTTGCTCAAGACCGGGAATCGATTGATGTTGCCTATCCAGGTGATGTAATTGGATTGAACAATCCTGGAGTTTTTGCGATCGGTGACACGATTTATAACGGCAAGAAATTGGAGTATGAAGGGATTCCCTGCTTTTCTCCAGAACTATTTGCTTATCTGAGAAATCCCAACCCTTCCAAGTTCAAGCAATTCCAAAAAGGGGTTACTGAATTGCGGGAAGAAGGGGCAGTGCAAATTATGTACTCCGTGGATGAAGCGAAGCGTGACCCAATTCTTGCGGCTGTTGGCCAGTTGCAATTTGAGGTGGTGCAATTTCGCTTACAGAATGAGTACGGTGTTGAAACTCGGCTGGAGATGCTACCTTACAGTGTTGCCCGTTGGGTAGCGGGTGGCTGGGAAGCACTGCAAAAAGTGGGGCGTTTGTTTAACACGGTAACGGTGAAAGATAACTGGGGACGCCCTGTGCTGCTGTTTAAAAATGAGTGGAATTTGCAGCAGGTAGAATCTGACCATCCAGATTTGAAGTTAAAGTCCTCAGCACCTGTTTCGGCAGGGCAAGAACCTGTGTCTTTGTGATGAGTGAAGAAGAGCGATCGCGTTTTTGTATGAGATGCGATCGCTCGTGAACATCCCCACTAATATTTCATCTGGTTATGGTTTCTCAATTACAATCCCAAACGGAACAAGCACAGGTCATCTACCCAGATAGCGATGGAAAGCCAATGGCAAATAATACCAAGCAATTTCGCTGGATTGTAGTGATTCAGCAAAATTTGGATTGGCTGTATGCAAATGACCCAAATGTGTTTGTTGCAGGGGATTTGTTTTGGTATCCAGTAGAAGGAAAGCCAAAGATTGTGAATGCCCCAGATGTGATGGTTGTGTTGGGGAGACCTAAAGGCAATCGCGGTTCCTATCAGCAGTGGAATGAGGACAATGTCGCGCCGCAAGTAGTGTTTGAAATTCTCTCTCCTGGCAATACCCAAGAAGAAATGGAGAGAAAGCTACTGTTTTATGATCGCTACGGAGTCCAGGAGTATTACATTTATAATCCTGACAACAACCAGCTAAGGGGTTGGATACAGGATGAAGAGGGGTTAGATACGATTGCCTCACTCTCGGACTGGATAAGTCCACAGTTGGGAATTCGCTTTGATTTGTCTGGAGAGGAGTTACAGATTTATCATCCAGATGGAACGAGGTTCTTATCTTACACGGAGATTAATCAGCAGTTAGAGCAAGAACGACAACGGGTACAACAGGCAGAAGAACAGCTAGAGCAAGAACGACAACGCGCTGAGGCAGAACGACAACGTGCTGAAGCAATGGAAGAGTTGTTAAGGCAGTATCGCGATCGCTTTGGTGAATTACCTGAGTAAGTGAAAGTGCGATCATTATCTTCTTAACCTATCCGCGCAGGTGTTTCCAGCCAAAAATTCATGTAACTCTTTGACAGGAACCGGAGCATTGTAGATGTTCTCTTGTGATTCATAAACATCTTGGAACGATTCAATCGCCTCTTTGAGCTTCGTGATCGCATCGTCTTGTGTATTTCCTTGACCTACTAATCCGTTCTCCAAGCACAACGCCACCCAGTAGCCCGCACTTCGTCTTAAAACAACTGTGTAAAAGTCCATTTGCGTCTACTCCCTTTAATCGGCGGCATCAATTGGGGTTTCTCTAGTCTAGGGTGTAAACCCTTTAACTTACGATAGCAAGGGCGATCACAGCTTATCCAAGAAGTGCGCTCGCTTCCGTGAATTACCGGAGTAAACTAAACTGAGAGCGCACTCCTTCATCTTTTTTCTGCCACCAATGGTGTCAGTTTTTTATTAGCTTGATAGGTCAGGTTGAGTTTCAAAGCAGTTAATCAATTTCTGGATGTTGCGGGGAGATGTATGCAGCGTTCCCACTTCGTCACTCGCTAAGTCTAGATAACTGGTGTTTGAACTGAGGACGTTGTGACTGCCTACATAGGCGAATTTGTGATCGCAAACAGGACTTACGCAACTGTCACAAGCACGGACGCTGCTACGCCGCGCCGTGTACCAAAAAACTAGACAAAACGCCTGAAAATATTCGGTCGTTTCAATTGTTGAATTAAATAGTCTGACAAAAGTGCG